>NZ_JAPWAH010000001.1:0-340582 GCF_041432835.1 Pauljensenia sp. 20925_1_27
CGCAACCACATACGAGAAGGCGGGCCGCCTAAATGAGGCGATCACACTGTTCGAGCAGGTCCTCAGCGACCGCATTCGAATCCTAGGCGACAAGCACCCCGACACGCTCGCCTCGCGCAACAACCTTGCAGGCGCTTACTTGGCCGCGAACCGTCCAGAAGAGTCTATCGCTCTGTACGAGCAGGTCCTCACCGACCGCATCGGCATCCTGAGCGACGACCACCCCGACACGCTCGCCTCGCGCAACAACCTTGCATACGCGTATCAGTCTATTGGTTGCTTCACCGAAGCGATTTCCCAGTTGCAGCAAGTCCTCGCCGATAGCACCAGTCTTCTGGGCGAAGACCACCCCCAGACACTCACCGCACGAAATAACCTCGCATACGCATACGTGTCAGCGGGTAACTTCACCATAGCAACCCCCATATTTGAGCAGATCCTCGCCGACAGTATCCGGATCCTGGGCGAAGACCACCCCCATACACTTACCTCACGCAACAACCTCGCATACGCATACCAGGAGGAGGGTCGCCTGACCGAGGCCATCGATCTCTATGAGCAGGTCTCCGCCAACAGCATCCGTATCCTTGGCTCAGTCCATCCCGAAACACTCTCCTCGCGCAACAACCTGGCCTGCGCATATGCCGCAGCTGGCCGCATCACTGAAGCCATCACCCAGTTTGAGCAGGTCCTCACCGACTGTACTCGCGTCCTGGACGAAGACTACCCGCTCACCAAAACAGTGCGAGAGAATCTCGAAGCGACCAAGCACAAGCTGAAACAGCAGAAAGCAAAGCCAGTCATCGAATGACACCTGCGGGTACGCGTTGGGGCCGGAAGCTTTCGCTTCCGGCCCCTGGGCGTTTTGTGGGCCCTACCGGGCTCGAACCGATGACCTTCTGGGTGTAAACCAGACGCTCTAGCCAACTGAGCTAAAGGCCCCACGCACGCGCCAATCTACCAGAACGGGCACGCACGGTCATATCCGAGGCCGAGGGTCACAGCACAGGGCAGCGCTGAGGAGCCCAGGCCTCGTCGAAAAACTAGCGGCGCGAACGCGGACGCGCGGTCAGGCGCACGCCCGCCCAGTTGTCTCCCAGCGCCGTCGAGGTCGTCGCATGCAGGCCAGCGATCTCCGCGGCCTCCTCCACGTCGCCCACACGCACGGAGTTGGGGCGTCCCGGCTTGGGAATCAGCACCCAAATCAGCCCGCCGTCATCCAGGTTCGACATCGCGTCCACGAGGACGTCCGCGAGGTCCTCTTCCTCGGCGTCGTCCGCGCGCCACCAGACGATCGCACCGTCCACGACGTCCGCGTAATCGACGTCAACGAGCGGATGCCCCGTCTCCCCTTCAATCGCTTCGCGCACGGCCTGATCCACGTCGTCATCGACGTAGAACTCCTGCACGATCGCATCGGACGCAAAACCCAGGCTCACTGCCATCACGCAGCACCGCCCATCAACGAGCTGACGCTCAGTGTCATATCAACGTTCACGCCTTCATCCTAGGGCATTGAAGCTGCTGGAATGCAAGGGATGAACAACCATGAAACACCGCCCCGCCTGCGGCCCCGCCTGAGCTGGGAATTTATGCGGCACAGAAGATCGATACGCCGGTGATACGCACCTCATAGTCGATACGCGAGGCAAACACTCGCAAAGGATCCCCAATAGTGGGACAATGGTCCCGATATGCGCGATGTCGCCCGAGGACATCGCCCACGCACGCTGCGCGAGCAGCACCGAGTCAAGCGAGAAGGTACACCGTGAGCCAACTCCACGAGTCCCACCCCGTCGTCAACGGCCTGATTCCTCAGGTTCCCGACAACGACCCCCAGGAGACCGCCGAATGGGTTGAGTCCCTGTCCGGGCTCATCAACGAAAAGGGCGGCCCCCGCGCGCGCTACATCCTGCTGCACATGCTGGACGAGGCGCGCCGCAACGGCGTTCAGCTCCCCCAGGAGTACACGACCCCCTACGTCAACACCATTCCCGTTGACCAGGAGCCTTACTTCCCCGGCGACGAGGCCATGGAGCGCGAATACCGCCGCTGGATTCGCTGGAACGCCGCCGTCCAGGTGACGCGCGCCCAGCGCCCCGGCGTCAAGGTCGGCGGACACATCTCCTCCTACGCCTCGGTTGCCACCCTCTACGAGGTCGGCCTCAACCACTTCTTCCGCGGCAAGGACCACCCCGGCGGCGGCGACCACGTGTTCTTCCAGGGACACGCCTCTCCCGGCCCCTACGCCCGTGCCTTCCTCGAGGGTCGCCTCTCCGAAGAAGAGATGGACGGCTTCCGTCAGCAGGTTTCCACGGAGCACGGCCTGCCCTCGTACCCGCACCCGCGCCAGCTCGAGCACTTCTGGGAATTCCCCACGGTCTCGCTCGGCCTGGGTCCCGCCGAGGCCATCTACCAGGCGTGGTTCGACCGCTACCTGTTCATGAACGGCATCAAGGACACGTCGCAGCAGCACACGTGGGCCTTCATCGGCGACGGTGAGATGGACGAACCCGAATCCCGCGGCATGCTCCAGCTCGCCGCCCAGCAGCGCCTGGACAACCTGACCTTCGTCATCAACTGCAACCTGCAGCGTCTCGACGGCCCGGTGCGCGGTAACGGCAAGATCATCCAGGAACTCGAGGCCTTCTTCAAGGGCGCAGGCTGGAACGTCATCAAGGTTATCTGGGGCCGCGGCTGGGACCAGCTGCTCGCCGCCGACAAGGACGATGCCCTCGTCCACGTCATGAACGAGACCCTGGACGGCGACTACCAGACCTTCCGCGCGAACGACGGCGCCTACGTGCGTGAGCACTTCTTTGGCCGCGACCCGCGCACCAAGGAAATGGTCAAGAACTGGACCGACGAGCAGCTCTGGGAGCTCAAGCGCGGCGGCCACGACTACCGCAAGGTCTACGCAGCCTACAAGGCAGCCATGGACCACACCGGCCAGCCGACCGTCGTCCTCGCGCACACGATTAAGGGCTACGCCCTCGGCTCGCACTTCGCCGGCCGTAACTCGACGCACCAGATGAAGAAGCTGACCCTCGAGGACGCCAAGCAGCTGCGCGATCGCCTGCAGATCCCGATCACGGACGAGGAACTCGAGCGCGATCCCTACATGCCCCCGTACTACATGCCGCCGGCCGATCACCCGGCCCTGCAGTACATGAAGGAGCGCCGCGAGATCCTCGGCGGTTGGGTGCCCGAGCGCCGCGCCGACCGTGCGCCCAAGCTCCCCGAGCTGCCCACCCGCCCCTTCGAGGCACTCTCGAAGGGCTCCGGCAAGCTCGAGGTCGCAACGACCATGGCCCTCGTGCGCCTGTTCAAGGACCTCATCAAGGACAAGCAGGTCGGCAAGTACTTCGTGCCGATCATCCCCGACGAGGCCCGCACCTTCGGCCTGGACGCGATCTTCCCGTCGGCGAAGATCTTCAACACGACCGGCCAGTCGTACACGCCCGTGGATGCTGACATGATGCTGTCCTACCGCGAGTCCGAGCGCGGACAGATCATGCACACGGGCATCACCGAGGCCGGCTCGGCCGCCGCCTTCCAGGTCGTCGGCACGGCATACGCCACGCACGACCTGCCGATGGTTCCGATCTACATCTTCTACTCGATGTTCGGCTTCCAGCGCACGGGTGATCAGTTCTGGGCGGCGGGCGACCAGATGACGAAGGGCTTCGTCATCGGCGCCACCGCGGGCCGCACGACGCTTGCGGGCGAGGGCCTGCAGCACATGGACGGCCACTCGCAGGTCCTGGCTGCCACGAACCACGCGTTCGTGTCCTACGACCCGGCGTACGCGTACGAAATCCGCTACATCATGGCGGATGGCCTGCAGCGCATGTACGGCGACGCGGATGGCCGCGATCCGAACGTCATGTACTACATCACCGTGTACAACGAGCCGATCCGTCAGCCCGCCGAGCCGGAGAACGTCGACGTCGAGGGCATCATCAAGGGCATCTACAACGTCGAGGAGCACCAGAACTTCGGCGGCCCCAAGGCTCAGCTGCTCGCCTCTGGCGTCGGCGTGCCGTGGGCACGCGAAGCTCGTGAGCTGCTGGCTCGTGACTGGGGCGTGGACGCCGCCGTGTGGTCCGTGACCTCGTGGAACGAGCTGCGCCGCGACGGCCTGGACGCCGAGGAGCACAACTACCTGCACCCGTCCGCGCCGCGCCGCACCCCCTACGTGTCGACGAAGCTCGCGGGTCGCGAGGGTCCGTTCGTGGCCTCCTCCGACTTCGATCGCATGCTGCCTGATCAGATCCGTCAGTGGGTCCCGGGCGACTACCATGTGCTCGGTGCGGATGGCTTCGGCTTCTCCGACACCCGCCGTGCTGCTCGCCGCTGGTACCACATCGACGCGGAGTCGATGGTCGTGCGCACGCTGGCCGCCCTCGCCGAGAAGGGCCAGGTCGACCCGTCGGTCGTCCAGCAGGCGATCGACAAGTACGAGCTCTTCAACTACGCGATCCAGGGCAATGACCACGCTGGCGAGGAGTGATCGTCGCTAGGCCCGCGCTCCTCCATCGCGGCGCCCAGCGGTCATGAAGACGAGGCCGGGGATCCCCACGCGGGGTTCCCGGCCTCCTCTCTTTCCCCGACAGGTGGGATAGCCCCTGCCCTCCCGAAGCGCGCGGCGCACAATGGATGCATGCACGTTCCCTACGACACCGAAAAGTTCTACTACGGCTTTCCCGTCTACATCCTGGCCTACCCCGACGATGCTGTCGGCGTCGGAATCACGACGGGGTCTTCCTCGTACTCACTGGGACAGATGGTCATGATCGGCTGCGATTCGACGACGCACGCGGCACGCGCGATCAAGCGCTCCGGCGTGTGCTCACTGAACCTCTTCGGGCCTGAGGCGATGGGCCTCTTCGAGTATGCAGGCACTGTCTCTGGTGGGAATAAGCTTGGCGATGCCCGCGTGGCATCAAGCGACTATGACGGCATTCCCGTCCTCGATGACTCCCAAATGAGTCTCGTTTGCCGCGTCCTGGAGGCCACAGAGGATGGCACCTACACGCACTTCCGCTGCGAGATTACCCAGCGCCTGGTGGTCCCCTCACTCATCGACGAGCAGGGCCGTTTCCGCTACGAGGATCTGCACACCGTCGAATACGTCGGAGACGCGCGCAGGCGCATCTACCGCTACTTCTCGGACCGTGTGGAGCGTTTCGGCACCTTCGTTCGTTCATTCAAAGAGTCGCTCCTCCCCTAGCGCCGTCACGTACCAACAACAAAAGCCGGGGACCCACGCGGGATCCCCGGCCTCGTCTGTGGGCAGCGGATAATCAGCTCTCGTCGGTGCCCGCGTACTTCGGGTGCGCGAGGTTCTCGGGCGAGAGAATACGCTCGACCTCCTCCTCCGAGAGGAGCTCCATCTCGTGGATGACCTCGCGGACGGTCTTACCCTCTGCGGCGGCACGCTTACCGACGACGTCGCCCAGGTGGTGACCGATCACGTCGTTGAAGTATGTGACGATACCGATGGAGTTCTCCACGTAGTGGCGGCACACGTCCGGATTGGCGGTAATGCCATTCACACAGCGCTCACGCAGGGTATCGCACGCGTTGACGAGCAGGTTGATCGACTCGATGAGCGCCTGGGCGATAACGGGCTCCATGACGTTGAGCTGAAGCTGGCCAGCCTCGGCCGCCATGGTCACGGTCTGGTCGTTGCCAATCACCTTGAAGCAGACCTGGTTGACGACCTCGGGGATAACCGGGTTGACCTTGGCGGGCATGATCGACGAGCCCGCGGCCATCTTCGGAAGGTTGATCTCGTTCAGGCCAGCGCGAGGGCCGGAAGCCAGCAGACGCAGGTCGTTGCAGACCTTCGACAGCTTGACGGCGCTGCGCTTGATGGTCGCGTGCATGGAGACATAGGCGCCGGTATCAGAGGTGGCTTCGAGGAGATCGGGAGAGCCGACAACGCGTGCACCCGTGATGCGGCGCAGGTGACGCACGACGACCTGCTGGTAGCCATCGGGCGTGTTCAGACCGGTACCGATAGCGGTTGCGCCCAGGTTCGTTTCCAGGAGCAGTTCGGCGTTGTTGACCAGGCGCTCATCCTCCTCGCGGAGCGTGTGCGCAAACGCGGAGAATTCGCTGCCCAGCGACATCGGGACGGCGTCCTGCAGCTGCGTGCGCCCCATCGTCAGGATGTGGCGGAACTCGGCACCCTTCTCGTCGAACGCGTCGGCCAGCTCATCGATGGCCTTGCGCAGGCGATTCACCTTACGCCACAGCGCAATGCGGAAGGCCGTCGGGTAGGCGTCGTTCGTCGACTGCGAGCGGTTGACGTGGTCATTGGGGTTGATGATGTCGTAGCGGCCCTTGTCCTCACCGAGGATCTCCAGTGCCAGGTTCGCGATGACCTCATTCGCGTTCATGTTGACGGAGGTGCCGGCACCGCCCTGGAACTGGTCGACGGGGAACTGGTCCATGCAGCGGCCGTTTTCGATGATCTCGTCGCACGCGGCGATGATCGCCTCGGCCTTTGACGGCTTCATCGCCTTGAGCTGCATGTTCGCCATCGCGCACGCCTTCTTCACCTGGGCGAAAGCGCGAATCAGCTCGGGCGCCTCATTGATCGTGCGCCCCGAGATCTGATAGTTCTCGATGGCGCGCAACGTATGAATGCCCCAGTACGCGTCGTCGGGTACTTCGCGGGTGCCAAGCAGATCTTCTTCGGTGCGGGTCAACGTTGTTCCTTCCGTCTGTTCTCCGGCCGTTTCCTTCCGGCCGATGCGCCTCCATGGTAGGCCCTGTAGGCCCGAAACTCCGGCACTTTACGAACATTGGAGAAGTCGTTGAGACTCCCGTAATCAGCTCTTTCGTTAGTGATTGGACACGACGTCAGTAACCGCGTCAAGCAGGTCAGCCAGCGTCACCCATTCCTCGATCGCAACATCCGCGAGAGCCACCTTGGCCTCGCGCTCGACGCGCGCGACGACGGCGTAGAGGGAGACATCATCCATGTCGAGGTCGCCACGCAACGTGAGCTCCCCGCGAGCATCGGCGGGGTCAAGCTCCACCTCGTCGAGCACAGCCACCATCGCGGCCTCGCGAGCACGGTCCTGCGCGGTGTCAACCCTGCTCTCCGACGAGGCCGGGGCCGCGCCGGGCGCGTCGTCAGACGCATTGGGATCGACCAGCTGCGCTAAGCCTGCGCGCAGCTGGTCACCGAGCAGATCGGCAATTGAACCCATCAGCCGACCCGGTTATTCAGCCAGCGCACGGGGGCACCGGCACCCGCATGGCGGAAGGACTCAAGCTCATCGTCCCACGCCTGGCCGAGGGCCAGGTCGAGGCCCTCGCGGAGCTCCTCGT
Organism: Pauljensenia sp. 20925_1_27; assembly: GCF_041432835.1. NCBI lineage: Bacteria > Bacillati > Actinomycetota > Actinomycetes > Actinomycetales > Actinomycetaceae > Pauljensenia > Pauljensenia sp. 20925_1_27. The sequence goes on from NZ_JAPWAH010000001.1 coordinate 7,348, forward strand.
ACGTGGTCGCAGACTCCAGGGCCGCGCGAATACGATCCTCGGGGACAACGACGTTGCCGACCGTGTCCATCTGCGAGTGGAAAATACCCAGGGAAGGCGTGTGACACCAGCGTCCGCCGTCGCTCGAGGCGGTGGCTTCCTCCGTCACCTCGTAGCGCAGGTGCTCCCAACCACGCAGAGCGGACGCCAAACGGGCGCCCGAGCCAACCGGTCCGACCCACGAGAACTCGCAGCGAACCATGCCCGGCGCCGCCTCTTGATCCGACCACTGGAGGTGGACCTCCTGGCCGAGCGCGGTGCCCAGCGCCCACTCGATATGCGGGCACAGAGCGGGCGGTGTTGAGTGCACAAAAAGTACACCGCGGGTGTATGACCCTCTCATTGTTCCTCCTGTTGGCTTTGTCAGGATCGTCTTCCCCTACGCCCTAAACAGCCGAGAGTCGCAATGATCTGCGCCTTAACAGCGCACACGATGTAGTTACAGGATAGTCGAACGCGCCGGGGAATGCACTCCATTCCCCGGCGCGTCCACGCCACGACAACGCTCGATGCTTAGAAACCGGCGTTGCGAATGTCTCGCAGCGCCTTCTTGCGGGTCGCGCGATCCAGGCGATCGATGTAAATGTGACCGTCGAGGTGGTCACACTCATGCTGAATGCAGCGAGCCATCAGCTCCTCACCCTCGACGACAACCTTCTTGCCGTCCAGGTCGGTGCCCTCGCAGCGCGCATACCAGGCGCGCTCGGTCGGGTACCAGAGCTCGGGAACCGACAGACAGCCCTCATCGCCGTCCTGGTACTCGTCCTCGCTCAACGCCACGATACGAGGGTTGAGCACGTAGCCGATCTCGCCGTCAATATTCCAGGAGAACGCGCGCAGGCTGACGCCAATCTGGTTGGCGGCCAGACCAGCGCGACCGTCCATGTCGACACCCTCGAGAAGATCCTCAACGAGGGCCTTCACATTCGGGGTGATCTCCGTGATCGGGTCACACACGGTACGCAGGACCGGGTCGCCGATAATGCGGATGGGACGAATAGCCATGTCACTCCCCCTTCAGGGCCGCGGCGTGGAGCTCGCGCAGGCGAGTGACGGCTTCGTCGACGGGGACGACGATGGTCTCGCCGGTGGCGCGCACGCGGATCTCCACCTCGCCGTCGGCCAGCGAGCGGCCAACGACCAGGCCGAAAGGCACGCCCACAAGCTCGTAGTCCTTGAACTTCACTCCAGCGCTCACCTTACGGCGATCGTCGACGAGGACGTCCAGGCCGACAGCGTCAAGCTGCTCGCCGAGAGACTGCGCGGTGTCGAAGACCTCGTCACCCTTGCCGGTCGCCAGCACGTGCACGTCGAAGGGCGCGATCTGAGCAGGCCAGCTCAGACCCTTCTCGTCGCAGTTGGCCTCGGCCAGAGCGGCCATCACGCGAGTGACGCCAATGCCGTACGAACCCATCGTGACGACCTGAGTCTTGCCGTTCTCGTCGAGCACGGTCAGGCCCAAGGCATTGGCGTACTTGCGCCCCAGCTGGAAGATATGGCCGATCTCGATACCACGCTCGAGGTGGAGGGGGCCCGAACCGTCGGGAGCCAGGTCGCCCTCGCGCACCTCAGCGGCCTCGATCGTGCCGTCAGCCGTGAAGTCGCGGCCCATGACCAGGTTCAGGATGTGACGCTGCTCGGCGTTCGCGCCGGTCACCCAGGCGGTCCCCTCGACGACGCGCGGGTCAACCAGGTAGCGCACAGAACCGGAGACGTTACCCTCCTCGTCCACGACGCGCCCCGGCGAGTTGGGGCCAAGCACCGTGGGGCCGATGTAGCCGCGCACCAGCTCAGGGTGCGGCTCAAAGTCGGAGTCCGAGGCCATCTCAACCTCGGCGGGAGCAACGGAAGCCTCGAGACGCTTCATATCGACATCGCGGTCACCGGGCACACCCACGACGAGGAGCTCGCGCTCACCATCGGGGTGCGTCAGCGCCACGACGACGTTCTTCAGCGTGTCTGCCGCGGTCCAGGGACGATCCTCGCGCGGGTAGCGCTCGTTGAGCAGGTCCACGAGCGCCTCGATCGTCGACGCGTCGGGAGTCGGCACCTCAACCGGAGCTGGAACGCCGGACGCATCCTGAACGTCAGGAACGGGGGTCGTCACGGCCTCCGCGTTGGCGGCGTAGCCACCCGGGGACGCCACGAAGGTGTCCTCACCGATCGGCGAGGGATGCAGGAACTCCTCGGAGCGCGAACCACCCATCGCGCCACTCATCGCGGAAACAATGACGTACGGCAGGCCCAGACGCTGGAAGATGCGCTCGTAGGTGTCACGCTCGGCCTGGTAGGAAGCGTTCAGCCCCTCGTCGTCAATGTCGAACGAGTAGGCGTCCTTCATCACGAACTCACGGCCACGAATCAGACCCGCGCGCGGACGAGCCTCGTCGCGATACTTCGTCTGAATCTGGTACAGCGTGGCGGGCAGATCCTTGTACGAGGAGTACATGTCTTTCACGAGAAGAGTGAACATCTCCTCGTGCGTGGGGGCCAGCAGGTAGTCGCCGCCCTTGCGGTCGTTGAGCTTGAACAGCGTCGGACCGTACTCTTCCCAGCGGTTCGTTGCCTTGTAGGGGTCTGCAGGGATCAGTCCCGGGAAATGGACCTCCTGCGCGCCCATCGCATCCATCTCTTCGCGGACGATCTCCTCGATCTTGCGCAGGGTGCGCAGGCCGAGGGGCAGCCACGTGTAGATGCCGGGGGCGCAGCGGCGAATGTAACCAGCACGCACCAGAAGCTTATGCGAGTTAACCTCGGCGTCGGCCGGGTCTTCACGCAGGGTTCGCAGGAAGAAAGTCGAGAGATTTCGAAGCATGCTCCAAGAGTACGGCACGCAAAGCCTCTGAGGCCACCGGCACAGCCGTGTAGCCCCTCATCGAGGCAGTAGCAGCACTCAGATCGCGGCGCGGGCGCCGAGCTCGCGCTCACGGGCACCCGGGTGCGACGCGTAGTAACGGCGTGCCATCCAACCCGGGTATGCCCACTCGGGCAGACCACCAAAGTAGAGAGCCTGGACGGCCGCGGCCGCCATGAGCACAAGAACGCCGATCACGAGGCCGAGGGAACCAAGGGTGTCGAGCCCACGCGCCTCGCGGGCCATCAGATCGGCAGTCAGGAACCACAGAACGGACAGCAATGGCATCAGCGGCCACACGACCCGCCCCATTTCGCCAGCCGCATTGCCACCGCCCAGCTCCAGACGCACGGAGACACGGCGCGCGCTCGCACCGATTCCGAACCATGCCCACGCCCAGACAAGAGCGATAGCGAGGCCCACGAGTGCGATCAGAGCGGTGGAGTTGGCGACCATTGCGTCCCCCTTCGGACAAAAGCAACATCCCCGTTGGCGTTGCGTACCTAGCGATACTACAACACCAACGGGGATATCTGTCCAACCGAAAGGTCGGAAACGAGACTAATCAGGCATCAACAAGCCCACCAACGCACGCATCGCGCAAATCGCGCAGCATGGACAGCGACGAGAGGGACTCTGCGGTGACTCCCGCCCACACGAGTACGCGCTCACGGCCCTGCGCCACATGACGCTCACGGATGTGCAGCAGCGTACGCGACGGCGACAGGGGCAGCAGAGCGATCACACACGTGCCCGAGGCCTCGGCCCCCTCCGGGGCGCCAGGCGGTGCGACGCGCATCAGGATATGATCCTCGTCCTCGATATCGATGACCGTGGACTCGTCCTCAGGCTCGAACACATGACCGAGCACGTCCCAGACGATGGACGCCGGTGCGTCAATCGCAATGCCTCGGTCGACAACCACATTCGCGCCTGGAAGAACCAGGTCACCAGGCAGCGACACGTCCGCCTGAGACGCTGTCAGGCCGATGCGCCGCGGGAAGCCCGTGGCCGCCACAGCGCAAGCACCCGCAACGAGTGACAGGCACGCAAGAGTACGAAAACGCATGTGATACTCCTTGTGAAAGCTCAGAAGTCGATGCCCGGCAGCTTGACCTCCGGGGCGGTGATCGGGGAAACCTCGACGCTACCGGAACCCGGTTCGAGCCCGAGCTCCTCGGCAAGGGCATTCGCGCGACGGATGAGAGTCTCGACGATCTGATCCTCCGGCACGGTCTCAACAACCTCGCCTCGAATGAAAATCTGTCCCTTACCGTTGCCGGAAGCAACACCGAGGTCTGCCTCTCGGGCCTCGCCCGGCCCGTTGACAACGCAGCCCATGACAGCAACGCGCAGCGGAACGGTCAGGTCCTTCAGCCCCTCGGTCACGTTCTCCGCGAGCGTCCACACATCCACCTGAGCACGACCGCAGGACGGACACGAGACGATCTCCAGAGTCTTGTCACGCAAGCCCATGAACTCCAGCATCTTCGTGCCGACCTTGACCTCCTCAACGGGAGGAGCGGACAGGGACACGCGGATCGTATCGCCGATGCCCTCAGCGAGCAGGATCGAGAACGCGGAGACAGACTTAATGGTGCCCTGGAAGGCCGGACCCGCCTCGGTGACGCCCAGATGCAGCGGCCAATCCCCCGCCTCTGACAGCATGCGGTAGGCCTGAATCATCGTCAGCACATCATGGTGCTTCACCGAGATCTTGAAGTCGTGGAAGTCATTCTCCTCAAAGAGGGAGGCCTCCCAGATCGCGGACTCGACCAGCGCCTCGGGCGTCGCGCGGCCGTACTTCTTAAGCAGGCGCGGGTCCAACGAACCGGCGTTGACGCCGATGCGCAGCGACACCCCGTGATCGGAGGCGGCCTTGCAGATGTCCTTGACCTGATCGTCGAACTTACGGATATTGCCCGGGTTGACGCGCACCGCACCGCAGCCCGCCTCGATTGCCTGGAAGACGTACTTCGGCTTGAAGTGGATGTCGGCGATCACCGGGATACGCGACTGCTTGGCGATGATCGCAAGCGCATCCGCGTCCTTATCCGTCGGGCACGCAACGCGCACGATGTCGCAACCGGCCGCGGTCAGCTCAGCGATTTGCTGGAGCGTGGCACCGATGTCGTGTGTCTTCGTCGTCGTCATGGACTGAACAGAGATGGGAGCGCCCCCACCCACGGGCACGTCGCCCACCATGATCCGACGCGTCTGCTTGCGCGGGAACGGCGACGCCGCGACGTCGGGCATTCCAAGATTGATTTCACTCACCGATTCATTATCGCGCACTGTGCGCATCCTTCCCACACGGACCACGCACGCGTGGTCAGAGTCGCTTTCACCGTCGAGCCGCTACCGGCTCCCCACGGTGAACGTCAGCCAAGAGACACCGGCTTCACGATGTCCGCGACGATCAAAATGACACTCATGACGACCAGCACACCGCCCACGGCCCACGTCAAGGGAACCAGGCGAGCCGTATCGGCAGGCCCCGGGTCCTGCGCGCCACGCGCACGAGCGAACGTACGGCGAGCCCCCTCGTACAGGGCACCGAGAATGTGCCCGCCATCCAGGGGCGGCAACGGAATCAGATTGAAGACGAAAAGCGCCATATTCAACGAAGCCAACAGGCTCAGCAGCACCGCCACGACCTGGCGAGTATCCTGCAGACCCAGCGCCTGTGAATCGCCGGTCACCTCGCCGGCCAAACGACCCACGCCAACAACCGACACCACACCGGACGCATCGCGCTTCTCGTCCGTGACGATCGAGCGCCCCACCTGCCACACAGCCTGCGGAAGGCGAACAACGACCGACGCCGTCCCCGTGAACATTTGCCAGTTAGCGGCGGCAACGTCCGACACCGACGCCGACACGTACTCGTACCCGGCGGTCACGCCAACAATGCGGGCTCCCTGGGCCCCCGTAACGGGAGACACCGTTAGGTCGACGGTTCCGCCGTCGCGCTCGACGGTTAGGACAGCAGACTCGCCCTCCGCAGTCGCCCCAACAGCTCGCTGCAGGTCCGCGAAAGTCGAGACGGGTGCCCCGTTCCACGCGACGACCGTGTCCCCGGGGCGAACCCCGGCCTCGTACGCGGGCGATGCAACCTGCCCGGAAGCGCTCGTAATCGTCGCCGGGACCTCAGCGATCGTGCGTGAGGCCGTCGGGGCACCGATACCCATCATCGCGATCGCGGAAAGCACGAAGCAGATAAGCAGGTTCATCATGGGACCACCGAGCATAACGGTGATCTTCTTCGGCGCACTCAAGTGATAGAACGCGCGATGTTCCTGCCCTTCGGGGATTTCCTCAGCCGAGGCCTCGCGCGCCTCCTGAGCGAGGGTCGGCTTCCCGCCTCGTCCCACGAGTCGCGTCCCCGGACGCGCCGGAGCGTACATGCCGACGATCTTCACGTAGCCGCCGAGCAGGATAGCGCGCAGCGCGTAGGTGGTGTCCCCAACTTTCTTCTTCCACAGGGCCGGGCCAAAGCCCACCGAATAGTCCGGAACCAACACGCCGAACTTCTTCGCCGGGAGCATGTGCCCCACCTCGTGGAGGGCAACCGACGCAAGAATTCCGATAACAACAACAACGATACCGACGAGAGAACCCACGCTCACATATCCTTCCACTGGCCTGCGCGAACGAGTTCGCGTGCGCGCTTCTCAGCCCAGCGCTGCGCGGCCACAATGTCATCCAACGAGGGATCCACAATACCCTCGTGCTCGTGCACGACCGCCGACACAGTGTCAACAATCGCGAGCCACGGGACCTCCCCCGCAATAAAAGCATCAACCAGCACTTCGTTGGCGGCGTTCAACACCGCGGGATGCGTCGCAGACTCGCCGACGGCAAAGCGCGCCAGATCCACAGCTGGGAACGTCTCATTGTCGACCGGCTCAAACGTCCATTGCGATGCCGCCGCCCACGTCAGAGGACTCTCCACGCCCGCCAGACGCTCGGGCCAGGTCAGACCCAGCGCGATCGGCAGACGCATATCCGGAGGCGAGGCCTGCAGCGTCGTTGCTCCGTCGCACCACGTCACCATCGAGTGCACGATGGACTGCGGGTGAACGGTCGCAATAATGTGCTCAGGTGCCACGTCGAAGAGCAGGTGCGCCTCGATCAGTTCCAGGCCCTTGTTGATCAGGGTCGACGAGTTGATCGTCACGACAGGACCCATCTGCCACGTCGGATGCGCGAGAGCCTGCTGCGCCCTCACGCCACGCAGCTGCTGGCGCGTACGACCACGGAACGGACCACCGGATGCGGTGAGAACCAGGTCAGCGACCTCGGAACGGCCCGACACAACCGGAGAGGTAAGGCCGCGCTCGTGGACGCCCGACGCGAGTGCCTGCGCAATCGCAGAATGCTCGGAATCCACCGGGACGATCTGCCCCGGGTAACGCATCGCGTTCTTCACGAGGGCGCCACCGACAACCAGCGACTCCTTATTCGCCAGCGCCAGGCGTGCCCCGCTTTCCAACGCCGCAAGGGTCGACGACAGGCCCACGCCGCCGGTGATTCCGTTCAGGACGACGGGAACGAGGCCTGGATAGTCCTCCCGCGCCCGCTCCACCGACGCGCGAACGACATCGACCGACGCCTGCTCGCCCACGAACACCTGTGGGCACTGGCCACCCAGGGCGCGCACAGCGGCGTCGAGCTCCTCGCGCACGTCGCGTGCAACGCCCACAAACGCGGGGGCAAGTGCAACGATCTGCTCGGCGAGCACCTCGATCGACGAACCGCCGGCACTCACACCGACGACGTGAAACCGCCCCGGATGCGCATCAATAACGTCTCGAGCCTGCGTACCGATCGATCCCGTCGATCCCAACAGGATGACGGGAACAACGCAGCCGCTTTGCTCCACGCTCGCCAACATCAGTCGACCGCGAGCAGGATCTCGACAGCACGCCCCAGGTAGGCATCCACCGGTCCCTCCGCGTATGCCTTCTTGCCGCGCTTCGGCCGGAAAGTCGCTGTACGGATCTCATCGGCAGTCAGCTCACCGGCCTCGTCAAAGTAAGCTGCAAGACGATCCAGCAGGTCATCCACCTCGTCGCAGGCGTAGCCACGGCCCGAGCTCGGGTGCGAGAAACGCTCACCGCGCGGACGCTGCAGACGCGGATACAGAGTCGTCGCACGATCCGCCACGCGGTCGTACCACGCTGCCTCGCCTTCGGCGGCCACGGAATCCGCACGGTCGCGATTCACGAACGCTGCCTCCAAACGATTCATCGCCCCATCGACAGCTTCGATGTTGTAGCCGCGGCTCTTGAGCTCAAAGGTCGCCAGACGAACCTGCTCCGCGCTGAACTGCTCCGGGGGAACAGCGCCCTCGTATGCACGTCGGGCATCCTCGAAGAAAGCATCGACTTGCTCGCAGTCGTAGCCCTTCGAGAAGAGACCAACCCTAGGGAACTCAGTCATCATTGCTCCTTATACTCTGAGTCATGGAACGAAGAATCTCATCGACGGCCTCCTGGGTGCCAAACTCGGGGGCCACCTGGTCCACGACCGTCTGGATGGGCGGATCGGCTGCGAGGTGATCGACTATGCGGTCAACGCCGAAGCTATCGGTGGCCGCCTGTGTCGCGTCAACGTCCCACACGTGGGCGACCTGCGCTTCGGTCGGCTGCGGGGACACCGCCACGTCACCAGAATCTACTCGGGGCATCCCTGGGGTGATCGGCCGGATATCGGAGGTGGGCACCTGTGAGGCTGCGGGAGGAACCACGGGCGCTTCGGGGGCGCTGCGTGCTTCGGGGGCGCTGCGTGCTTCGGGGGCGCTGCGTGCTTCGGGGGCACTGCGCGCTTCGGTCGACGAGGCCGGGGCGGGCTCGTCGGCGCGAACATCCGCCGCTCCCTCGCCGAGCTCATCCTCATGCTGTGCCGCCCACTCGCGTTCGCGATCAAGCCCCCTCAACACGCCGATTAAGCGATCTATCTCGGCGTCCACCTGGTCCATGTTGAAACCGCGGAGCTTAACGGAAAACTCGATCTCCTCAGCCTTTTGGGCGGTCACGATCTGATCCGCCTCGCTCACCTGCCCCCTGATCGTGCGCTCCACATCGGCGAGGAACGCTCGCACCTCACTCATGTCGTAGCCCTCGCGCAAAAACGTACGCGAAAAATCGGTCGTGATCATGCTCGCTCCTCACCGCCGGGCCTCCACCCCTCGGCAACCGCCGTGGCCAACTGGCCACACGCACCATCAATATCGGAACCGCGCGTATCGCGAATAGAGGTCGCGATACCGTTGTCGCGCAGGCGCTCAACGAACGTATCCTGGGCGTGCTTCGTGGACGCCGTCCAAATCGAGCCCGGGGTCGGGTTCAGGGGGATCGGGTTGACGTGCACCCAGCCATGGCCTCGTTTATTGAGCTCATCGGCGAGGAGCTGTGCGCGCCATTCCTGGTCGTTCATGTCCTTGATGAGCGCATACTCGATCGACACGCGACGCCCGGTCGCCAAGAAGTAGCCCCGCGCAGCGTCCAGAAGCTCGCCAACCTTCCAACGCGAGTTAATCGGAATCAGCTCGTCGCGCAGGTCATCGTCCGGAGCGTGCAGGGATACGGCGAGAGTGACGGGCATCCCCTCCCCCGCGAGCTTCTTAATCGCAGGCACGAGGCCGACCGTGGAGACCGTGATATTGCGGGCGCTCATGCCGAAACCCTCGGGGACCGGGTCAATGAGGCGATGCAGGGCACCGATCACGGTCTTGTAGTTCGCCAGAGGCTCACCCATACCCATAAAGACCACGTTCGACAGGTGGGTCGGTCCACCCGCTAGCTTGCCGTCGCGGCACGAGGCCTGGGCTTCGCGCACCTGATCGACGATCTCGGCCGTCGAGAGATTACGAGTGAGGCCCATCTGCCCCGTCGCGCAGAACGGGCACGCCATGCCGCATCCCGCCTGCGAGGAGACACACAGCGTGGTGCGCTGCGGATAACGCATGAGAACGGATTCCACCTGCGCGCCGTCGTAGAGACGCCACAGGTCCTTGATCGTGCGCCCACCGTCAGCCTCCAGGGAGACCACCTTCGTCACGAGTGTCGGCAACAGTGCTTCCGACACCGCATCGCGCATCCCCGCAGGAACATCGCTCATCATCGCGGGATCAGCCTCAAAGTGCGTGAAATAATGACGCGAAAGCTGATCAGCGCGAAAAGCGGGGAGCCCGAGGTCCTTCAGGACCTGCTTACGGCCAGCCGCATCAAGATCGGCGAGGTGCGCCGGCGCCTTTCCACGGCGCTTCGCCGTGAACGACAGGACGGGCTTGGCATCCTTGTGTGTGGCACCCTCCGGCGGCTGGTCTGTCGGCCGCACCTCACGCCGTGAGCTGCGACGCGTAGGATCCGCCGGCCCCTGTGCTTTCTGCGTACGTTCATGCGCCCCGTGGGGCTGCTTCGTTACTTGGCTCAATGGGTAGACTCCCAAGAAATACCCGGCAGTGCCCACGCGAAAATAAAGTAGGCAACCGGCGCGCTCATCAGCAGAGCGTCCACTCGGTCGAGAACACCTCCGTGCCCGGGCAGGATCTGCGACATGTCTTTCAGGCCGGCCTCACGCTTGACGAGAGACTCAGTCAAGTCGCCCATCGTTCCCACGAAGGCGATGGCGATACCGGCAATCAGGCCCCACCACCACGAGGCACCAAGCAGCCACAGTCCGACCGAGCCCACCGCCATCGCGGTGAGCGCGGATCCAGCAAAGCCCTCCCACGACTTTTTCGGCGACAGTGCGGGTGCCATCGGATGCTTGCCAAACATGACGCCAGCCGCCCAACCTCCCGTGTCGTTGGCGATCACCATGAGCTCGAAGACAACGAACACCCACGGGTTATGCCATGCGGCGAGCATGAGAACGACAAACGAGGCCAGGAACGGAACGTACACAGCAGCAAACGTCGAGGACACGACGTCGCTCATCCGCGATTTCTGTCGATGATCAAGGAGACGCCACGCAGCACACACGAAGACCGTAATGTACAGGGCGAACAGCATGCCCTCAGTGCCCAGCCACCACGCACACGTCACCATGCCGATCGCGCCGACATACAGCGGTGTGACAGTCAACGTAATGCCCATGCGCGCAAACGCGCCGGCAAGCTCCCAAATACCGATAAGACACACGAAGGCGATAACACCAACGAATGCGGGAAGCGAGGTGAAGAGCGGGACTGCGACAGCGGCGATCAGCACGACCGCAGTCGTGATTGCCTGCGGAAGGTTGCGCCCGGCCTTCCCCGTCGGCCCACTCGCGGAATGGTTCTCACGAGTAGGCCCCGGGGAAAAGACGCGGGCGAGGAACGAACGATCAGTTGACGCCATCAGATCGTCAGCAGTTCGCTTTCCTTCGCGGCAAGCATCTTATCGATCAGCTCCGTGTGTGCCTTGGTCGTTGCATCCAGCGACTTTTCCGCGCGCTCAACGTCATCCTCAGAGGCCTCGCCGTCCTTCTTCAGGCGGTCGAGCTGATCCTTCGCCTTGCGGCGTACACCGCGGACGGACACACGACCGTCCTCGGCCTTGCTCTTGGCCTGCTTGACGTACTCCTTGCGCCGCTCCTCCGTCAGAGCGGGCAGGACAACGCGCACGACGTTGCCGTCGTCGGTCGGGTTCACGCCGAGGTCGGACTCACGCAGCGTACGGATGATTTCCTGCGTCGCGGTACGGTCGAAGGGAGAAATCAGAACCGTGCGAGCCTCGGGAATCTGGAAGCTAGCGAGCTGCTGCATCGGCGTGGGGGCGCCGTAGTAGTCAACCAGGAGCTGTTCGAACATCGAGGACGTCGCGCGTCCAGTGCGAATGTTCGCAAACTCGTGGCTGGCCGCATCCACGGCCTTGTCCATCTTTTCCTCGGCTTCGAGGAGAATATCGTCGATCACTATGTGCTCCTTTAAGTCAGTGGTCTGTGAAGGTTATATCACGCCGTCACTAGCGTACCGATTTCATCGCCCATCAGCGCGCGGGTCACCGCACCATCCTCGCCCATGCCGAAGATACGCGTCATCAGCCCATTCTCGCGGCACAGTGCCAGCGCAGAGCCATCAATCACCTTCAGGTCGCGGCGGAGAGCCTCCGAATACGTCAGCGTGTCGAAGCGATGGGCATCGGGGTTCTTGTTCGGATCATCGTCATAGACGCCGTCCACACCGTTCTTCGCGACGAGGAGTTCATCGCAGTGGATCTCCAGGGCTCGCTGCGCGGACACGGTGTCAGTCGAGAAATACGGCAGGCCCGCACCGGCACCGAAGACAACGACGCGTCCCTTCTCCAGGTGACGAATCGCTCGCAACGGGAGGTACGGCTCAGCCACCTGAGCCATCGTGATCGCCGTCTGCACGCGAGCCGGAATACCCGACTGGTCGATAAAGTCCTGAAGTGCCAGGGCGTTCATCACTGTGCCGAGCATGCCCATGTAGTCAGCGCGCGAACGCTCAAGGCCCTCGCGGGCCAGCTGCGCACCGCGGAAGAAGTTACCGCCGCCAACGACGATCGCGACCTGCACGCCATTACGCACTGCCGTCGCAACCTGCTCAGCAATGTTACGGACGACCTTCGGATCCAAACCAATCGATCCACCTCCGAAGGCCTCTCCTGAAAGCTTGAGCAAAACGCGGCGGTTCGTCGACATGACGCTTCTCCTTTATGACGGCCCTGAGAGGGCGGAACGCTTAGGAACCATAGTACCTGGTAAAAGGAAAGCGGCCCCGCCGTTCGGCGGGACCGCTCCCAACTGTCAGCAAGCTGACGACGTCACCAGATCAGGCACCCACGTGCACGCGCACGAAGTTGGTGACCTTGGCGCCGGCCTCCTTGAGGACCTGGCCGACGGACTTCGAGGGGTCACGGGCGAAGGCCTGGTCAACGAGGCAGTTGTCCTTGAAGAACGCGTTCAGGCGACCCTCAACGATCTTAGGAACGATGTTGGCGGGCTTGCCTTCCTCGAGCGTAATCTTCTCGAGGGTGGCGCGCTCCTTGTCGAGCACGTCGGCCGGTACCGAATCGCGATCGAGGTAGGCGGGCATGTAAGCAGCAACGTGCATCGCGATGTCGTGGGCAACGGACTTGCCGGCGGCATCGGTGACGACGAAGACGCCAACCTGCGGGGGCAGGTCAGGGTTGGTCTGGTGCAGGTAGAGGTCGACGTTCTCGCCCTCGACGCGCACGATGCGACCAACCTGGAGCTTCTCGCCGATGATGGCGGCGAAAGCATCCAGACGATCCTTGACGGTGCCCTCGCCCATGGGGGCGGCGAGCAGCGCGTCCAGGTCGGCAGCGCCGGACGCAACGGCGGCAGCCAGGACCTCGTTGGAGAAGTCGATGAACTTCTGGTTCTTGGCGACGAAGTCGGTCTCCGAGTTGACCTCGACCAGCACGCCGACGGTACCGTCGGTCTGAGCGGCCAGCAGGCCCGCGGAGGCCTGGCGGCCCTCGCGCTTGGACAGGGACTTCAGGCCCTTCAGGCGGATAATCTCGAGAGCCTTCTCGGCGTCGCCGTTGGCCTCGGTCAGAGCCTTCTTGACATCCATCATGCCAGCGCCGGTCTGCTCACGCAGCGCCTTCACATCTGCAGCGGTGAAATTCGCCATCGGATGATTCCTCTCAGTAAAAAGTTCAGTCCTGCTTGGTGGCCGACTCTTCGGCAACCTCGGCGGCGGCAGCTTCGTCAGCCTGAATCTCGCCCTCGAGGAGCTCGCGCTCCCACTCGGCCAGCGGCTCAGCGGCGGTCTCTTCGCCCTTGCCCTTACGGACGTCGGAGCGGGCGATGAGGCCCTCGGCGACGGCGTCGGCGATCACGCGGGTCAGCAGGGAGACGGCGCGGATGGCGTCGTCGTTGCCGGGGATGCGGTAGTCGACCTCGTCCGGATCAGCGTTGGTGTCGAGGATGGCAACGATCGGGATGTGCAGCTTACGAGCCTCGGAGACCGCGAGGTGCTCCTTCTTGGGGTCGACGATCCACACGGCCGAGGGAACCTTGGCCATGTCACGGATGCCGCCGAGCGTGCGCGAGAGCTTGTCCTTCTCACGGCGCATCATGAGCAGTTCCTTCTTGGTGTGACCGGAGGCGGCCACGTCGTCGAAGTCGATCTGCTCGAGTTCCTTCAGGCGCTGCAGACGGGTGGCAACGGTCGAGAAGTTGGTGAGCATGCCGCCGAGCCAACGGTGGTTCACGTAGGGCATGCCGACGCGCTGGGCCTGCTCGGCCACGGCTTCCTGGGCCTGCTTCTTGGTGCCGACGAAGAGCAGGGTGCCGCCGTGGGCGACGGTCTGCTTCACGAAGTCGAAAGCGATGTCGATGTCAGCAATGGTCTGCTGCAAATCGATGATGTAAATGCCGTTGCGCTCGGTGAGGATGAAGCGCTTCATCTTCGGGTTCCAACGGCGAGTCTGGTGACCGAAGTGGACACCGGACTCGAGGAGCTGACGCATGGTAACGATTGCCATGGTTCGTCCTTTCCCCGCAAGTCGCGAGTGATCAGTGGGGTTTCCCCCCGGGTTATCGGTTTGCTGTGCGCGTAGCGCACCCTGGTGCCATGACCGGCGACCATCCCCGAAGGGACCGAAGCCGCCGCGCCTCGCTTCCCTGGCGGTTTCCCGTGGTCGGCGATAATGGCACGCGAAGTCACCTGCACACGGCAAGTGCCTGGCCATCTTACCTCAGGTACGGTCAATTCACCGCACCTAGAGTGATGAGACCTTGCCTACTGGTTGTGCGGTTGACGAGGCCGAGGCGGGAGGGTGGAAACGGACCTTCCTCGTGTGTCATCCACAGGCATGTGTGGCGACCTCCGGCTATCCACAACCGTGATCAATCGACTGGATCTCGCGAAGGCGGACTCACACACTGGGGGCATGATGTTGTCGTTCAATAATCGCGCCCGGTCTCGCATGGCATGCCTTGCAGTCGTTATCACCGCCCTGTTGTGTGCGGCGTATCCTCCCAAGGCCGTTGGGACGACACAGGAAGACCGTTGGCAGTGGCCGACGGGAGCGCCTGTCCCGGTTGTCGAAGGGTTCTCCCCGCCGGCTCACGATTGGTTGCCCGGGCGGCGGGGAGTCACGTTGCGCTATCCAGCTCCATCCGCGGTCTACGCCTGTGCACCGGGGACGGTCACCGTCGCTGGTCCAGTCGCAGGCCGTGGGGTCATTTCGATTCACCACAGCGTACGTGGCCACGATATCTGGTCGACGTACCTACCTGTCACTCCCACCGTCACTGTCGGCGATCACGTCGAGAAGGGGGACGTTATCGGCGTCGTTGAGGCAGACTCGCAGACGCTGCACTGGGGCGTTAAAACAGGGCGACGTACCTACATCGACCCGATCCGCCTGACAATCGGGCGCCCGCGTCTGCTCCCCTGGGACGAGGCCACGGCCGGGTAGGGGCATCACGGAGTCCATCTGCGTGTCGGCGGAGCACGCTGAGCGGGTGACACCCCGCCCCTTACGCTCGCGGGTGCGCCCGCTGGTAAATCGCACTCAGCCGCGCGGTATCCACGTGGGTATAGCGCTGCGTGGTCGAGAGCGACGAATGCCCGAGCATCTCCTGGACGGCACGCAGATCGGCCCCACCCTGCAGGAGGTGGGTCGCCGTCGAGTGCCTCAGCCCATGGGGTGCGATGTCGTGAACACCGGCGCGCGCAGCCATCTTGTGCACCATTGAACGCACAACACGCGGGTCGATGCGACCGCCCTTCTCTCCAAGGAAGAGGGCGTTACCGCTCCCCTCCCTCACCAACTGCGGCCGGCCTCGGACGAGCCAGTGATCGAGGGCTTGCGCTGCCGGAGGCCCATACGGAACCACGCGCTCCTTATTTCCTTTACCGACGACACGTACGGTGAGTGCTTCACGGTTCAACGACGACACGTCGAGGGCACAGACCTCGGAAACTCGCAGGCCACAGGCATAGGTCAGCTCGAGGATCGCCCAATTACGTAACTGCGACGGCCCGCCCATCTTGGCTTCATCGCGAGCGTTATTGAGAAGCACCCGCGCGTCCGATTCGTCGAGGGGGGAAGGCAGACGCTGATCGGCACGCGGTGAGGACAGCAGCGCAGCCGGGTCACGCAGGAAGATCCCTTCTCGCAGCGCCCACGCAGTGAAATTACGAACCGCAGCAGTGTGGCGCGCGATTGTCGACCGCGCGCCCCCTGATGCGAGGGTCTGAGCGAGCCAGGAGCGAATAGCGCGCTGCGTCAGCACCTCACGCAGCTGCTCGGGCGACGCCTCCTCCCCGAGAGACACAAACTCCATCAGCGAACGCAGGTCGGCGCGATACGCGCTGATCGTATGGGGACTCATCCGTCGTCCGAGGCGCAAATACTCTTCCCAGCGCTCCCCCGCAGTGCGTGTCATGTGGCTATCCTACGATCTGCTTCCTCCTGCTCGCGCCCAGCCACGCGTCGATCCCGACACGAGGCCCGCGACAGACAGATCCATGAGTGCGCGATTGACCTCCGCGCGTGAGAGACCCGCCGCAATGCAGATCGCTTCAACCGACGACGGTGCGCGTCTGGGCAGCGCTTCCCACACTCGGCGCTGTATCGGTTCCAGGGCAGCAATACCCCTATCCTCTTCGATCGGCATTCCGAAGAGAGGTTCCGTCCCTTCGACACTGACGGGACGCACTAGTTCGAGCGCATCGCGACCATCGCGAATAATCGTCGCGCCGTTGCGAGCCAGTTCCAGGCAGCCGACTGACATCGGTGCATCAACCGGGCCGGGTACCGCGCCGAGTTCCCGGCCGTATTCCATTGCGCGGCGCGCCGTCGCAAGGGCGCCAGAACGCGCTCCGGCCTCGACGACGACGGTTGCCGCGCTCCACGCCGCGATGAGCCTGTTACGGGTGAGGAAACGCCACTTCGCGGGCCTGGCAGTCGGAGCAACCTCAGAGATGAGAGCACCTCCCGCCTCGACGACGGCTCGGAAGTCTCTCCCGTGAGCGGCGGGGTACGGATTGGATACTCCACCCGCAAGAACGCAGATCGTGCGCCCATGCGCGGACAGTGCCCCACGATGGGCCTCTATATCAATCCCAATCGCGCCCCCGGAAACAACCGTGACCCCGGCAGAGGCTACGTATGCCGCCATGTTGCGGGCATGGCGGTTTCCCGCGCCGGTGGACGCACGCGCGCCCACGACAGACAGGTAATCACCCATACGGGCAGCCTCGGGGAGCACCCCCAGGTACCACAGGCCCATCGGTTCTTCCTCGCCCAGACAGACAAGCTGTTCCGGCCATCGAGGATCGCCGGGGATGAGAAACCCCCCACCTGTGCGTGCGACACGTTCGAGCTCGACATCGATATCGACGGCCAGGGCACGCTCACGCCACCTGCCCCACTGCGTCAACCAATCAACCTTCGGGTACCCGACGAGCTGTTCCGGTACGCCGACCCACCTTTTCTGTAACCAGTCACGACCCCCGCGGTCGCCCAACGCGCGACGGACCACCCGGGCGCAGGGGTCGGCCGGCTCAGCAACGGCCGACCACCAAGCGGCCTCCCATAGTTCTGTCTCATTCATAGTGATCTGCTCCATTTCGCAGCTGCTGCGCTGCAACGATGTGGTCAAACGTGGGGCGCGCAGCCCCATCAAGGTCGGCAAGCGTCCATGACAGACGCAGCATCCGGTCCACCCCTCGCATTGAGGAGTGCCCCGATTCAACAAGCCGATCGAGTTCATTCATCAGCGATGTCTCGATGCCTGAGTGGTGGCGTAGCCACGCCCCGGGAAGCTGCGCGTTGAGCGTCCACGGAGTCCCCTCAAGACGCCTCCGCGTCCTCGCACGTGCCTCGATGACGCGCTGCCGAATGGACTCGGAATCGACCATCGTGGTCGCCGCCATATCCGCGCGGCTCGGCGTGTGCACATCTATTCGTATGTCCATACGGTCGAGCAGCGGACCCGACAAGCGCGCCAGGTAGCGCCTCCTGTTGACGGAGGAACACGTGCAGCGACGTCCGCCGCTTCCGCCGCCGCACGGGCACGGGTTCGATGCCATCACGAGCTGGAACGATGCCGGATAGCGTGCTTGAACCCCCGAGCGGTGCAGGTGAATCGCACCGGATTCCAGCGGCTCGCGAAGCGAGTCGAGCACGGAGGGCGCAAACTCCGCGGCCTCGTCAAGAAAAAGAATCCCGCCGTGAGCGAGGGAGGCAGCCCCGGGGACGAGAGTACGGGTTCCTCCCCCAATGAGTGCCGGCATCGTCACACTATGGTGCGGGGCCTGAAACGGGGGCCGCTTCATGAGAGACATGCCGGTAGGAAGCAACCCCGCAACGGAATGCAACGACGTCGCAACGAGCGCGGTATCAGCATCCAGGTCCGGAAGAATCGTCGGAAGTCGGGAGGCAAGCATCGTTTTACCCGCTCCGGGCTCACCGAGGAGAAACACGTGATGTCCACCGGCCGCGGCAACTTCCAACGCCGAAATCGCCTCCGGTTGTCCGCGCACATCCGACATGTCGAGCGCCAGCGAAGCGGCCTCCTGCTCGACCTCGCGGCGTATCCCGAGCCGCCCATGGAACGGCGCCTTGACAGCATCACCCCCGGCCCACGCGACGAGGTCGGCGAAATGGGAGAAGTCAAGGACCTCGATGCCACTGACCAACCGTGCTTCCTGGGCACACGCCGTCGGCACAATCACCCGTCGCACGCCCAAAGAACGCGCGGCCAGCACGGCAGGCAAAACCCCTCGAACCGGCTGAATGCTTCCATCGAGGGCAAGCTCTCCCACGATAACCGCATCCTCAAACGCGGCGGGAGACACAAGACCGGTGGCCAAAGCGACGGACGCCGCAATCGACAGATCGAAAGCAGATCCCGACTTCGGGATACCAGCCGGCGACAAATTCACGGTAATACGCTGGTCCAACACGTCCAATCCGCACGACTCGAAAGCCGCGCGCACACGATCACGTGCCTCACGGACCGAGGTATCGAGCAACCCCACGAGCGTAAACGCCACCAGTCCAGCGCCCGCATAGGTCTCCACATCCACCAGATGTCCCTCGATGCCGACAACACTCATCGAATACGTGCGAGCAAGACCCGGCCCATTCATTGCACACCCCTCAACCAGGTCACCTGCGCGCCCAGAGCGCGAAGATCCACTGCCTCGTCCATGGGCGCAGGCCAGGTGCCCAGCGTCCGCGCGTCCACCGTGATCGCAACGACGTCGATGCGCACGCGGGAGGACAGAGGCCCATGCGCGCGACACCACGCGCCCGTCAGCGCGCGGAGCCTGGTCACCTTGCGTGGATCGATCGATGCGAGCGCACTTCCGCGACTGCGCCCGACCCTCGTGCGTACCTCCACCACCACGGTCCACGACCGCCGTGGATCAGCATCGTCTCGCGCAATAATGTCAAGCTCTCCCCGGCGACCATCACGCCAGTTCGATTCGAGAATGCGCAGACCTTTCTCTTGCAGCAGCAAACGGGCGGTATGTTCACCCGCAGCGCCTAACGCCCGACGATCGGGCCGTATGTTGCATCCCATCACGGATCACCTCCGCACCCACAGTGCTCCCTTCTGGAAGGACACAACAACGCGAAAACCGCCCCCTGTGGACAGGGGACGGTGTGCGACAAGGCCTGTGGATAACTGCGCGCCTCCGCGTCGTCGACGGTTAGGGGATGTCGAGCTCCGGCTTCGAAAGCTCCTCGACATTCACGTCTTTGTACGTGATGACGCGCACCGAACGCACGAAACGGGACGAACGGTAGATGTCCCACACCCAGGCATCGCTCAGCGTCAATTCAAAGAAGACATCCCCGCCGACCGGGCGAGCCTGCACATCAACGTGATTGCACAGGTAGAAACGCCTCTCGGTCTCAACCACGTACTTAAACAATCCGATGACATCGCGGTACTCCTTGAAGAGTTCCAACTCCAGATTGTTTTCGTAACCTTCGATTTCTTCGCTCACGCACCCATCATGCCGGGCCGCGCCCCAGGCGGCGCGGTGCCACCCCGGGCGCGCCCTACTTTGTGGCCTGCGTCGGCATCTTCCACGAGCGGCGGTGATAATCAGAGACGCCTAGTTCACCAATAGCGCGTGCGTGCGCGGCAGAACCGTAACCCTTGTTCGAGGCCCATCCGTATCCGGGATCATCGAGCCCCTGCATCAGGTGATCACGTGCAACTTTCGCAAGAACGGAAGCGGCGGCCACAACCGCGCAGGAAGCATCAGCCTTCACCTGCATGTGCACGGGAAGTTCACGCCCGAAAGGATCATCGGGACCATCGAGCGCTCCGAAGAGGTCATCCGGGGCCGACAGCCAATTGTGGGAGCCGTCCAAGAGGACGCCACCGGGGACGAGGCCCCGGTCAGCGACGTCGGCAAGCGCGCGGCGCCCGGCGAGCCGGAGAGCAGCAATGATGCCCCATTGATCGATCTCCTGCGCGGACGCGTAGCCGACGGATGATGCGAGAGCCCACGAGCGCACAGGCTCAACGAGCGCCTCGCGCCTGCGCGGCGTGAGTGCCTTGGAATCTGTCAGCCCCTCGGGCACGGGTGCTGCATCAATACCAATGAGCGCAACGCCGACAGCGACAGGGCCAGCGAGGGCTCCGCGACCCACCTCGTCCATGCCAGCGACGACACCCCAGCGCCTAGCGAGAGACACCTCCAGCTCACGGGACGCGGTTGTCATGACGCAGAGGGAACGGCGGCAAAAACCTCGTGATGCGCGATGTCGGTCGTCCAGCGAGACGTCGGCCAGATAACGGCCTGGACGGTGCCCACAACCGAGGAGACCGGCACGTAAGGCGACTGACCAGACCCCATGTGATAGCGAGAGTCTGCAGAATTGGAGCGGTTATCACCCATCACCCACAGGTGTCCCTCAGGAACGACTACGTCGAAGGTGCGTTCACCACAGGGGACCTGGCCGTCGGGAACATAGGTCTCATCCAGTTCGACCCCGTTGACGCTGACCTTGCCGGTCGCGCTCGTGCAGGTGACGTGGTCTCCACCAACGCCAATCACACGCTTGACGAGAGTCTGTTCGCCACCGCCTGGGACAAAGCCCGTGAATTCACCAAGCCGACGCAAAACAGAAGGCGCAGTCGTTTCCGGCGATCCGAGCCAGCCGAGTGTGTCATCGAAAACGACGACATCTCCGCGCTGAACATTCGACGTCAACGCGTCAATACGCGAGACAGCAATCCGGTCATCCTCAACGAGCGTGTTGTGCATGGACGGAGAGGGAATCCAGAACACCTGCACGATGAAAGCACGCAGGAGCGAGGAGATAACGAGGGCAACGACGATAATCACGAGAATCTCGCGTAGCCACACGAGCGGGTTACGCCGCGCGCGGGCTTCCGCACGGTCACGATCCCGGAGCGAAGGCGCATGCAACGGTCCGAGCGTCGGGCCTGCTGTCGGGGTCATGCAATCTCCTTGTCGTTACGTCAACTATCCCAGGATACGGCGAGGCCCGACACCGGCGCGCGGTGTCGGGCCTTTCCGTGAAAAATGCCAAGGCTTGCGCCCGGCCGGCCTCACTCGGCCTTGCCGGAACGGTGCTCCTTGATCTTCGCGGCCTTGCCGTGACGCTCACGCAGGTAGTAGAGCTTGGCGCGGCGCACGTCGCCCTTGGTGACGACCTCGATGTGGTCGATCGTCGGGGCGTGAACAGGGAAGGTACGCTCAACGCCAACACCGAAGGAAACCTTGCGGATGGTGAACGTGGAGGACACACCGTGGCCGCGACGCGCGATCACGACGCCCTGGAAGACCTGGATACGAGAGCGGTTGCCTTCGATAACCTTGACGTGCACCTTGAGGGTGTCACCGGCTCGGAACGAGGGGATGTCATCGCGCAGCGATGCCGCATCAACGGCGTCCAGCTTCTGCATTTCTTCTCCTTGACGCATCTGCCGCAGGTCGGAAGCGCCTGGTTGGGCGGGTCTTGCCCGCTCATCTGACGTGTGATCGTGCGCCTCGGTGTCCCCCTGCGGCAGGATGAACCGCGCACAATCTCGGACATTATCCCACAGCCACGAGCCAGTTGGCTAGTGCGACGCCGTGTCAAGCGGTGAGGTCGCGCACCATGACGACGTCGTAGTTGCGCACGCCTCCCACATCAAACGTACGGCTCGAGCGTTTGCGGAAGCCGTGGCGTTTGTAGAAGGCCTGTGCGGACTTGTTGCCACGGTTAGTGCCCAGGACGATGGACGTGTGCCCAGCCTCGCCTGCGTCGGCGAGCGCTCGTTCGATCAGCGCATCGGCGATGCCACTCCCCCGACACTCCTCGTCCACGTAGCACTTGGACAGGTAGGCACTGCCTTCCTCGACGCGCCCGGGGCGCACAAGATCACCGGGCAGCGCGTGGGCACCAACGTGGGTCAGCACATAACCGACGAGCGTGCCCTCGACCTCGGCAACAAAAAGCCGATGCTCCTCAGGAGAGGAGATGACAGCCTCAAAGACGGTCGGCGACAGCTGCGTCACGATGTGTTCCTCGATCGCCTCAGCCGGGAGGGAAGAAGGGCACGCATCCGGGAAGGTACGCGCAGCAAGCTCGCTGACAGCGGCGGCATCGTCGGGCCTTGCGAGGCGCACCTGAACGCGATGCGCCGTTCCGTCACGGGTGTAGGCGACGCCGCAAGAAGCGAGTGCCGCACGATCCTCACCCGTCAGGGAGGAAGCATCCAATGCCAGCGCGAGATCGGGCCGAATCCGCGCGGTTTTCTCTATCGCGCGGTCACGACGCCAGCGTTCGATCGCGGCGTGGTTGCCACCGAGGAGAACCTCCGGAATCTCGAGGGAACGAAAGTCGCGCGGCTTCGTGTACACGGGATATTCGAGTAGTCCCGCTCCCGAGTGTGACTCTTCGACGAGCGACTCCGGGTTGCCCATAAAGCCGTCGAGGAGACGCGCAACCGCCTCGGTCAGAACCATTGCCGCGACCTCACCGCCGTTGAGAACGTAGTCACCAATGGAAAACTCGACGACTTCGATCCCTGCGTCTCGGTAATGCTCAGCGACGCGCGCGTCGATCCCCTCGTAGCGTCCGCAGGCGACGATAATCTGGTCGGCGTGCGCGAGGTCCTCCACTCGGGCCTGCGTGAGCGGCGTGCCCGAGGGCGTCGGGATCGCGAGGACACGCCTCGGCGAGGCCGTGGCCCCTTCCCCGCAACGCTCCGGAAGCGCAGCGGAGAGTACCTCGTCCAAGGCGCGGGCCCACACGTCCGCGCGCATCACCATGCCGGCACCGCCGCCGTACGGGGTATCGTCGACGCTGCGATGCTTGCCCGTGGCCCAGTCGCGCAAGTCATGCGCGTGCAGGTCTACAAGACCCGTCTCTTCCGCTTTGCCCATCAAGGACAGTCGGAGGGGCGCGAAGTAGTCGGGAAAGATAGAGATGAGATCGAAACGCACGAGCTCAGCGACCTTCGCGCTCCGACACAGCATCATCATCAAATAGCCCCGGAGGGGCGTCGATGATGACAACGCCCCCCTCAACGTCGACAGTCGGGACGAGGGCCGTCACGAAAGGCACCATAACGGTTCCACGCTCCGTGGCCACGAGGAGGAGATCCTGCGCGGCACCGGGCGTGAGCCCGCTGACGGTACCGAGAACATCGCCAGACGGAGTGCGCGCCTCAAGGCCCTTCAGCTCGTGCGGATACCAGGCGTCCTCCTCCGGATGAGCATCGACGAGCAGGCGCACGCCGCGCAGCGCCTCCGCTTCCTCGCGGGAATTGCATTCCTCAAACGAGGCGAGCACCCGCTCCTTGTGGACACGAACGCTCCTCACCGTGAGGTGGCGCTTCTCCCCCGCGATATCCAACCGGGCACCGGGTGCCAGGACCTCGGGGTCATCACTGCGCACGTCCACGATAACCTCTCCGCGCAGGCCGTGGGCGGGGCCGACGATAGCGGCGGTGAGCTGCATATGTTCTCCTCACGATGTACGGGGACTCCCCCGAAGGATACAACGAAGGGGCCCGGCAATGCCGGACCCCTTCGCGACGTGTGCGAGTCTTACTCGCGATCCGTGTCGACGACGTCAACGCGGACAGTGCCACGCGTGGACAGCGCACCCATGACGGTGCGCAGCGCGCGAGCCGTCCGACCGCCGCGTCCGATGACGCGACCCAGATCCTCGGGGTTCACACGAACCTCAAGAAGCTGACCACGTCGCATGGAACGAGGCGTCACCTCGACATCTTCGGGGTGGTCAACGATGCCGCTGACCAGGTGCTCCAACGCGTCGGCGAGCATGCTCAGGCATCCTCTCCGGCGGCCTCTTCGGAAGCCTTCTCGGCGGCCTCGGCCTGCGCAGCGGCTGCGGCAGCAGCGGCCTCTTCCTCGGCCTTCTTGGCGGAAGCAGCGGCCTTGGACTTCTCGGCAGCAGCCTCGGCGTCCTTGACGGCCTGCTCGGCCTGGGCGGCCTTGTCGTTCTCCGAGACCTTCACGCGGGAAACCGCGTCGGCCTTACCGTTGAACTTGGCGATGTCGCCGGTCAGGACCAGCAGGTTGCGGACCTGGTCGGAAGGCTGAGCGCCAACGCCGAGCCAATACTGGGCGCGCTCAGAGTCGATGCGGATGATCGACGGGTTGGGCTGAGGATCGTAGTAGCCGACCTCTTCGATGACGCGGCCGTCGCGCTTCTTGCGCGAATCGACGACGACAACACGGTACTGGGCAGCGTGGATCTTACCCACGCGCTTCAGGCGAATTCGAACTGCCACTTGAGTGGTCTCTCCATTTCAGATTGGTGTGGACCGTTGCGTCCCAAGGTGGGAAACACAGGGGTCGCATTGGACCGGGACACGACGATGCGCAGTGAGAGGGTCTACGAACCGCCGGGTACAGCTAGCGATTATGCCATATTTCGCATCAATATCCCAAGCCGGGGACGTGCGCGGCGTCGCATGAGTCGGTTAATTCCATCACGCCGGACGTTCAGGTGGAGGTTCGCTCCCACACGGGGGTTCCACCGAGCGTCACGCGAGCGGGCCTCGACAATGCGAGAGGATCGATCCTCGGGTCCTCATTCAGGAAGAGAAAATCGGCCGGGCCGCCCTCGACGAGGCCGGGGTATCCCAGATAGCGCTGACTCACCCATGTGGCTGCATCGATGGTGAACTGAGCGGGCGCTCCCCACTGGAGCCACAGCGCTAGTTCACCGGCGATTGTTCCGTGGTCCTGGTAGCCACCCGAATCCGTGCCCATCAGCAGCAGGGCTCCGGAGTCCACGAGCATCTGGAAGTGCTCACGACGCGTCTCGTACATACCCCGCATCGTCGCGGCGTAGACGGGATACTTCTGCCCCGCCTGCGCGGCAAAGTCCTGGAAGAGCTCTATCTGTCGGAGGGTGGGCGTCACCGCGATGCCTCGCGCGGCAATCTCGCTGGCTTGATCCGCATCGATTCCGCTTCCGTGTTCAATGTCGTCGACCCCGGCCTCGATCAGCGAATCGATGACGCGATGAGAAAACGCGTGCACCGCGATCCTTGCCCCGGCCTCGTGCACGGCGCAGACCGCGTCACTCAGGACCGCGGGATCCCACAGGGGCATGAGGTCCGAGTCGGCTCCGGCGCTGCGGTCAATCCAGTCTCCGACGATCTTTACCCATCCGTCTGAGGTAGATGCCATCGACGCGAGAACATCGGGAAGCTCACGCTGATCCTCAACGTCAAGCGGCAGATCACGCATGTAGCGCTTCGGGCGCGCGACGTGGCGACCACAGCGGATCAGATGCAGGCCGGTAGCGCGAGCCGCAGGCGAGTTGTCGAGGGGCACGCCGCAGTCGCGCACAACCGTCACGCCGCTCGCAAGCGTCGCTCGTGCTTGCTCCTCCATCTCGGATTCGGACACCGAACCCGTTGACGA
Source organism: Pauljensenia sp. 20925_1_27 (assembly GCF_041432835.1). Taxonomy (NCBI): domain Bacteria; kingdom Bacillati; phylum Actinomycetota; class Actinomycetes; order Actinomycetales; family Actinomycetaceae; genus Pauljensenia; species Pauljensenia sp. 20925_1_27. The sequence continues at coordinate 33,120 of NZ_JAPWAH010000001.1, forward strand.
GTATCCGATATGACAGTGGGTATCGACCATTCCGGGCACGATGAAAACGACCGCGGGCGCCGTGCACTCGCTGCTCACGCGGCGAATCACAGCGCCATCCACACGCCACGTGCCGCGTACCCACTGCGGGCGTTCGGACTCGTTTTCCGCCCACAGGGCGAGCCCGGAGAACTCCATGCTCAGAGTTGGCCAAGCATGCGCTTGACGTCGTCCGGCAGATCGTCGATGGTCGGACGCGGAGCGGGAGCCTCCTGAGCGACGCCGAAGGACGAGCCCTTGGGCGCGCTGCGCTCCGACGGAGGCAGCATGGCCTCCAGCTCCTGCTGGCGACGCTTCGCGGGATTACCAGAACGCGCGCTCTTCTTCATGCGTGCACGCTGAGCCTGCGCCTTACGGGCGTTAGCCTTCTGCTTAGCCTTACCGCCGCGTCCGGGCAGCGCACCCATGCCGGGCACGCCGCCGCCCATCTGCCCCATCTGCGCCATCATCTCGCGCGCAGCCTCGAAGCGCTGCACGAGCTGATTCACCTCGGTGACCGTCGTACCAGAACCGCGGGCGATACGCGCACGACGCGAACCGTTGAGGATCGAGACATCCTCACGCTCAGCGGGAGTCATCGAACGGACGATGGCCTCGACGCGGTCCACCTCACGCTCATCGAAGTTTTCAATCTGTTCGCGCATCTGCGCGGCACCCGGGATCATGCCGAGCATCTTCTTCATGGAGCCCAGCTTCTTGATCTGCTGCAGCTGGCTCAGGAAGTCGGCGAGGGTCAGCTGGCCGGCCATCGCCTTAGCCGCGACCTTCTCCGCCTCCTCGGCATCCATCTTCTTTTCGGCCTGCTCGATGAGGGTGAGAATGTCACCCATGTCGAGGATGCGTCCCGCCATACGGTCGGCGTGGAAGCGCTCAAAGTCGTCGAGGCCCTCACCCGTCGACGCGAAGAGAATCGGCGCACCCGTCACGCCGCGCACGGACAGTGCGGCACCGCCACGCGCGTCGCCATCCAGCTTCGACAGCACAACGCCCGTGAACCCGACGCCATCACGGAAGGCCGTAGAAGTCGAGACCGCGTCCTGGCCGACCATGGCATCAAGGACGAACATGATCTCGTGGGGGCGCACGGCGTCGCGGATGGCGATCGCCTGGTCCATCATCTCCTGGTCAACACCGAGGCGGCCGGCCGTATCAACGATGACCACGTTAATGCCACTCTGGCGAGCGAACTCAACGCCGCTTCGCGCAACCTCGACGGGGTCACCGACACCGTTGCCGGGCTCGGGCGCCCACACCTTCACACCGGCGCGTTCGCCAACAACCTGCAGCTGCTGGACAGCGTTGGGGCGCTGGAGATCGGAGGCGACGAGGAGGACGGTCTTACCTTCCTCGCGCAGCCACTTGCCGAGCTTTCCCGCCAGCGTCGTCTTACCGGCACCCTGGAGACCCGCGAGCATGAAGACCGTAGGACCAGACTCGGCGAAGGTCAGCTCACGCGTCGCGCCACCGAGGATCTCGACGAGTTCCTCGTGAACGATGGAGACGACCTGCTGGCCGGGGTTGAGAGCCTTGGAGCGGGCCGCGCCGTAGGCCTTTTCACGCACCTGCGTGGTGAACTGACGAACGACGGGGAGCGCGACATCGGCGTCGATAAGCGCGCGACGGATGTCGGAAATCGCGTGATCAACGTCCGACTCGGTCAGGACGCCGCGGCTGCGCAGGCTGCGGAAGGACTGGGTCAGGCGATCTGACAGGTTTCCAAACACGTGTTTACTCCCAAGATGGCGGCTGTACTAGGCACAGGTTAGCGCACCTCGGCCCCGGGAGTCTCCTCACCGGGGCCGAGGTGCGCGTCATGACGAGAAGGTTCAGCCCTGCGCGCAGCCCACGATCGCGTCGACGAAGCCCTGCGGATCGAAGGGAGCGAGATCGTCCGCGCCCTCGCCAAGGCCGACGAACTTCACGGGCACACCCAGCGCACGCTGGACGGACACGACGATACCGCCCTTGGCCGAGCCGTCGAGCTTCGTGAGCACGATGCCAGTCACGCCGGTAGCCTCGGCAAACACCTCGGCCTGCTTCATGCCGTTCTGACCGGTGGTGGCATCGAGGACGAGGAGGACCTCGGAAACCGGTGCCTGCTTGGCCATGACGCGCTTGATCTTGCCGAGCTCGTCCATCAGCGTGGACTTGTTCTGCAGGCGACCCGCAGTATCGACGAGGACAACGTCAACGTCACGCTCAACACCCTCGCGCACGGCCTCGAAGGCGACGGAAGCCGGGTCAGCCCCCTCGCGGTCGCTGCGCACGACGTCCACGCCCACGCGCTCGCCCCACGTGGCAAGCTGATCGGCGGCAGCAGCACGGAAGGTATCAGCAGCACCGAGGATCACGGACTTGTCTTCCGCGACGAGGATTCGAGCCAGCTTGCCGACGGTCGTGGTCTTTCCGGTGCCGTTCACGCCCACCATGAGGACAACGGCAGGCTTGGTGGCACCATCAACCTCTGGGCGCTCGAGGTTGAGGGAGCGATCCATGTCGGGACCAACGAGAGCGAGGAGCTCCTCGCGCAGAATGTCGCGGATGCGCGCCTCGTCCGTGACGGACTCGACGGCGACACGGCGCTTGAGGGCCTCCATCAGCGTGTCGGTAGCCTCAAGGCCGAGGTCGGCGATGAGGAGCGATTCCTCGATCTCCTCCCAGTCAGCAGCGCTGAGCTGGCCTCGGCTCAGAACACCGAGGATGGCACGCCCCAGCGAACCGGAGGATGCAAGACGTTCACGCAGGCGCTCCATGCGCCCGCGCACGGGTTCGGGGCGTTCGATAGACGAGGCCGGGGTCGCGGGGACCTTAGAAGGCTCCTCGGGGGTCGCCTCAGGCGCGTCAGATGGGCCAGCGCGAGGCTCATCGCTTCCTTCTTGCGGGGCAGAAGCAGGCGCGTCACCGGGTGCCTCGGCCGGAACCTGCGGCTCAACGGGAATACTGACGTCCTCCGTGGGCCGGCGCCTGGAACTGACAACAATGCGGATGAGCACACCGATCAGCACAGCGACCAGCAGGCCGATAACGACCGCCCACGGTGACTGGAGAGTGGAAATAAAAGCGTCCATAGGGTCATTATCCCCTATGGACGCTCTTCACAGAAAACCTGAGTGCGGCATCACTACCTTAGGACTGCGCCGACTCCTGCGCGGAGGCATGACCCCCGTCGGAGCCCCGACGGCCGCGATCAAAGCGTTCACTCACGCGGCCGGTGACCGTCTCCAGCCGATCAATGCCCGGCAAGCGGTCAGCGTCGAAGTATGCGCTCCGCGAGTCAGCATTTTGAAGGAGTGACTGCAGGGAAGCTGTCCGAGGCACCACGGGACCATCGGGGGACGTCGAGGCGCGCTTGGGAAGCGAATGGTGAGTCTTCACCTCGTCCGCGATTTCCTCGCTCTCTCGCTTGATGACGCCCTTCCACTCGTCCGCGCTACGACGAGACAGCGCCAGCACCGCGACGACGCCACCGGCGACGACGAGGACAAGAACGACAGTCAGAACCAGAATCAACGCACCCTCAAGCATGTCATCATCCTGCCCTATCGGACCCTGACTATGCGACGTTGGCACCCGAGAACATGCGCTTTGTGACGATATTGTCATGGGGGTCAGGAACGCATGTTCCTGACCCCCATGAATGCCGACGAAGCGTCAGTCGAGGTAATCGCGCAGCACCTGCGAACGCGACGGATGGCGCAGCTTCGACATCGTCTTGGACTCGATCTGGCGGATACGCTCGCGCGTCACGCCGTAGACCTTGCCGATCTCGTCGAGGGTCTTCGGCTGACCATCGCCCAGACCAAAGCGCATCGACACGACGCCCGCTTCACGCTCGGAGAGCGTATCCAGCACGTGGTGCAGCTGCTCCTGCAGCAGGGTGAAGGACACCGCATCCGCCGGGACGATAGCCTCGGAGTCCTCGATCAGGTCACCAAACTCAGAGTCGCCGTCCTCACCCAGAGGCGTATGCAGCGAGATGGGCTCGCGACCATACTTCTGTACCTCGACAACCTTTTCGGCCGTCATGTCGAGTTCCTTTGCCAGCTCCTCAGGCGTGGGTTCGCGACCAAGGTCCTGCAGCATCTGGCGCTGAACACGGGCCAGCTTGTTGATGACCTCGACCATGTGGACCGGAATACGAATCGTGCGCGCCTGGTCCGCCATCGCTCGGGTGATCGCCTGACGGATCCACCAGGTGGCGTACGTCGAGAACTTGTAGCCCTTGGTGTAGTCAAACTTTTCCACGGCACGAATCAGACCCAGGTTGCCCTCCTGGATGAGATCCAGGAACTGCATGCCACGGCCCGTGTAGCGCTTGGCCAGGGACACGACGAGACGCAGGTTTGCCTCGAGGAGGTGGTTCTTTGCTTGCTGACCATCCTGCGCGAGGAAATGCAGCTCGCGGCGCTCGCGGCTGGTCATCTCGTCGGCCTGGTTCTTCAGCTTGTACTCGGCGTACAGGCCCGCCTCAATGCGGCGGGCAAGATCAACTTCCTGCTCCGCGTTCAGCAGCGACACCTTGCCGATCTGCTTGAGGTAGTCCTTAACCGGATCGGCCGTTGCGCCGGCGACCGTCACCTGCTGAACGGGCTCGTCGGTCTCGTCGGAATCCGAGACCACGAAACCACCCTTCACGTGGATGCCAGCGTTGGTACGCTCGCGCAACGCCGCACCCTCAGCGACCTTCGGGTCTTCTTCCTCAGCCTCTTCCTCGGCGTCGGTCACATCCTCGTCGTCGGTGCCTGCCTCGAGATCCGGATCTTCCAGATCGTCGCCCGTAGGCTCGAAGTCCTCCTCGGCAGCGTCACCGAGCTCCTCGACGACAACCTCTTCGACGATTTCCTCGTCCTTCTTCTTGCGACCGCGCGGCTTCTTGGCCGCGGGCTTCTTCGCGGTCTTGTCTTCGCCGGCACCAGCCTTCTTCGCTGCCTTTTTGGCAGGAGCCTTCTTTGCGGCGGGCTTGTCGGTCTCGACGGCGTCGGCCTTCTTGGTCGTCTTCTTCGCGGGAGCCTTCTTCGCCGGTGCCTTCTTCGCGGCAGACTTCTTCTCCTCGGCGGGTGCACTAGCCGCGGCCGTCGTGGCCTTCTTAGCGCGCGTCGTCTTCTTCGCGGGGGTCGTCACCTCCGTGGTTTTCTCAGTCGTCGCGGAGTCCTTTGCCGAAGCGCGAGATGCACTCACACGGGTCCCTTTCATTGATGGGCATGCACAACAGAGCCGATTGCAAATCGGCATACCATCGCCAGTCTAGTGCCTCGCTACGCAGTTTTCCTGGCGGTAAGGTGTGAGGATGCCCCGCCTCGTCCCTCCCGCGCGCCGCAACCTCGGTTAGAGTTGCCTCATGACTTTGAGCGATAGTTTCGCAACGCTGCGTCCCCACATCGATGAAGCAACGGCCTCGAGCCTCGCGCGCCTTCTGGTCCGCGCAGGCGCATCCAGCAGATCCGAGGAATTTTCCGAGGCCGTGCTCGCGTCCGTGCGCGGTGGGAAGCGTTTTCGAGCGCTGATGGCGCATATCGGATACTCGCTCGGAGCGGCTACCCCCCTGGAAGACGTGTCCCTCCCCCACCTCGGCGCCGCGCTTGAGCTCTACCAGGCCAGCGCTCTTGTGCACGACGACATTATCGACAAGGCAGACGAGCGTCGCGGCATCCCGACCCCTCATCGAAGCCTCGCCAACCACCATGCATCGAGGTCGTGGATCGGATCATCGACCGACTTCGGAGCTCACGCTGCGATCCTTGTCGGGGACTTCTTGTTCTCTGCAGCGACCGCCGCTGCAGACGAGCAGGCGCTGAGGCTTGACGAAGAACGCGCACGCGCGTTCGCGCGCCGCTTTGCCGACATGCACGCTGAGGTTGCGCTCGGCCAATACCTGGACATCGCCGCCGAGCAGACCCCGCTCGATCCCGAACGCTCGGACGTGCTCAACGTCAGTGACGCGCTGGAGGTCGCACTCCATAAGTCGGCTCACTACTCGGTCGTTCACCCGGCAATTTTGGGTGCCATCTGCGGTGCTTCCACGCTCGACGACGGCGAGACACTCGCTCGCAGCCTCGAAGAGATCCTGACGCCCTGGGGACTGGCATTCCAGCTGCGCGACGACGACCTGGGCGTCTTCGGAGACCCCGCCGTGACCGGAAAACCCGCGGGCGATGATCTGCGCGAAGGAAAGCGCACCGTCCTCCTGGCACTCACCTGGGAGGCTTCCTCCCCCGCCGAGCGGTCCGCCCTCACCGAGGTTCTGGGGGTGGCAGAGGCATCGCCTGAGCGCCTCAGCGCGGCAACCCGCATCGTCGAGGCCAACGGTCGCGCCCCCCACGAAGCTGAGATTGCGCGCCTGGTAGCCGACGGGCACGCAGCGCTTGAGGCCTCGTCCTTCGACGACGATGCCCGCGCCATGCTGCGCGAACTGTGCGCGATCCTCACCGCCAGGCGAGCGTGAGCCCCACCGACGCGAATCAGAAGGCCAGCGTCGAGGCGATCCGATTCACCCGGTGATGCCGACCCGACGTCAGCGCGTCGATCGGACGCTCACCCAGCTCGTCCTGAACGGTGTAGAGCCACGCGAGCGCTTCCTCAGATGTAAACCCGTCATCCGCCAGCAGGGTGAGTGTTCCCTGCAGGAACGGGAGCGGCTCCCAGCCGTTCTCTCCCTTGATAATGATCTCTCGGGGTACGCCGCGCACGCCCGCGCCGTCGCGTGCCTCGATGAGGACTCGGTCGCGGATCAGCTGCTTGAGGCGGCGTTCCTCAATGCCGAGGAGACGGCAGACCTCGTCGGTGGAGCGCACGGTGATATCAACACTGGTCATGAGCGCAAGACTACCCCATTCATGCGCCGCACCGAGGTGGGCACTTCCGATAATTTCGCGAAAACTCCCATAGAATCGACCGAGTGAGCGACGAACAGACATTCGACCAAACCGACCCACTGATTGGGCTTCTGGTCGACGAACGATACCGAGTCACGCGTCGTCTAGCGCGTGGCGGCATGGCCACCGTGTACATCGCCCAGGACGAACGCCTTGAGCGCCCGGTCGCCCTGAAGGTCATGCACCCGCACCTCGCGGACTCCCAGGACTTCGTCGCACGCTTCCGCCGCGAGGCACGCTCCGCAGCGCGCATCGTTCATCCCGGTGTCGTCTCCGTCTTCGATCAGGGCGTCATCACCGGCCAGGGCTTCCTCGTGATGGAACTGATCGACGGAACGAACCTGCGCCAGCTGCTGCGCGCACAGGGTGCCTTTACGATCCCTCAGGCACTGCGCTATACGACCGATACCCTTGAAGCCCTGCGTGCCGCTCACCGCGTCGGCGTGATCCACCGCGACATAAAGCCGGAAAATATCCTCGTTCCGACCGACGGCCCCGCGAAGGTCACCGACTTCGGCTTGGCACGCGCGGCGTCCGAGGTCTCCATGTCGTCGACGGGCAACATGCTCGGAACAGTGGCGTACATCGCGCCGGAAATCGCCACCACGGCCGAGGCCGACGCGCGCTCGGATATCTACTCCGTGGGCATCATGCTGTACGAGATGCTGACCGGCGCTGTGCCGTGGGCAGGCGAATCACCGCTGCAGATCGCCACCCATCACGTCGCCGACGACGTCCCCAAGCCTTCGGCTTCCCAGTCCTGGATTCCCCGCGAAATCGACGATCTCGTCGCGGCGCTGACGGCCCGCGACCCCGCCTCGCGTCCCGCCGATGCCTCCGAAGCCATCGACCTGGTAACGCGCGCGGCCGCTGCCATACCTGCCGAGCTAGCGAATCGCCGCGCAGAAATCGCCCCCGCCGACCGCAGCGGTGCCTCCGAGACCACCGCGCTCAATACGGAGGTGATGTCCGCGCAGTTCACGAGGCCGCTTCCTGCACCCTCAACCGTGACGACGGTCCACACCTCCGCGCCGATCCCAACGCCAGAGGAGGCGGGCACGACGAAAACGTACAAGCGTGCTGCCCTGTGGGTGAGCCTCGTCGTCCTCCTCCTCGCCGTCGCTGGCATCGGAGGCACCTGGTGGTGGACCGAATACGGCCCCGGTTCCTATCTGACGATGCCCGCTACTGACGGTCGTCCGCTCGCAGATGTTGAGACTGATCTGGGTGCGATGGGGCTTACCTTCACCGTCGAGGAGGAGTTTTCGGACGACGTAGCAACAGGATCCGTCACTCGCTCGGACCCTGAGGGCGGTGCGCCTGTCCATAAGCGCGCTGAGGTTTCGCTCCACGTCTCCAAGGGCGTGGACATGAAGAACGTGCCCGACGTGACCGGCAAGACCCAGGATGATGCGAAGAAAGCGCTCACCGATGCAGGCCTGGCCCTCGGTGCCATAACCGATGCCTACTCCGAGGATATTCCGCAGGGACAGGTCATCTCCCAGTCCGTGCCGTCGGGCACCTCGGTGCCGCACGACAAGGCCATCGACGTCGTCCTCTCCAAGGGACGCGAGCCTCTCACCGTTCCATCCCTCAACGGGATGAGCGCGGACGCCGCAAAGAAGGCTATCGAGGGGCTCGGCCTCGTCGCAGCGCCCACCGAAGCGTTCTCCGATACGGTCGCGCAAGGTCAGGTCATCTCTCAGCAAACAGCTGAAGGAACAGTCCTGCACCGAGGCGACACCGTCGCCTACACGGTCTCCAAGGGACCCGAAAAGGTTGCTGTACCCGACGTTGTCGGCCGCCAGCGCGACGACGCCAGGGCCACACTCGAAGCGGCCGGTTTCACCGTCCAAGAGGAGGCAATTCTCGGCGGCTTCTTCGGAACCGTCCGACAGACCGATCCCGCCGCCGGAACAATGCTGAAAAAGGGCAGCGTCGTCACGATCACGATCGTCTGACCTCGCCCGTCATAAGTATCCCCGGCCTCGTCCATAACAGACGAGGCCGGGGATACTTATGTGCGGTGAACTCACTCCTCGTGGGAGGAACCCTTCGCCAGGTACTGGGCGACCTGGAAGGCCATCTCCAGGCTCTGCTGGTGGTTCAGACGCGGATCCACGAGCGTCTCGTAACGATCACGCAACGACTCATCATCGATGTGCTCACTGCCGCCAATCACCTCGGTCACATCATCACCGGTGAGCTCGACGTGCAAGCCGCCCGGGACAGTTCCCGCTGCCTCGTGAGCCTCGAAGAAGCCACGAACCTCATCCATGACCGTCTCAAAACGGCGTGTCTTGTAGCCGGTCGAGGACGTAATCGTGTTGCCGTGCATCGGATCGGTCATCCACGTAATCGGACGGCCATCTTCCCGCGCCGCTTCCAGCAGCGGCGGAAGCGCCTCGCGGATACGTCCGGCACCCATACGCGTAATGAACGACAGGCGCCCCTCCTCACCATCCGGGTTCAGGCGATCAACGAGCGAGAGCATCTGGTCCGGCGTGGTCGACGGACCGAGCTTGACCCCAATCGGGTTGCGAACGCGCGACAGCAGCTCGATGTGAGCGCCCTCCTCATCGCGCGTCCTCTCCCCCGCCCACAGGAAGTGGGCAGACGTGTTGTACGGCTCTCCCGTGCGCGAATCAATGCGGGTCATCGCCGACTCGTACTCGAGCAGCAATGCCTCGTGCGACGAATACAGGTCGACGTCGCGCAGCGTCTCGAAGTCAACGCCCGCGGCACCCATGAACTTAATCGCACGGTGGATGTCCTCCGCCAGCGACTCATAGCGCGCGTACGCCGGGTTCGACATGAAGCCCTGATTCCAACGGTGTACCTGACGCAGGTCGGCGTAGCCGCCCTTCGTGAAAGCGCGGATCAGGTTTAGCGTCGACGCCGCATGGTTGTACAGCGACAGAAGGCGCTGCGGATCGGGCTCGCGCGCCTCGGAGGTGAATTCGAAGGAGTTCACCGCATCGCCGCGGTAGCTCGGCAGCGTCACGCCGTCACGAGTCTCCAAATCGGAGGATCGCGGCTTGGCGTACTGACCCGCGATGCGGCCGACCTTGATGACCGGCAGAGACGCGCCGTACGTGAGCACGACCGCCATCTGCAGCAGCGTCTGAATCTTCAGGCGCACGTGATCCGCCGTCGCCTCGGCGAATGTCTCGGCGCAGTCTCCGCCCATCAGGACGAAGGCCTCGCCGCGGGCAGCCGCACCCATCCACGTGCGCAGGTCGTCAACCTCACCGGCGAACACGAGCGGCGGCTGGCGGCGCAGCTGCGCCGTCACATCACTGAGATGTTCCGCGTCCGCGTAGGTAGGCTGTTGGGCTGCGCCCAGGCCGCGCCACGTATCCCAGGGAGCACGCTCCCCGGACTCGGGTGACCACAGGCGCTCGGGGACGCGGCGGGAGCGAGGCTTACGCACAGGCTCACCGCCGCGTCCGGGAGTGATCGAAGGAATCACGCGCAGCGACTCACTCGCCAGCGGGCTCGACGGTCTGGCCGATCTCGGCCATCATCTCGACGAACCAGGGGGCGGAAATGTCGAAGGGCTTGCCGCCCGCGATGCGCGGGAACGCGATGGCCTTCAGGCGGTCGCCGTCCTCCTCGTCGTGGCCGATAACGCCGGACTCGCCCTTGAAGGCGCACTCGACGGCGAGGTCGGTCATCGACTTAATGAGGCGCAGGTCGTCGGCGTTGGCACGCGAGGAACGCGAGAAGTAGCCGGACTTCTGGACCATGACCTTCTCGGCGTCGATCTTCTCAGCGAACTGCTTGGCGAACCACTGGCCGGGGTTGATCGTGTCGAGCTTGACGTGGCCGAAGGGGTCGCGCTGGACCTCGCCGCCGGCAGCCTCGATCTCCGCGATGATCTCGGGGACGCCAGCGCCCTCGGACAGGAAGATGTTGACGTTGCCCTGCTCGTCCATGATGGCCTTGAGGCGCTTGGCCTCGGCATCCAGGTCGATCTTCATCTCGGGCAGGAAGATGGCGTGGATATCCCAACGCTCCTTCGACAGGCCGATCGAGGGCACCCACTCCTGGGTCTTGAGCCACTCGTGGTAGCGCTGCGAACCGGCGGCCGTCAGCCAACCGCAGTGGCGGCCCATGATCTCGTGGATGATGAGCATGCGGGGGTTGGAGCGGTGCTCGCCGATGATGTTCTGGGAGTACTCGGAGACCTCTTCAGCGGCGGTCCAGGCACCCAGGGACTGGCGGATCGGCACGACGTCGTTGTCGATCGTCTTGGGCAGGCCCACGACGGTCAGGTGGTAGTCATGCTCCTCCAGGTAGGCAGCCAGGTCGGCGGCCGTGGTGTTGGTATCGTCGCCACCGATGGTGTGCAGGACGTCAACGCCGTCGGCACGCAGCTGCTCGGCAGCCTTCTGCAGCGGGTCCTCGTCCTCAGAGACGAGGCCGCGCTCGACCAGGTTCTTCTTGTTCGTCAGCTTGACGCGGGAGTTACCGATCGGAGAGCCACCGAAGCGGTGCAGGACGGCAGCGTGCTTGCGAGCTTCCTCGTCGACCAGCACGTAGTTGCCGGTGAGCAGGCCGTGGTAGCCGTTCTGGTAAGCGATGATCTCAACCGTGGGATCAATTTCGTTGTAGCGCTCGATGAGTCCACCGACGGCGGAGGACAGGCACGGGGCGAAGCCACCTGCGGTCAGCAGGGCAACACGACGGACCGACATGAATGTCACCTTTCTCAGGTTGGTTGGGTACGGCCCCGCGCGTGCATGCGCGGTCCGCCTCACCCCGGCTACCCGATGGGGCTGCCTAGTGCACGGGCGCGCGCGTGTGCAGGGCACAGTTCATTCTACCCGGCCCGCATCGCCTTTCGCCAAGGACACCCGTCCCACAAACCCCAGTGCCCGAGCCAACCGTGAGATGACGGCGAGGTGCTGTTACTCCTTGTCCGAGGCCTCCTGGTCCTCGCCGCTCTCCTCCTCGGGGGCGGTGGGCACGGGGACGTCGGGAGCGGTGCGTCCGCCGGGCGCCGGGCGACCGTTGGAGGGAACCGGGCCCTCGAAGGCACCCTCGGCTGCCAGCTGCGCCTTGACATCGGCGGCATACAGGTCGACGTACTCCTGGCCGGACAGGAGCATCAGGTTATACATGATCTCGTCGGTGATGGCCCGCAGCACGTAGCGGTCCTTGTGCAGGCCCTTGTAGCGCGAGAAGTCGAGGGGCTCGCCGATCACCATGCCGATGTTGGTACGCGAGGGAATCTTCTGGCCGATCGGCTGCGCGGCGTGCGTGCCGATCATGGCGACGGGGATGACGGGGGCACCGGACAGGAGCGCGAGGCGGGCGACGCCGGTCTTGCCGCGGTAGAGGCGCCCATCGGGGCTGCGCGTTCCTTCGGGGTAGATGCCGAAGAGTTCACCGTCGCGCAGGCGCTTGAGTCCGGCGTTCAGAGCCGCCTCGGACGCGCGGCCACCGGTACGGTCGACGGGGATGGTGCCCACGGCACGCATAAACTCCTTCGTCATCCACCCTTTGAGACCGGTGCCCGTAAAGTAGTCGGCCTTACCCATGAAGACGACCTCACGGTCGAGCATCATCGGCAGGAACACCGAATCCCATACGGCATTGTGATTGGACGCGAGAATGGCGGGTCCTTCGGTAGGAATGTTCTCCTTGCCGCGGATCCACGGGTGATAGGCCGCCTTCAGAACGGGGCTGCCGGTCGCCTTAAGAGCCTGATAGAACGCCACTGTCACTCCTGAAGTCTCGACGGGCGCGCAAGCGCGCGAACGAATTAGTATCAACTGTATGACGAAACAGACTGCCGTGCGCGATTGTGGGGAAACCATAACGCCCGGTGAGTCGGCCCGGCCTTTCGCCCGATCGGTGGTGTCGCAGGCGCTGTCCCGGGCCTCGTCGGTGGAGCTGCAGCCCAGCCTGGACGCCGTCGGCACCCCCGCCACCAGCGGACACTGGGTGGTCGTCGACCTGGAGACGACGGGGCTGGGCGCGGGCGCTGAGATTACGGAAATCGGTGCGGTGCGCGTTCGGGGCGGTGCCGTGGTGGAAGAATTTTCCTCACTCGTCAAACCTTCACGCCCCATTCCCCCTTTCATTACGTCGCTGACGGGGATCACGCCGGCGATGGTTGCACACGCAGACCCGATCGCGTCGGTACTGGAGCGATTCATGGCCTGGTCTGGCCTCGGTACCAAGGAACGCCCAGTCCTCGTCGCTCACAATGCGTCTTTCGACGTGGGGTTCTTGCGCCGCGCGGCCCGCGCGTCCTCGCTCCCCTGGCCTCGTGTACGCGTTGTGGACACCCTTGCCCTCGCGCGCCTCGCGTTGCCCCGCCCGCTCGTGCGCAACCACAAGCTCGCCACGATCGCTTCGTACTTTGGTACCGTCACGGTCCCCGAGCACCGCGCACTCGGAGACGCCCGGGCAACCGCTGAGATCCTCCTGGGATTCATCGAACTGCTCGCAGGGGCAGGAGCCGCCGACGTGGAGGACCTCGTCGCTCTCACCGATCAGGCACCCGCGCGCCGCCCCTCAACGCCGCCCTTCGTCGCGGACTTGCCCGCCTCCCCGGGGGTCTATCACTTCATCGATACGGCGGGTGACACGCTCTACGTGGGATCGGCCTCGTCCCTGCGCTCGCGCGTGGGCAGCTACTACACGAAGGCGGAGAAGCGGCCGAAAGTGCAGCGTATGGTGTCCCTCGCTGCCGGTGTGCGGCCCTATCCCACGGCGTCCATCCTCGAGGCGAGAGTCCGAGAACTGCGCGATATCAGGGAACTCGCACCGCCCTACAATTCAGCATCGACGCGTCAGGGATCCCAGCACTGGGTCATCGCCGATGCAGGCCGTGCTCGCGTCGTATCGTCCATTACGCTCGGTGATCTGCCGAACGCACTCGGCCCCTTCGGCACGCGAGCGCACGCCCTGCGCGCAGCCGGAGCGATCGAGCGCGTTTTAACGCAGGCCGAACCCGACGTTAGGTTACGCCTCCTTGACGAGGCCGTGGCCGCCTCCACGCTCGCCGTTCCCCGCGCGCTCACCGCGCTCATGGAGAGGCTATCCGCCCAGGGACTCTTTGAGCCCGCTGCGGCCGCTCGTGACGACCTCAGCGCCTACATGACGGGCGTCGAACGCGCGACAATGCGACCGATCCTGGCGGCGCCGCGCATCGTGTGGGGATCGCGCAGAGACGGGGGCGAGAAAGGTTGGATCCTGCACGTCGCATCCCACGGCCGACACCTCAGTTCCGTGGTCATTCCGCCGTACACCGACCCCTCCCCGTGGATCGACGTTCTCACGTCCACGACACCCATCGAGACCGACGGCGTCGCCGCCAGCTGCGCGTCGTGGGCAGAAACAGCGCTGCTGTGCGCCGAGCTGGCCCGCGAGGGAACGCGCCTCGTCGAATGGAACGGGCCTCTCCCCTGGGCCCAGCCGACGGCCAGCCCGCTATGCGACGGGCGGCTACGCGAGCTCCTGGCCCACGCAACCGCCCATCCGCATCACCGCCCGCACGCATGACGCGGGCTTGTCCCTATGCGTTCGATGCAGCCACCCAACGCTCGATGAGTCGGGCACCCGAGCCGTCCGCCAGCGTGCCCAGGGCACGCTCGACGGCACCGCGCATGCGCTCTTCGAAGTCGGCCTGCGTCACCGGGTTTTCCAGGCCCTCCCACGCCAGGATGCCGGCGCCGACGTTGAGCGCAACGGCATCGCGGACGGCATCCGCTCCACCGCCCGACAGCACGTCGCGGGCAACAGCCGCGTTCTCGGCCGCCTCACCGCCCGCGAGGTCCTCGATCGAGGAGGAGGCCATGCCCAGGGACTCACGGGCGTCGAACTCCGTGGGAGTCACGGATCCGCCCGACACAATCCACACCTGGTTCGCATCGGTCGTCGTCAGCTCATCGAGGCCCGTGTTCGCACCGCGGAAGACGAGCGCGCTCAGGCCCCTCGAGGCGTAGACGCCCGCCATCAGTCGCGCGTTCTCCTCACGCGACGCGCCGATCGCGCACGCCTGCACGCGCGCGGGGTTCGTCAGCGGTCCCAGGACGTTGAAGGCCGTGGGGAAACCGAGCGCGCGGCGCACGGGGGCAGCAAAACGCATCGACGGATGCATCTTATTGGCAAACAGGAACGCGATGCCCACCTCATCGAAAACGCGACGCAGGGCATCGGCGTCGAGGTCAAGATTGACGCCGAGCGCCTCGATCACGTCCGCGGAACCCGATTTCGACGTCGACGCACGGTTACCGTGCTTGACGAGCGGAATTCCCATCGCTGCGAGCACGATAGCGGACATCGTCGAGATGTTCACGGTCTTGTACCCGTCGCCGCCCGTGCCCACAATGTCGAGGGCGCGGCTGGGCAGATCGACATGTGCCGCGTGATCCTGCATGCCATCAGCGAGGCCGTGGATCTCGTCAACCGTGGCGCCCTTCATGGCCATGGCGGTCAGGAAAGAGGCAAGACGTGCCTCGCCGAGCTCGCCGCTCATCACCTGATCCATCAGCCAGTACGACTGGCCGTAGTCGAGGCTCTCGCCCGCGGTCAGCGCCTGGATGATCGGCGCCCACCCCTGAGCTGCCATCACTCGGCTCCGAGCAACACGTCGGCGACGGTTTCCTGCAGGATGATCGGGTCGATCGGGTCGGCCACGACCGCCGCTGCACCGGCCCACGTGGCCAGCCATTCGTCCTGCGGGCGAGCCGTCAGGAACACGATCGGAGGAACGCCGTCACGGGTCTCACGCAGATCCTGGGCGACGGACATGCCGCCCTCCTTCTTCGTCTCAGCATCAAGGATCAGCATCGCAAAATCCTGCTGATCAAAGGCGTCACGAACGCCGAAAGCCGTGGCGGCCTCCACCCATTCGATGCGGGGCGTGTCCTTGGAGGCACGCAGTCCGACGCCGTTGATGACGGCTTGACGCTTGTCCTTATCGTCGCTGAAAACCAGGATTCGAACGGTATCTTCACTCATGGAATCTCCTTGCGTATGTCGGCCAATTCGACGCGATGGCCCCATTCTAACTGGTAGCGGGCGGCTCCCACACTGGGAGCCGCCCGCTCACGTTCACCTGCGTCGGCGTATCGTCACTGCATCGAGGAGGTGCCGACGATATCGACAACCATCACGTTCGCCTGAGCCGACGTACCCGATTGCGCTTGCGAAGCCGGGATCGGGACAACAAGGAGGATACGGGAGCCAACAGTGTAACCGGCCAGACCCGCGTTCGTCACAGCCTCCTCGACAGGTGCTTGACTCCAACTGGACTGGGTCTGTCCGTTCGCGCCGAAGCCACCAGCGAGCGCCTTGTACAGGAAGGATTCCCCGTCTGCGAGTTCCTCACCCGAGCCCTTGTAGATCGTGTAGATCTTCCGCTCGGTGGGTGCGGCGACGCTCTCATCGATAGCCAGGGTCGGCTCGACACCGGGATCACCGGTCACGGTCACACCGGCGGGAAGTTCCTCGCCGGTCGCAGTCGCGCCGCTGAGAACCGACTCGTCGGCCAGGTTCTCGGTGGCAACGCCCACGATGTCCACGACGAACACGAGGGTCGAGTTCGCGGGAATATCGCCAGCGGCCTGGCTACCGTAGCCTAAAGAGGCAGGAATGACGAGCTCGACACGGTCACCCACGTGCGTGTGGGCCAGGCCGTAGCCCCAGCCCTTGACGACCCGGTCGAGCGAGAAATCGATAGGCTGTCCCTTCTTGAAGGACGAATCGAAAACAGTGCCGTTCCACAGAGCACCCACGTAGTTCGCCCTGATTGTCGCACCCGGACACACGAGCGCACCATCGCCCTGCTTGAGGGTCTTGACGAGAACCTTGTCGGTCGGCTCGCTTCCCTTCCCGGCGGCGATCACGGGGGTGTCATCGCCGGTAATCGACGGGAAGTTTCCCTTGCCGCTGCGGTCGACGTTCGCATTCTGGTCAGCGGAGTCGTCCGTCGAGCAGGCAGAGTAGTCGATCTCCGCGGGAGCGGGAGACGGAGACGACGAAGCGTCGGAGCAAGCCGCGAGCCCGAGAACGAGGGCGGCTGCGCCGGCGAGGGCACCGAAGCGGCGCAGGAAGGACATCATGGAAAAGTGTTCTTTCGGCTCAGTGGAAGGATTCGCCGCAGGCGCAGGTGTTCTGGGCGTTGGGGTTATCAATGGTGAAGCCCTGACGCTCAATCGTGTCGGCGAAGTCGATCGTGGCGCCGCTCAGGTAGGGAACGCTCATGCGATCGACGACGACCTCAACGCCGTCGAAGGAGCGAATCGCGTCGCCGTCGAGGGTACGGTCATCGAAGTACAGCTGGTAGATGAGGCCGGAGCAGCCACCGGGCTGAACGGCGATGCGCAGGCGCAGGTCGTCGCGACCCTCCTGCTCAAGGAGGCTCTTCACCTTCGCAGCTGCGACGTCGGTGAGGATGACCTCGTGGGTGGGAGCCTGAGTTGCGGACTCGGACATGATGCTCCTTTTCGTAACGGATAGACGTATTCGCTTGACACACTACTCCCCCGCGTGGACCACGCGCCACGGCTGGGGTGCGCGCTCAGCGTAACCAGGTGCGGGCGACGCGGCGTCCGGCGTCTTCGAGCGTGACCGATCCTTCCGTCTCAAACACTCCGTGAAGCCCCCATTCGGCCTTCTCGAAGTGCGAGAGACTCGACCTGTGGGTGATAGCGACGACGGGCAGCGCATGCGCTCCAGCGGCACTCGTCACACGCTCGAGCGTCGATTCAGCAAGCAGCGGCGAGGACAGCTCAGGTTCGGCGACGATCACGAGGTCGCAGCCCTCCATCATGCCGTCCAGATCGAGAAGCTGGGACAGCAGATCACCGGTAGAGACGATACGTCCACCGATCGCTGCGATGACGGCCCCCACGCCGCCGCCGGCACCTGAACCGCGCAGGCGCGCCGGATGGACCTCCTGACCCGCCAAAAGCTGGCGGCGCCTCAGCGGACGGTGCGCGAACGCCTGCGTGAGAGCAGCCGTCAGGGCGGTGTCTTGGCTCTCGATCGGCTCCAGGTCGGGTGCAACGGCAAGGATCGAGTCGAGGCCCACAAGCGGCCGCGCGGTGGATGCCGCGCAGACAAGATCGACGTCGGCATCCGCAACCAGGTCCTGGGCGCGCGTCAGCGCATCGGCGAGCGCCTCGGGCCGCCTCGGATCAATACAGCTATCGCCGAGGAGTCCTTCGAGAAAGCCGATACCGCAGTCCGGGGAAGCGTTGTGTCCCCCCTCAACGATGACCGTCCGCTGCATCCCGAGCGTTTCCGCCACGCACACGCCCGCCTCACGCGACGACGAGGCATCCGTGGGCACGCGCACGAACGAGGCCTGGGAGCGCAAGGCCGCCACGGCCTCGTCGAAGGTTGGTCCGGTACCGACGGGAAGCGTCACCACCGTCGAACTGGGGGCGCCGGTAAGAACGCCCCGTCCGATTGCAGCAAGCGCATCGCCGGTCGGTAAGGCGGGAATACCCCCGTCCCACCGACCGGCGACAACAACACGACTCACAGGGACGCCACGCGCGTCAGCAGAAGCGCCTCGGCGAGGATTGCGGCCTTCAGGTCGGAAATCGACTGCGACTCGTCCTCCGAGTGAGCGTTCGTCAGCGGGTCCTCGACGCCGGTGACGACGACCTGCGCGTGGGGGAAGATGCGCTGGAAGTCAGAAATGAACGGGATCGAGCCGCCCACGCCGATGTTGACCGAGGGAACGCCCCAGGCCTCGGTGAGGGACTCGTGCAGCGCCTTCGTGACGGGGGAATCCATGTCAGCCTGGTAGCCGGCACCCGCATCCTCGGCCGTGACCTCGACGCGCGCACCGAAGGGCGCGTGAGCGAGCAGGTAGTCGACGAGCTTGGTCTGGGCCTCGAGGGGATCGACGCCGGGGACCGTGCGCATCGACAGGCGGAAACGCGTGTGCGGGGCAATCGTGTTCGAGGCGTTAGAAACGGGACGCGCGTCAAAACCGATCACCGAGATCGAGGGCTTGGTCCACATGCGGGCGGCAATGTCGCCCGAACCCGCCAACTGCAGGCCCTCGACCATGCCGGCCGCGGCACGCAGCTCCTCCTCCGGCCAATCCACGTCCGCGTGATCCGAACCGCCCAGGCCCGGGACCGCGACATCGCCCTTCTCGTCGAAGAGCGAGGCGATCAGCATCGAGGAAACCGCGACGGAATCGAGCAGCGGGCCACCGAACGCACCCGAGTGCACCGCGTGGTCCGCGACAGTCACATCGACGGTCACGATCGCGTTGCCGCGCAGCGTCGAGGTGACGGCAGGCTCGCCGACCTTCCAGTTCGACGAATCCGTCACAACGATGACGTCGGCGGCAAGCTCATCCTTGTGCGCATCGAGGAACGCGGTGAACGAAGGAGAACCGATCTCTTCCTCGCCCTCAATGAACACGACGACGTTCACCGGCAGGTCCTCGCCAAGGATCGACAGGGAACCTAGATGCACCGTGATGCCGGCGCCGTCGTCGGAAGAACCGCGACCGTAGATGCGGTCTCCACGAACCTCCGCCTTGTAGGGGTCCATGCTCCAACGGCTCAGCTCACCCACCGGCTGCACGTCGTGATGGGCGTAAAGCAGGACGGTCGGGGCACCCTCGATGCGGGGCGAATGCGCGACGAGCGCGGGCTTGCCCTCGGTCCCATCCGCAGCGGTTTCGCGCAGGACCTTGGCGTCCAGACCAAGGGAAGCGAAACGCTCACGAATATGCTCAGCGCTGCGCTCCACGTCGGCGGCGTGCGCAGGATCCGACGACACCGACGGAATCGCGACGAGCTGCGTGAGTTCCTCCAGCAGAGACGGGAAAGCGGCCTCCAGGCGCTCCCTCAAAACGGACGACGACAATGTGTGTGAAGTATCAGCCATACGACCAGGGTAGACCATGGGAGTGCGAGGCGGGCAGGCTATCCGCTAGCCTTGAACCGTGTTTGGACGAAGCAAGAACAACAACGACGAGACCTCGATGCACGTTGAGCCAGTCTCAACGACGCCCGGCGGCAAAAAAGGCCGTCCCACGCCCAAGCGTAAGGACGCCGAGGCCGCGCGTATCCACCCGCTGGTTCCCAAGGACCGCAAGGAAGCCAAGCGTGCCGCACGCGCCGCCCGCAACGCGCGCTTCGACGCCGAACAGCGCGCGCTGGTGACCGGCGAGGAGAAATACCTCCCGGCACGCGATAAGGGCGCTGCCCGTCGCTTCGTGCGCGACTACGTGGACGCACGACACTCCTTCTCCGAGTGGATCCTCGCCGTCATGATGGTCTCCATCATCCTGATCATGTTGCTCTCGATGCTCGGCAACAAGATCCCGCTGCAGTACCAGGCCTACCTGCTCTACGGATCGTCGATCCTCATGTACGGATCCTTCATCATCACCGCGGTTGAGGCCTTCCTCGTGTGGCGCAAGGTGAAGCGCACCTTTGCCGAGGCACACCCGCGCGAGGATATTCCCTCCGGCACCGGGTACTACACCTTCTCCCGCATGATCATGCCGCGTCGCTGGCGCTCGCCGCGCCCCCAGGTTGACCGCGGACAGTTCCCAAAGTAATCCGCAGACCACGTCGGCCCCGCCCCATCCACATGGTGGCGGGGCCGACGCGTTTTATCCACAGGGTCCGTCGCGACCAACCCTGTATCCACAGGGGCCGCCGTCGCGCTGGATTCCCCTTCCTCTCGCAGGCCATCCTGTTCGTGTCGGAGCATCGACGCCCGACAGAGACGACAAGGATGCATCATGCACACAACGACCACACTGCTGCCCACCTGTGATATTGCATGTGAGGAGGACGAGCCCTCCCCCGACGGCATGTACGGCCCCGCCCACTGGTTGGATGACCGAGGCATCTCCGCCCTCCTCGCGCCCTACCTGTGCGACGGGTGGGACCTCGGCGACTACGCACGCTTCGCTGATCTCACAGGTACGGATGCGCGGCGCCTCTCCACGCTCCTGCCGAAGGATGCACGCGATGACAGGCAGAACAACGCGCCTCGGATCATCGACCTGCTGCGCGCCGCCACGCACATCGACGGGCTCACGCTCGAGGGATACGTCATCCGGGCCCCTCGCCGAGACGAACGCGTCAGCATCGACACCGTGCTGGTTCCCGAGTCGGCGATCATCGCACACACCGGTGCCCCCATCGACGAGGATCGATATCCGAGCTTTCAACACTGGCTCACGCTAGCCTCGGTCCTCGGCCTTGGCGAGGAGGCGATACCGCCCGACGAGATGCGCCTGCTCGTTCGAGACGGATCATCCACGCGGTGGTGGTGGGCATGGTGGGACTGATCAACTATCCTAGGAAGCATGATCCGACGCGCGTACAACTGGGCTTTCACACACTTCATCTCACGTTCCGACCCGGAGGATGCACACCACCTGGGTCTGGGAGCGATTTCGCTGGCCGGACGATTCGCCCCGACGCGCGGACTCATGCGCGCCACACTGGGCTACCTCGATCCCCACCACAGCCCCACCCGGACGGTGAACGGAGTCGAGGTCCCCCTAACGCTGGGGCAGCGCCGCCTGCCCTCGCGTCTGGGCCTCGCAGCCGGCATGGACAAGGACGCGCAGGCCGTGCTCGGCATGTGTGCCCTCGGCTACGCCTTCGTCGAAATCGGAACCGTCACCCCGCGCCCCCAACCCGGCAACGACGCACCGCGCCTGTGGCGCCTCATGGAAGAGCGCGGCCTGCGTAATCGCATGGGTTTCAATAACGCCGGCGCGGATGCAGCCGCGCAGAAGCTGCGCGAGCTGCGCTCAACGTCCGCGGGCCGCGCCGCCATTGTGGGCGCCAACATCGGCAAGAACAAGGTGACCTCCGAGGAGGATGCCCCGGCCGACTACGAGTACTGCGCGAAGACGCTGGCCCACTGGGTCGACTTCGTCGTCGTCAACGTCTCCTCCCCCAACACACCCGGCCTGCGCGACCTGCAGTCGGTCGATCACCTGCGCCCGATCTTGCAGGCAGCCCGCCGCGGCTGCGAAGCCGGAGCTCCCGACCGCGTCATGCCCCTCTTCGTCAAGATCGCCCCCGACCTGGCCGATGAGGACATCGTCGCCATCGTCGAGCTGACGAAGGAACTCGGCCTGGCGGGTGTCGTCGCCACGAACACGACGATCAACCACGACCTGGGCGAGGGTGGCGTCTCCGGCGCTCCGCTACTGCCCCGCGCCCTCGAGGTAGTCTCCCTCATAGCTCGCCACCTCGACGAGGAACAGATCCTCATCGGAACCGGCGGAATCTCCTCTCCGGAGGACGCGCTGCGCATGATCGGCGCGGGTGCCGACCTGGTCGAGGCCTTCTCCGCCTTCATTTTCGAGGGCCCGTCCTGGCCGGGCGAGGTCTCTCGCGCCCTCCAGCGCGCATAAGGGGCACCGTGATCATCGAACTGACCAGCGCGGATCTCGCCGCAGACTCGCGCCTGGACGACTACACGCGCCTCAAAGACGTCAAGCTTCGTTCCAAGATCGAACCGGAACGCGGCCTGTACATGGCCGAATCCGCGAACGTCATCGAACGCGCCATCCGCGCGGGGCACCACCCGCGTTCCTTCCTCATGTCCCGGCGCTGGCTGCCCACGCTCGAAGCGCTCATCGCGGAGGCGACGGGCGCTCCAGACGGTGCCGATGTCCCCGTGTTCGTTGCCGACGAGGACATCCTGGAGCAGATGACAGGCTTCCACCTGCACCGCGGTGCCCTGGCGGCAATGCAGCGCCCCGTCCTCCCCTCCCTTGGCGAGTTGCTCGCCACCGCACGCGCGGGCTCGCCCGCCCGCCGCGTTGTTGTCCTGGAAAACCTGGTCGACCACACGAACGTGGGCGCGGCCTTCCGCTCCGCCGCCGCACTCGGCGTGGACGCCGTCCTGGTCACCCCGCAGTGCGCCGACCCCCTCTACCGGCGATCCGTGCGCGTCTCCATGGGAACCGTCTTCCAGGTCCCGTGGACTCGACTCGAATCGTGGCCCGGGGACATCACCGCTCTCCAGGAAGCCGGCTTCACTGTCGCCTCCCTGGCCCTCTCAGACGATTCTGTCTCCCTCCACGACTTCGCCTCGTTGCCAGCCCTCCAGGGGCCGGACGCGCGCCTCGCCATGGTCATGGGCACCGAGGGTGACGGGCTCGGGCGGCGCACCATCGCCGCCTCCGACTACACCGTCAAAATCCCCATGGACCACGGGGTTGACTCGCTCAACGTCGCGGCAGCATCCGCCGTCGTCTTCTGGGCCACCAGGGGCATCGGGGCGCAGCAACACTGAGGTTATCAGCAAGCAGCGCCGTGACCGCCGTCGTACAACGAAACGAGGCCGGAGCTGGTCACCCAGCCCCGGCCTCGTCGTCGTATGTCCGACGGTTCAGCTCATGGACGCGACGATCTCGTCGATGACATCCACGCACTCTTCCCAGCCGCTCACGGCGCGCGTCGCGTAGCCGGCGGCCTTGACCGGATAGTCGTTACCTTCCGGATCCAGGCGGTCGCCGATGAAAAGCATCTCGGAGGCGGGGATTCCCGTCTCCTCGACGAGCTTGCCCATGCCGAATGCCTTGTCGATTCCGCGCGTGGTGATGTCGACCGAGGTCGAGCCACCTCCGCGCACATCGAGTTCAGGCACGTCAGGCTGCACGGCGTCGCGCAGAGCGGTCTTCTTCGTGCCATCCGGGTCCCAGGCGCGCTTCGCATCGAGCGGAGCTTCCTGGCCGAGCGCCGAGAAGGTGATCTGTGAGCCGCGGTCTTCGATGATGTTGCCCCACGGGTTGGACTCCCACAGGCCGAGCTCACGCGCGTGACGCTCGAGCGAGGCAATCGCGCGGGCTGCCACCTCGGGATCCAGGTCGTGAGCATAGCGCTCAACCCAGGCACCATCCTCGTAGCGGTAGTAGCGCGTGCCGCACGTGGGCATCAGGTGCAGGCGCGAGAGCTCCTCATCGGTGGCGTACAGGTTATCCAGCACCTGGGTGCGGAACTGACCCATCTGGCCACCGGAGATGATGCACACCTCCACGTGATCCAGCAGGGCACGCAGGGCCACGTCCATGCGGGCGGGCAACGGCGACTTCGAGGGCGCCAGGGTGTCATCGAGATCAAAGGCAACGAGCTTCACGATGCCACCCTACTGCTTCGCGGCTTCAGCGGCTTCGATAGCGCGCTGCGCGGCCTCGGTCTCCTCGTCCGACGGGACCGAGAGAACCTGCAGCATGACGACGGACGCGACGAGGCCACCCCAGACGAGCAGGATCGTCAGGATCATGAGGGCGATAGCGGGAGCGGTCACTTGGCGCCTCCTTCGATCGAAGCGGTTTCGTCAGTGTCATCAGCGAGGATCTGAGCGACCGTCGCGTGAGTGTCCACCGGGCGATGCTTCCACGGGATGAACGTGAGGATCAGGGCGGCGACCACTGCGACCGCGACGGAACCCCAGCCGAAGATCAGCACGTAGCTCGTCGGGTACTTGCCGTATCCGTGCGTCAGCAGGTCAACGATGGACATCGCCATCATGATGAACAGAACGAGCGGAATGATGATGCCGACGAGGGGCTCCCACACCTTGGGGACCTTCACGCTGGACACCGAGTTGAGGTGGGCGCGCAGCACCCCGAGGCGGGGGCCGGCGACCGCGCACAGGACGGCGAACATGATCGCCGAGGACACAACACCGATCGAGTTGATGAAGTTGTCGACGATGTCGAGGTTATTCAGGCCCGAGCGGGTGCCAAAGAGCGCCAGGGAAATGACGGTCGCGGGAACGCCGAGAACCAGCGCCGAGCGGGCGGGCGACCAGCCGAACTTGTCCTGCAGGCCACCGGAGACGACCTGGAGGAGAGAAAGCAGCGAGGTCACGCCGGCCAGAACCAACGACGAGAAGAAGAGGACGCCGAAAATCGGGCCGCCGGGCATCATCGAGATGATCTTCGGGAAGGTCACGAAGGAGAGGATCGGGCCGGTCAGGCCCTCGACCTCGGAGACGCTCACGCCGCCCTGGTGCG
This sequence comes from Pauljensenia sp. 20925_1_27, assembly GCF_041432835.1. Taxonomy (NCBI): domain Bacteria; kingdom Bacillati; phylum Actinomycetota; class Actinomycetes; order Actinomycetales; family Actinomycetaceae; genus Pauljensenia; species Pauljensenia sp. 20925_1_27. The sequence goes on from NZ_JAPWAH010000001.1 coordinate 58,026, forward strand.
CCATGAAGCCAACGGCGCTGAAGACGCCAATGCCCGCGAGGATCTCGAAGGACGAGTTCGCGAAGCCGGCCACGAGCGCGGTGCCGGTCAGGTTCGACTTGCGCTTCAGGTAGGAGGCGTAGGTCAGCATGATGCCGAAGCCCACGGACAGCGAGTAGAAGATCTGCGCGAAGGCGGCCAGCCAGACCTTGGGATCAGCGAGCGCGGCCCAGTTCGGGGTGAAGAAGGCGTTGAGGCCCTCGACGGCGCCGGGCAGGAAGAGCGCACGAACGACGAGCGCGAGGAAGAGGATGACAAGGAGCGGGAGGAAGACCTTGTTGGCCGCCTCGACGCCCTTGGACAGGCCGCGTCCGATCACGAAGAGGACGAGAACCCAGACGAGCGCGAGGGGAATCATCACCGACCAGGCGGGCGCCCAGGAGAACGTGTCACCCGGGACAACCTGCAGGAACGTATCAGTGAAGAACGTCGTCGGGTCGTCGCCCCAGGCCGCGTTCACCGAGTAGATCGTGTACTGCACGCCCCAGGCGAGGACCGCGCCATAGTAGACCATGATGACGAAGCACACGAAGGTCTGGAACCAGCCGATGAACTCGCCGCCGCCGATAATCTTGCGCAGCGCCCACGGCGGTGAACCGCGGAACTTGTGGCCGACCGCGTAGTCGAGCCAGAGCATGGGGATGCCGACGAAAATCAGCGCGACGAGGTACGGGACCAGGAAGGCGCCGCCGCCGTTGGAGTAGGAGACGCCGGGGAAACGCCAGATGTTGCCCAGGCCGATGGCCGAGCCGATGGCTGCCAGGAGGAAGCCTGTCTGGCCGCTCCACGAGTCGCGCGCGCGAGGCGCGAATTTGGATGCGGAGGATGACATGAAGTGAATTCCTTGCATTCGTGTATATACGGGATAATTCCCAGCCAGACTAGGTCTGATATCCGCGGAAGTCAGCCAGAGTCCACGATACAGAACGTGTTTTTGCACTCTTTTTTACGTATTCTTGGCACACAGCAGCCACGGACAGGCCATATTCAAAGCGCCTCATAAGAGACGAACGCGTTAATCCACGAGACCCAAGGCGTGGAAAAGCGCTGCAATACCAACGACGACGGGCAGCGACGCGAAGGTCGTCACGAGGACCGTTCCCTGCGCGATCCGCTCCCCCGCCTTCGCACGAGTAGCCGCGATGTAGGCGTTCTGGGCGGAGGGAAGCGCCGCCATGATGGTCACGGACATGAGGGCGGGGCCGGTCAGCCCGAGCAGGATTCCGACGCCGCAGGCGATCGCAGGCTGAAGGGCGAGCTTGCCAACGATGGCGCAAACGGTCGCCGCAATACCGGAATCCCCGGACGCAGAACGTCGATCCACAAGGGAGGCCCCGAAGGACAGGAGAATCATCGGGGGCGCGGCGGCCCCCAGCATGGACGTGGAGACGTCGAGGAGGGTCGGCATCGGCCACCCCACAGCGGAAAACAGGAAACCGCACACCGCCGCAATGACCATGGGATTGCGCGCGACGACCCGTGCGATACCGACAATCGATGGGCGCTGCCCTGACCCCACCAGGTCGGCCAGGACGAAGAACATCGGGGTAAAGAAACCCAGCTGGAACACCAGGATGGGAACGACCGCCGACGCGTCGTTCAGGACGTAGACGGCGATCGGGATGCCGATATACGCGCCGTTGTTCAGGGACGAGGCCATGGCCCCCAAGGCGATTTCGCCGCGCGTCAGGCGCAGGAAAAGCCCCGCGACCAGCGCGAAGATGAGCGCGGTCCCGACGCCCGACGCGGCGGCCACTGCGAGCGGGGCACCGAAGACTCCCGACGTTCCAGTGGAGACAATGGCGTGGAAGAGCATCGCGGGGCTCGCCACCCAATACGTTGCCGACGCGAGTGTCCCTGCAGCCTCCGGGCCGAGCGCACCCCCACGGCGAGCAACCCAGCCGACGCCGATGATGAGAGCGATCGACAGGACCGACCAGACGATCGATACCACGGGAGTAGGAAATCCGTCAGCGCCAGGAGGCCACGGCCTCGTCGACCTTGGTCAAGGCCGAGGCGATCGCCATGTGCATGTCCAGGTACTGGTAGGAACCCAGGCGACCACCGAAGAGGACACCCTGCTCCCCCGCTGCCATCTTGCGATATGCCGCGAGCGTCGAGCGGTCAGACGGCGAGGCGATCGGATAGTAGGGTTCGTCGCCGGGGCGCGCGAATCGCGAGTACTCGCGCTGGATGATCGTGTTGGTCGCACCGCTACGATCCCGCTCGGGGTGCAGGTGGGCGAACTCGTGGATGCGCGTGAAGGGCACGTCGCGATCCGAGTAGTTCATGACCGAGCAGCCCTGGTAGTCGGGCACGTCGACAACCTCGGTCTCGAAATCGAGGGTGCGCCAACCAAGCTCACCCGCGTCGTAATCGAAGTAGCGGTCAATCGCGCCCGTGTAGACGACCGGCACCTGCCCAACCGTCGCTGCCTTCGAGAACTGCGAGGACTCATCGAAGAAGTCCACGCCCGTGTGCACGGTGATACGCGGATGGTCGACCATGTTCGCGATCCATGCGCCGTAGCCGTTCAGGGGCAGGCCCTCGTAGCGGTCCTGGAAGTAGCGGTTCTCGTAGGTGAAGCGCACGGGCAGACGCGTGATGATGGACGCGGCCAGCTCACGCGGGTCGGTCTGCCACTGCTTGGCCGTGTAGCCCGCGATGAAGGCGTCGTAGAGGGGGCGGCCAATCAGGCTGATGGCCTTTTCTTCGAGGTTGCCGGGTTCTCCCGTGATCTCGGCGGCCTGCTGCTCGATAAGCGCACGGGCCTCAGTCGGCGAATAGGCGGCCCCGAAGAACTGGTTGATCGTGCCCAGGTTGATGGGCAGGGGGTAAACGACGCCTCGGTAGTTGGCGTAGACGCGGTGACGGTAGTCGTTGAAGGCGGTGAAACGATTGACGTACGACCAGACGCGCTCGTTCGATGTGTGGAACAGGTGCGTGCCGTAGCGGTGCACCTCAACGCCGGTGGCCTCGTCGATCGACGAGTAGGCGTTTCCACCGATGTGATCGCGACGCTCGATGATGGTCACGTTCATACCGAATCGCTCCGCAGCCTCGCGGGCGAACGTCAGGCCAAAGAAGCCCGATCCAACAACGAGCAGATCCACTCCACTCCCCTTTCACGGTAGTCAGGATAATGGTAGCGGTCACCACTGCCGGGCGCGCCGTCATGTGATCGACGAGGCCGGGGCGTGGACGCGCCCAAACAGCGCCGTCACGCTCACTTATCCTTGTCTCTATTAGCTGATCGATAAGGGAGGGTCGGACCATGGTGCGCATCGCCGTCGTCGAGGACGAGGCACTCTCGCGCCAACTTCTCGCCGACTACCTTGCCCGCTACAGCGAGGAAAACGGCGTCACTTTTGACATCACCTACTTCGAGGACGGCGGAGCCATCATCGGCGACTACAGGCCCGTCTACGACATCATCCTCATGGACATTCAGATGACGCACGTGGATGGTATGACCGCTGCCCGGGCAATTCGCGAGGTCGACCAGGAGGTCGTCCTCGTCTTCATCACATCCGCTGCGCAGTTCGCGATTCATGGCTACCAGGTGGGGGCACTGTCCTACCTCATGAAGCCCCTGCCCTGGTTCGCCTTCTCACAGGAGCTGTCACGGTGCCTTGAGGCCGTCGCCAAGCGGCGCGGAGCCTCGATCCTCCTCCAATCGGGAACGTCAACGCACCGCATCGACGTCGCAGACATCGTCTACGTCGAATCGGTCAAGCACCGCCTCGATGTCCACACGATCTCGGGCACCTACTCCATCTCCTCCTCGCTCAAAGCGATGGAGGAGCAGCTCGACGGACATGATTTTTTCCGGTCGAACTCCTGCTACCTCGTGAACCTCGCCCACGTGCGCGGCGTGGCCGACCAGGAGTGTCTCATGACCGGCGGGGAGCATCTGCGCATCTCACGGCCCCGCAAGAAGGCCTTCATGAGCGCGCTGGCAAGTTTCGCGGGCGGGATCCGCTAACGTGTTTGAGTCCCTGCCCGACATCCCGCGTCTCTTCACTGCCCTCGCGGAGTGGGGGGCTGCCCTCGTGTACGTTGTCGTCGTTGCGCGATCGGCGTCCTCCAACGCGCTGAACCCACACACTGCCGTGCCCCGCTGGCGTCTCGCCGCCGCCGCATGTGGAGGCCTCGCGGTGCTCGTCGGCGCCCAGGAACTGCTCGGCCACGCTCCCCTGTCCCTGTGGGTGCCGGGCATGATGACGGCGTACGCACTCATGTGGGGTGTCATCCGCGTGGGAACCGCGCTGGACTGGCGCTGGGTGACACACATGAGTGCACGCGCCTTCATCGTCGCAGAACTCGCCGCCTCCCTCGCTTGGCAGGTCGTCGTCTACTCCCATGCCGACAAACCCTTCTGGCACCCGGTCTCAGTCGCCAAATACGCGGCGATTTCGGCGACGTGCCTGGCCGTCGTGTACGTCTGTGAACGTCGCGTTGTGCGCCAGGGGGCACTTCCCGTCTTACGCCTGCCTGACCTGGCCTCGGCAGTAATCATCGGCATCACCATCTTTGCCCTGTCCAACCTCAGCTTCGTCTCGACGGCGACGCCCTTCTCTGGGCGCGCAGGCTGGGAGGTCTTCTACATCCGCACGCTCGTGGACCTAGCGGGCTACGCGATCCTTTTCGCCCAGTTCGAGCGCATCCAGCAGAGTGCGACCGAGCGCGAGCTGGCGTCCATCCAGGCCTCCCTGGATGCCCAGCACCATCAGTACCTGGCCGCCAAAGAGGACATGGAACAGGTGGCCCGCGCCCACCACGACCTCAAGCACCAGGTCGAGGCAATTCGCGCGGAGCTGGACCCGGGACGCGCCGCCGCATCGTTTGCCGAGCTCGAGTCTTCGATCGAGCAGATCGGTCAGCAGTACCACAGTGGCAACGCTGTTCTCGACGTTATCCTCACCACGAAGGGGCGCGCGTGCGCAGCCGCCGACATCAATTTCACGGCGGTTGCTGACGGCGCGCTCCTGGGCACCATGTCGTCGATGGATATCGCCACGCTCTTCGGCAATGCGCTTGATAACGCAATCGAGGCCTCGCGCCGCGTCGACGCCCCGGCCAAGCGCCTCATTAAACTGGCACTGTTTCGTCAGGGACAGATGGTCGTCATCCGGGTCGACAATTGGTTCGACGGTCGCCTCAACACGGACGCAGGCGGACGCCTGACGACGATCAAGCCCGACACCGTCCGACACGGGTGGGGCGTCAAATCCATCCAGTGGACGGCCCGCAAATACGGCGGGCAAGCGGTCACGGACGTGGCCGACCACTGGTTCACGTTGACGGTCCTGCTTCCGTCAACACACCCCCAGGAGGACGAATGACGATCATAGACACCCCCCGCCTGCACTTACGTCCCTGGAGCGGCGCTGACGCTCCCGCGCTCTTTGAGCTCGCCCGTCACCCCCGCATCGGGATGCTGTGCGGATGGAAGCCTTTCGAGCGCATCGACGACGCCCGCCAGGCACTGTCCACCGTCCTGGCGGCACCCGACAGCTACGCGGTGACGCTCACGTCGACCGGTGAGATCGTGGGCTCGATCGCGCTGCGCATTGACGCAGACTCACCCGGGGCGACCGTCGCTGACATCGGATACTGGGTCGGCGCGCCCTACTGGGGCAACGGATACGCGACGGAGGCGGGGCACGCCATCATCGAGCGCGCGCGTGAGCTGGGAGTCGAGACGATCATCTTGAAATACTTCGACGGAAACGACGCCTCACGAAGGGTCTCAGAAAAACTCGGCTTTGCATGGCGCAAGCGCGAGGAAGACGTAGAATACCCGCTCATCGGCAAGCGCCTGACCGTCCATTGGACGGAGCTGGTGCTCGCCGGGCGCTGATGGCGTCCCTTAGTTGAAGCCGAGGACAGCCGCCGCGACCTTGTAGCCGCCGCGAACGACCTTCGGGGAGGCGTGGCGCACGAGGCCAGCGAGCAGGTCCTGACGCAGGCGATCCGTGGCCTCGGGGTTGATCTGGTCCATGGTCTCCCAGATCTGCTCCTTCAAGGCCAGGTGCTCGGGCGTGCCCGACAGCTGGGCCATGACCGAGCAGACGACGGCGTTGATACGCAGGTAGTGGACCATGTAGCGCCAGAGTTTGTCCTCAACCTCGGCGCGCGGAGGCAGCGCACGGGTCATCGCCTCGTTCACCCGCGCGAGCTGATCCAGGCGCGTGATCATGACCTTCTCGTTGACGGACTGGTCGTCGCGGCCGATGAAGTAGTGGTACAGGTCCACGTCCAGGTAGCGGATCGTGGAAATGAAGGGCAGCGGCACGAACGAGTAGAGGTAGTCCACGTAGAACGTGTGCTCGGGCATCACCAGGCCGGAGGCCCGCACGACCTCGGTGCGCATCGTCAGGGCGTGCATCATGAGGTACTGGTCGTAGCGGCATCGGCGCAGGTCGGCCCAACCGAAGGTACGTCCGCGAGGCAGAACGTTACGGTAGCGGATGACGGCCTTGACCGACTTTCCCTGCTTGTCGTAGACGTAGTTGGTGACGAGCAGGTCCAGGTCGCGCCCGGCCTCGCGTTCCTCACGCAACAAGTCGAGGACAGCGTTCGTGGCGCGCCGGTCCAGCCAGTCGTCGGAGTCGACGACGCGCACGTGCGTGCCGGTGGCGGCGGCGAGGCCGGCATTGACGGCGCCGCCGTGGCCCTTGTTCTCTTGATGAATGACCTTCACGGAGGGGTAGCGGGCGGCCCACTCGTCGGCAATTTCCGCGGTGGCGTCCTTCGAACCGTCATTGACGATGATCGCCTCGAGTTCGTCGCCGTAGCCGACGAGCGTCGTGAGCGCCCGATCAAGGTAATCTTCGGAATTGTAGGCGGGCACGATCACCGTTAGCAGCGGCGCGCTCATGGCGTCTCCTCTCGTGAAGTCTGCCAGTAGTCTACTGTGCGTCGCTGGCCTGCGCGTCCTCCTCCGAGGGTTCCTGTTTAAAAATCACCTTAAAGATGGGGAAGAACACCCAGAAGGAGATCGCCGCGTTGATGATCATCGTGATGACATCGGCGAAGGTCTCACCGCCCGCTCCCATCGCCGAAATCGCCCACGCGTAGATCGGGTCTTTGTAGAGAACTTGAAGGGCGGCGGCTGCGATCGTGATAACGACGTAGGCGACTGCGTACCAGAAGGCAGCCTTGCCCACGGACGAGTTGGATTTGAAGGTGACGTTGCGCTGCGCAAAGAAGTTGATGACCTGCGCGATCAGCAGGGTGATCTCCACGGCGAGGAAATACGCGAGGCCGCCGCCGCCCCCGACCGACATTGATCCTGCCGGGTAGTCGAAGAGGAAGACCGTGTGTCCGTGCGAGACGCCGACGGGCAGGAATTGGAACGCCGTGTCGACGAGATTCGTGTGTGCAAACAACGCCTTAAAGGCAGGCATGAGGATCAGCTGGAGGACCGTAATGCCGTTGGACAGGACGAAGAAGACGATGAACTGGGCAACCGTCGTGTGTTTGGTTTCGAAGTTCTTCCACCACCGGGAAAGAGCCTGCATGAGTGTTCCTTTACGTCAGTTGGGGTAACGAGGCCGGGGCCGCATCATCGGGTCTGGTCAAGTTCGCGCTGGGTCGCCTTGTTGGCGCGCGCGTTAGACATGAAGCCGAGGGCGGCGCGGGTGAGGCCTCGCAGCGGTCGTCCGTTCACGGCAAGAAGGATCGCGTCCACCATGTCGGGGCTTGCCGCGCCGTTCGTCATCTTGGCGAAGGCTCGGAAAGGCATATTGAGGATAAATAGGATGTTGAGATCCGGGGCCCCCTTCGCGTCGGCCTTGGCTTTCATGGCGTGGAGCCCCCGTCCGGCGACGCGGGCGAGCCAGGTCTTGGCGCGTGTCAGTTCGGACAGCGGGTCGGCTGCGCCCAGGTCGTCCGCGGGGTGAGCGGTAGGAATGGTGCGGCCCAGTAGGACGGCGAATTCTCCGTTGGTGACGCCCGCGACGTCGGCGTTCAGGTAGTGACCGAGTGCCGGATCGATTGACGAGGGGGTGGTTCCTTCCACCTCGAGGGTGGCGCTCAGCGGCGTGTCCTCCACGTTGTGCCCCACGTAGATCGTCCAGGTTCCGGCCTCGGTCTCCCATGCACCGCGCGAGGTCTCCCAGTGGCGGAAGGTGTAGCGATCGAAGGGGATGGTAACGCGCACCGACCCGCCGGCGGGAACCTCCACCTTGGCGAATCCTTTGAGCTCGCGAGCTGGGCCGAATACGCCGCCGGGGGCACTCACGTAGAGCTGGACGACGTCAGCGCCGTCTCGCTTGGACGTATTGGTGACCGTGAGGGTCGCACCGTCCTGGTTCACCTGGAGGTCGGAGTACTCGAAGCGCGAGTATGACAGTCCGTAGCCGAAGGGGAAGGCAACGTCGATGCCTGCGCTCGTGAAGTATCGGTAGCCGACGAAGGGGCCCTCGCGGTAGTAGGATAGCGGTCCGGTCGCCGGGTACCAGGCGGCGGTCGGATGGTCCTCGTGGGAACTCGCGTAGGTCTCAGCGAGTCGTCCCGAGGGGTTCACGGCGCCGGTGAGGACGTCCAGCATCGCTGCCGCCCCACCCTGACCACCCAGGTATCCGTTGACCAGCGCAGGCACCGATTCCGCCCAGGGCATCTCGACGCTGGCACCACCGGTCAGGACGACGACGGTGCGCGGATTGGCTGCGACGACGGCCTCAATGAGACGATCCTGTCCCTCGGGCAGGCGCATGTGGGGGCGGTCCAGCCCCTCAGACTCGGCGAGTTCGTCAAGCCCGACGTAGACGAGCGCGACGTCAGCGCTCGCGGCGAGGGCCACGGCCTCGGCGATGAGGGCATCACTCGTGCCGCCATGACGGTCATAACCGCGGGCGTATCCTGTCAGAACGAGGCCGCGGGCATCCTCTCCCCCGGTCTCAAGCAGCTCGCGCGGAGCCTCGACGCGTGTGGGGTTGACCTGGGAGGAACCCGATCCCTGGAAGCGCGGTGTGTCGGCGAGGTCGCCGATGAGGGCGACGCTCGTACCAGCGTGCAGAGGCAAAAGATCGTCGTCGTTACGCAGGAGCGTGATCGCCTCGGAGGCAATACGCGTAGCCAGCTGGTGATGCTCGTCGAGGTCGTAGGGCCTGGGCGCAGGCAAGCCGGCGCTCGCGCTCGCAACGTTGAGGACTTCCTGGGCGCGCGCGTAGACGTCAGCCGCGTCCAATTCCCCGGCCTTGACGGCCGCGACGATCTGACGCGCACCAGCAAGGCCGGGAGCGGGCATCTCGAGGCTACCACCGGCGCGCACCGCTGCGACGGCGCTGTTCGAACCACCCCAATCGGAGACGACCATGCCGTCAAAACCCCACTCGGTGCGCAGGATGTCGGTGAGCAGGTGCTTGTTCTCGTGGGCATAGGTACCGTTGAGGAGGTTGTAGGAGCTCATGATCACCCGTGGCTTCGCACTTCGGCACACGATCTCAAAGCCGGTCAGGTAGATCTCACGCATTGTGCGCTCGTCCACGATGGAATCCGACGCCATGCGACGCAGCTCCTGGGAGTTCACGGCGAAGTGCTTGGGGCAGGCGGCGGTTCCCGTGGATTGAATTCCCTGGACAAGGCCCGCTGCCATACGGCCCGCAAGGATCGGGTCCTCGGAAAAGTACTCGAAGTTACGTCCGCACAGGGGCGAACGCTTGATGTTGAGGCCCGGGCCGAGCAGAACGTCGACGCCGAGGCCTCGGGCCTCCGCACCCAGAGCCTCGCCCATCTCACGCGCCAGGTCGGGATTCCAGGTCGCCGCAACAGCGGACGCCGTCGGGAAGCAGGTCGCCTTCTCGGCCTGGGCGATGCCCAGGTGGTCGGCGTCGCCAAGCTGGCGGCGCACGCCGTGCGGGCCATCGCTCATGACAAAGGAAGGGACATTCGCAGCGGGGATCGCGCGCGAGTCCCAGGCACTCGATCCCGACAGGAGCGCCGCGGCTTGCAGAAGAGTGAGATCGTTGGCGTCCGTCAGTGCTGCGTGTTCCATCGTCGTGAACTGCCTTTCGTGCTCCATCGCGGGGATCGTCGATGGTTCCAGTGTGGCCCACGGGCGCTCCTTTCAATCGACCGTGCGCATGATTTGTCGTTTGCGCGGCGTATTTTGCACGTGCGAGGGCCTTTTCGCCCTGGGATAAGATGGATCCCATGACTGACACCGAGGTCCCCACACGCGTCGAGAACGAGTCCGCATCTCCCCATGCCGTCTTTGTCGACATCGACGGGACGCTGTGCGATTCTCGCCAGCGGATCCCCCAATCCGCGCTTGAGGGCCTGGCGCAGGTCAGGGAGGAAGGACACCGGCTCTTTGCATGCACGGGCCGCTCCGCGCCCGAGGTGTACCCGCGCTTTTGGGATGTCGGCTTCGAGGGTCTCGTCGGTGGCGCGGGAGGATACGCCGCCATCGGGAACCAGGTGCTCCTGGACCAGCGCATGCCCCGCGAGCACGTCGATGTCTTGACCGCCCTGTGGGAAGAACTCGACGCCTTCTATATCTGGCAGGGCCCCGACCAGATGGGGCCCAGCGAGGGATACCTCGACTTCTTCGTTCCCCGGGCGGGCAAACACCCTGAGGACTGGATCGAATACGCCCAGTCCATCACCCCCTTTATCGTGGACATCGACGGCGGTTCCTTTACCAAGGTCACAGCATATGTCCCGCCCGAGAAAGCATCGATGGAACGGGTGACAGCAGCCCTACCGGACGGCTATCGCGCGATCATCGGCTCCGTTGGTGCCGCAGGCTACGTCCCCTTCGAGGTCGTTCCGGCGCATCTGTCGAAAGCAGTCGGCATCCGCGCGATCTGCGAGCACGTGGGAATTCCGCTGACCCACACCGTCGCGCTTGGCGACTCCAACAACGACGTCGAGGCCGTAGCAACAGCAGCGGTCGGCATCAGCATCGGGGACGACTGCGAGACCCTCGTAGACGTCGCGGATATCGTCGCACCCTCCGTATCCGAAGACGGCCTGGCATGGGCTCTGCGCGCCGCCGGCCTGACGACAGTCGAGCGCACTGGGGGCCAAGGCCTCGGTGATGCACGGTGAACGGGTCACTGCAGCGCTGGCTGCACCATCCCCTCACACGTAACTCCGCCTTCATGCACCTGTGGGCGGGTCAAACCGCCGCAGAGATCGGCTTCCAGGTGGGAGCCCTGGCGACCTCGGCGATCGCGATCAGCCTCCTGCACGCCAGCGAAACCCAGATCGGACTGCTTTCCGCCCTGCAGACCCTCGCATTTTTGCTTGTCGGCTTGCCCGCCGGCGCCTGGGTGGACCGGTGGCGCAAGCGCCGCGTCATGATCGCCGCGAACCTCACGCGCATCACGGCCCTGACGTCTATCCCCCTGGCCTACATCCTCTCGTCACTGACCCTCGTACACCTCATGGTCGTCGCAACCATCCTCGGCCTATCCACCGTCTTCTTCGACGTGGCCTACCAGTCCTACGTTCCCATGATCGCCTCGAAGCGCTACATCGGCGCGGCCAACGGGCGCCTCGAGGCCTCGTACCAGGTCGGCCTTGCCGGGGGTCCGGGGCTGGGCGGCTGGCTCCTCGGCATCGTGGCTGCTCCCTTGGTCTACCTGCTGACCGCCGCCACCTACGTTGCGTCCACGTGGGCGATCTGGCGCATTCGCACGCCCGAGCCCACTCCTGTGCGCAGCGATGCCACCCTCGGCGCCCAGATACGCGAGGGCCTCGCCTTCGTGCGCGGCCAACGCATTCTCTACCCGCTCTTTTCCTGCATTGCCGCCGCGGCCTTTGCAAACGCGGGCATCCGGGTGCTGCTGCCCCTCCTCGTGCTGCGCACCCTGAGCATGAGCGCCACGCAGCTCGGCTTGTTGCTCAGCGCCGGGGCGATCGGCGGCATCCTTGGCGCTCTCACGAGGCCGGCGTGGATCACGCGCCTGGGAATCGGGCGCACCCTCGTCATCACCAATATCATCGGCATTCTCGTGATTGTCGCCCAGCCGGCCTCCATTCACACCCCGGGCATGGCCGCGTGGATCATTGCCGTGAGCGGCGTCGCGTCCTCCTACTTCCTCACCGTCTACAACGTCACCCAGATGAGCTTGCGCCAGGAAATCTGCCCGCCCGACATGCTCGGTCGCATGAACGCAATCTTCCGCTTCGCGGTCTGGGGAGTCATGCCCCTCGGATCCTTCGTCGCGGGCATCATCGCGTCATGGGTGGGCGTCGAAGCAACCATGTACATCTTCACAGCAGCGTCGATCGCGGCGGGCATCGCCATGGGCTTCACACCTGCAGCACGCATTCGAGGAACGAGCGCCGCCGACGTCTCATAATGTGACGTGCTCGGTAGGCACAAGAGTGTCTATTCACGCGCCGTCGCGATACCATAAGTGTGAGGCAAACCGCAACGGTTTCGGTGACTGAGCCAAGGAGGACACCATGGACACCGCAACGACCCTCGTCGAGGCCCTGGGCGGCTGGGACAACATCTCCAATCTCGAGGCGTGCATTACGCGCATCCGCTTGGACGCTGCCAACACGGACCTCATCGACGAGGCCAAGCTGCGCGAAGCCGGAGCCTTCGACGTCGTCATCGTTGGTGACGCCGTGCAGGTCGTCATGGGCCCCGACTCCGAGGACCTCGTCGAGCAGATGAACGCGAGCCGGTGAGCTTTCTCGTCCGTGCGCCTTTCGCTGCGCACGTCCTGCCCCTGTCCGAGGTACCGGATCCCGTCTTCGCCAGTGGCGTCGTCGGAGATGGCCGCGCGCTCCTACCGGAAGCCGATGTCACGTGCGTGACCGTTCACTCCCCCATCAACGGAGTGGTCACCAAGCTCAAATCGCACGCGGCAATTATCACCTCCACGCGCGGGCCCTCGATCCTGATTCATCTGGGCATCGACACCGTCGGCCTACGTGGCCGAGGCTTTGCTCCCCTCGTCGAGGAGGGCGACATCGTCGACGCGGGCGCTCCCCTCATCCACTGGGATCTCGGCCCCGTCCGCGCGGCAGGTCTGTCCCCCTTCGTACCGGTCATCGTCGTCAGCCCTTCCGGAGAGGCGGTTTCTCCCGAGTTCGATGAAGCTCTGCCAACGGTGGGGATTCTCAATCCGCTGTTTTCTCTTTCCGATGGTGACTGAACCCCGATCGTATGCATGAACCCCGCGGCCCTTTCGGGTCGCGGGGTTCACTTGTTCAGCGTATCGGAGTCCGTCAGCGGACGGTCCCGCGCAGCAGCGCGAACAGAGAGGTCAGGCGCTCATCCGTGGGCAGGTCCTCGATCGCGACTTCTTCCCCATCGGAATCGCACAGCGGCACGCACCAGTTCGGGTACTGGTCAGCACCCGTGCCCGGCATATTCTGCGGGCGCACATCCCCGACCGCGTCCACGAGGGAGGCGACGACCAGCTTCGACGGGGTCTTCGCAACGTAGCGGTACAGGCCCTCGACGGTCTCGCGCTCGCTGGGCTCCGCGCCGTCGATACAGCCGTACTCGTGGAGTCGCGCGCCCATCTGTTCGAGCTCAAGGCGATCGCCCGCACGCACCGTCTCGATGTCGTCCGTCAGCAGGCCAAGCTCGGAACGCAGCGTCGTCTGAATGCCGCGGATGTAGCCGAGCGTCGGCGGCAGGTCATGGATGTTGACTGCGGCCAGAGCGCGATCGCGGTAGTGCTCGGGACGCAGCGGCCAGCCGCCGCCCTCCTTTTCGAACCACACAACGGAGGTGCCGAGGACGCCACGCTCGCGCAGGTAATCGCGCACCCACGGCTCCACGACGCCGAGGTCCTCGCCGATGACGACGGCACCCGCGCGCTGGGCCTCCAGCAGGATGACGCCCATCATGGCCTCGTGATCGTAGTACACGTACGTACCTTCGGTGGCAGCGCACCCGTCCGGAATCCACCAGAGGCGGAACATACCCAGGATGTGATCGATGCGCACCGCACCGGCGTTAGCCAGCGCAGCGCGGACCATGTCACGCAGCGGCAGGTAGCCCGACTCCGCGAGGCTGCGCGGCGACCACGGCGGCTGCGACCAATTCTGTCCCTGCTGGGAGTAGACGTCCGGTGGAGCGCCCACGCTCATGCCGCTGGCAAAGAGCTCGGGACGGCTCCACTTTTCGGAACCGTAGGGATGCACGCCGACTGCCAGGTCGGCCATGACGCCAATCTCCATACCGACCTCACGCGCCACATGCTGGGCATGCTCAAGCTGTTCAGCGGCGACCCACTGGCACCACTGGTAGAAGTCGACGCGATCAGCGAGCTCGAGGCGCTCAAGCTCGACGCGAGGCGCAGAGGAACGAGCCAGATCCTCGGGCAGTTCGATCGTGCCCTCGCGCTCAACGAGGGCGCACCACAGCGCATAGTTGGACAGCTCCGAACCGCCACGCTCGATAAAGCGATCCAGCTGGCTCTGGCGGTGGTAGGAACGCGGAGCGGCGAAGATAACCTCAAGGGCCTCGCGCTTGGCCTCCCACGAGCGATCACGGTCGATCAGGTCCTCGCGGGTGGCAAACTGGCGGGTCTCGTCGCGCAGCTGCTCGATGGCTTCGCGCGAGGCCTGGGGCAGCGAGGCGTACTCCTCGATGCTCTCGGGGCGAATGTAGATCGGGTTGAGCCACCGACGCGACACCGGCAGGTAGGGGGAGGTCTCCAGCGGGGACACCGGCTGCGATGCATGGACCGGATTAACGAGCAGGAAATCGGCCCCCTTATCCGCGCACACGGCAGCCAGGTCAGCCAGATCGGCGGCATCACCGATGCCCCACGAGGAGGCTGAGCGCGTCGAGTACAGCTGAGCGTTGACACCCCAGACGCGGCGCGAGGACTCCAAGAGGGGCAGCGACAGCGTGTTCGGCACGATAATGAGGGTCGCGGATTCCACATGTCCGCCCTCGACAGTCGCCACGAGGCGATGCCAGCCGAGCGGCAGCCAATGCGGCACGTCGAAGGTCGCGCGACCGACGAGCTCGCCGTCGATCATGCGCGGCGGAACGTAGCGGTCCACCTGATCACACGCGCCCTTACGACCGTCCTCCAGCACCCACTGGACGTTCACCCACGAACCATCCGGCACATGCACCGGGAACATGTAGCCGCCACCCTGGCGGGCGACGATCGTCGGAGGAAGGGTACGACGCCATTCGCGTTCCTCGGTCAGGCGCTGAGCCTCGTGCACATCGCCCACGGTGGAAGATTCGTCGAGGGGCAGACCGAGGGCACCAAGAACCTTCAGAAGAGTGGACGCACTCACGCCCACCCAATCCCCGTACCAATTCCAGAATCCGGTGGCTATGCCATTAGCGTCAGCGATACGGCGCAGCTCATCAATGTTGTCAGATGCGGGTGCGTGAATATCCACGAAAAAGCCTTCTACGTTGCGGGCTGATAATACCTTTATATTAAGCGTGGACGCGCTGCGACAAAGACTCCGCAGGCGTGTCATGGGCCACGCTCTCAAGGATTGAGATCATCGCAGCAGCCACGTCGTCGGACTGGGCTCCGCACACGATCTGAACAACATTGCCGGAGCGCACGACGGCTAATACGCCATCCACGCGCAGCGCCGCCTCATCGACGTCCCGCTGAGATTTCACCTGAATACGGATACGCATCGTGCAGGGTTCGACCTCGACGATATTGAGGTGTCCACCCAGCGCGTCGATGAGCGTTTGTTCAATCGCCATCGGAGCCCCTTTCGCACCGTCGGAAGTTTGCGATTCGTGTCACATACTAAATGTGACCTGCGCAAAAGGCAAGTGGGATCCATAACATGAGCGATTCACGAACAAACAACCGCTGACAGGAGCGCCCCCCACAACGCAGGGCTACAATCCAACGCTCTGTCAAACTTCTCAGCCCCCAACACCCGCGACGTAGCACCGCGCACCGCACCCATCGCCAGACAGCGTGAGGGGGAGGACCACCAGGCCCTCCCCCTCATACGCCGCACATCAGTCGCGCGTCAGCTTGCGGTGCGTCACGCGATGCGGGTTCGCGGCGGCCTCGCCCAGGCGGGCCACCTTGTTCTTTGCGTACGCCTCGAAGTTGCCTTCGAACCAGTACCACTTGTCGGGCTCCTCCTCAGTCCCCTCCCACGCAAGAATGTGGGTGGCGACGCGGTCAAGGAACCAACGGTCGTGGGTGACGACGACGGCACAGCCGGGGAATGCCAGGAGGGCATTTTCCAGCGAGCCGAGAGTCTCGACGTCAAGGTCGTTGGTCGGCTCATCCAGCAGGAGGAGGTTTCCGCCCTGCTTAAGGGTGAGAGCCAGGTTCAGACGGTTACGCTCACCGCCGGACAGGACGCCGGCCGGCTTCTGCTGGTCCGGGCCCTTGAAGCCAAAGGCGGAGACATAGGCGCGCGAGGGCATTTCGACATTGCCAACCTGGATGAAGTCCAGGCCGTCCGAGACGACCTCCCACAGCGTCTTGTCCGGGTCGATACCGGCACGCGTCTGGTCGACATAGCTGATCTTGACGGTCTCGCCAATCGTCAGCTCGCCACCGTCGAGAGGCTCAAGGCCGACGATCGTCTTAAACAGGGTGGTCTTACCGACGCCGTTGGGGCCAATGACGCCGACGATGCCGTTGCGCGGCAGCGAGAAGGATAGACCGTTGATGAGCGAGCGATCACCAAAGCCCTTCTGAAGATCCTTCGCCTCGATGACGACGCTGCCCAGGCGCGGACCCGGCGGAATCTGGATTTCTTCGAAGTCGAGCTTGCGGGTGCGCTCAGCCTCAGCGGCCATCTCCTCGTAGCGAGCCAGGCGGGCCTTCGACTTGGCCTGACGACCCTTCGCGTTAGAGCGAACCCACTCGAGTTCTTCCTTCAGGCGCTTGGCCAGCTTGGCGTCCTTCTGCCCCTGAACCTCGAGGCGCTTTTCCTTCGTCTCCAGGTAGGTGGAGTAATTGCCCTCGTAGGGGTAGAGGTGACCGCGGTCGACCTCGGCAATCCAGCCGGCGACATGGTCGAGGAAGTAACGGTCGTGGGTGACAGCAATGACCGCGCCCGGGTAGGAAGCGAGGTGCTTCTCGAGCCAGAGCACGCTCTCGGCGTCGAGGTGGTTCGTGGGCTCGTCGAGCAGCAGCAGGTCGGGCGCTTCAATGAGGAGCTTGCACAGCGCCACACGGCGGCGCTCACCACCGGACAGAACGGACACGGGCTGGTCCGGCGGCGGGCAGCGCAGCGCGTCCATCGCCTGGTCAAGCTGGGAGTCGATATCCCAGGCGTTGGCGGCGTCGATCTCGGTCTGCAGCTTGCCCATTTCCTCCATGAGAGCGTCGAAGTCCGCGTCGGGATTCGCCATCTCTTCGGAGATCTCGTTGAAACGGGCAAGCTTGCCGAAGATGTCGGCGGCGCCCAGGCGGACATTCTCGATGACGGTCTTGGTCTCGTCGAGGACCGGCTCCTGCATCAGAATGCCGACCGTATAGCCGGGGGTCAGGCGAGCCTCGCCATTGCTGGGCTCATCCAGGCCAGCCATGATCTTCAGGATCGAAGACTTACCGGCACCATTGGGGCCGACCATACCGATCTTGGCGCCCGGGAAGAAGCTCATGGTGACATCGTCGAGGATGACCTTGTCACCGATGGCCTTGCGAGCCTTGATCATCTGATAAATAAACTCCGCCACGTTACTCCGTTCGGGTGGTTCGAGGCGCGCCCTCGCGCGCGTGTTCACCCCTATGGTACCGAGCCTGCACGTACCAGCGAGCCGCCCAACGGGACGCGAGGGGCGGTGATCCTTATCTCAGCGCACTATTTCGGGGATTTCCCGCCTTCCGCTTTCCGCAAGGGTTACGCGATGGTTACGGATCCGTAGTGATTTGTCGAAAACTATTCCAATTTTTTAAAAAACGCATGCGTAGGTTTGATTTTTAAGACAAACTTTTAAGTATCGGGGGACGAGTGCCTCCACTGTCAAACAGCATCAGCCGGAGGGAGGAAAGTCATTGGATACACCCGAACGCATCGCCGTCGACGGAACCAGTGCGCCGATCTATCACGTCCACTGCACCCCCTCGACAAACGACCTCGCGGCCAGTCTCCTCACCGATACCACGACACCCACCCCGCATCTCACAACAATCATCGCCGATTGCCAAAGCGCCGGGCGTGGCCGCCTCGGACGGACGTGGATAGCCCCCGAGGGGGAGGCCATCCTCGCGTCCACCGTCGTTTCCCTGCCTACCTCGATTCCCACCGATCAACTCGGATGGCTCGTGTACGCCTGCGGCCTGGCTGTTCGCGATGCGCTCGCGCGCCGACTCGAACCTCTCGGCCACAGTGTCTGCCTGAAATGGCCCAACGACGTCCTCGTCGACGGTGAGCGCAAGATCTGTGGAATCCTCGCCCAGCTCGCCCCGGCCTCGTCCCCGTTCACGACCGCGATCATCCTCGGCTACGGCATCAACGTTGCCCAACGCCCCGATAACCTCGCCACCGAGCAAGCCACCTCTCTGTACGCCGAAGGTGACGACGAGGCAGCCCAGGCAACTGACGCTGTCATACATGCCGTCCTTGCCGACGTGCTCTCCGGACTAGAGAAGCGGATCCGTGCACTTATTGCCCGCGGAAACGCCCACGACAGCGGACTCGCCAAGGAAGCCGCAAGCGCCCTACCGCTCCTCGGCCGCCGTATTGCGCTCGCGGAGCCGACGGACCCCAGCGGCCACGTGGCACTCGAAGGAGAGGCGGTGTCGCTATCGTCGACCGGTTCCCTCCTCGTGCGCACGGATGACGGTCACACTCACGACATCAACGCCGGCGACGTCCTGGCTACCGGAATACCTCTGACAATCGCTCACGACACCAAGGAGAAGCGTGCGAACAATTAATCGAATCCTCGTCGCCAACCGTGGAGAAATCGCTCTGCGCGTGTGCCGCACGGCCACGGATATGGGCATCTCCACGATCGCCGTCTACGCTGATCAGGACATGGCCGCACCCCACACGCGCGAGGCCGACGAGGCGCTGTCCCTGGGCGGTGACGATGCTGCGTCGACGTACCTGAACGGTGAGAAGATCCTGGCGATTGCGCTAGAGACTGGCGCGGATGCGATTCACCCGGGCTACGGATTCCTGTCGGAGAACTCCGAATTCGCGCGCGCCGTCGAGGACGCCGGTATCGCGTGGCTCGGCCCCGCCTCCGACGTCATTGATGCGCTGGGTGACAAGATCAAGGCGCGTCGCGTCGCCGAGGAGTGCGGCGTTGCGCCGGTTCCCGGCGTATCCGAACCCGTGACCTCGCGCGAGGAGGTCGAGGCATTCATCACCTCCGCCGGTTACCCCGTGGTGCTCAAGCGAGCCGACGGCGGCGGCGGCCGAGGCATCAGCATCATCCGCTCGCAGGCTGACTTGGACCTGTTCTTTGCTCGTCACACGGACGCGGCCGACCTGGGTGCTCACTTCGTCGAGCGCTTCGTCGAGGTCGCCCGTCACGTGGAGACGCAGTCGGCTCGCGACTCGCTGGGAAACTTCCACGTCATCTCCACCCGTGACTGCTCGGTCCAGCGTCGCAACCAGAAGCTGGTCGAGGAGGCGCCGGCGCCGTTCCTGCCCGAGGGAGCGCACGAGACTCTCGTGAACGCGTCGCGCGCGCTCTTCGAGCACGTGAACTACGTCGGCGTGGGCACGGTCGAGTTCCTCCTGGAGCCCGACGGCAGCATCTGGTTCCTCGAGGTCAACCCGCGCCTGCAGGTCGAACACCCCGTCTCCGAAGAAGTCACGGGCATCGACCTGGTGCGCGAGCAGATTCGTATCGCGCAAGGACTGCCGCTGACGACTCCCCCGGAGCCCCGCGGCCATTCCTTCGAGTTCCGCGTGACCTCGGAGGATCCGTCGAAGGACCTCACCCCCACCGCCGGTCGCCTTGACGAGGTGCACTGGCCCCTGGGCCCGGGCATCCGCCTGGAGCTGGGTATCGATGAGGGCGATTCGGTCCAGACGGCCTTCGACTCGATGATCGCCAAGATCATCGTGACGGGTGCGGACCGCGAGCAGGCTCTCGCTCGCTCGCGCCGCGCGCTGGCCGAGTTCTCGGTGCAGGGCGTAGCCACCCCGGTGCCCGTCTACCAGGACATCATCAACGATCCCGACTTCTGCGGCGTGGGCGGATTCAACGTCTCGACGCGGTGGTTCGAGACGACGTTCATGCCCCAGCACGATTACTCGGATCTGGCGGTGCCGGCCGAGGCCTCGGCGACGGCCGACCTGCCCCGTCAGACCTACATCATCGAGCTGGACGGACGCCGCGTGTCCCTGACTCTGCCGGCGGGCATGTTTAACGCCCCGGCGGCTCGTGCCCCGCGCCCACCCCAGCCGCTGCGCTCAGCCCCGCGCCGCGCAGGCGCATCCGCCGTGCAGGCCGGGCCTCACCAGGGTGCCCCCGGCGACATCGTCGCCCCCATGCAGGCCATCGTCGTTGCCCTGGCCGTCTCCGAGGGCGACCAGGTCGAGGAAGGCCAGCTCGTGGCCGTCCTCGAGGCCATGAAGATGGAAAAGCCGCTTCTCGCTCCCCGCGCGGGAACCGTGACCTCCCTGTCGATCAAGCAGGGTGACACCGTGACCGCGGGAAGTCGCATCGCCCACATCGCTACCGAAGAGGAGGCACGATGAGTACGCCCAGTCCGCTCACGCGCGACGGGTTCATTCAGGCCCAGGACGCAATCGCGCAGGCCGCCGAAGAGAAAGCCGCGCAGCGCCAGCACGCCAAGAAGAAGCTGACGGCCCGCGAGCGTCTGTCTCTGTTCTTTGACGATGGCGTGTGGCACGAGGTCGGCCAGTTCATCGGTGGTTCGGTGCGTGATGGTCGTATAGGCTCTGCGGTCGCGGCTGGTTACGGTCGCGTCCAGGGTCGTATGGTCGCTGCCTACGCTCAGGATTTCTCGGTTCTCGGTGGCACGCTGGGTAAGGTCGAGGGCGATAAGATCGTCGATCTGATTGACCGGGGTATTCGGATGCGCATTCCGATCGTCGGTATTCAGGATTCGGGTGGCGCCCGCATTCAGGAGGGCGTCGTCGCGCTGGCGCAGTACGGCCGTATTTTCAAGAAGACGTGCGAGGCCTCGGGTCTGGTTCCCCAGATTTCGATCATTCTGGGTCCGTGCGCCGGTGGTGCCGTGTATCAGCCTGCCCTCACCGACTTCATCGTGATGACGCGCGAAAACTCGCACATGTTTGTGACGGGTCCGGATGTCGTCGCGGCGACGACCGGCGAGAAGGTCACGCTCGATGAGCTGGGAGGCGCGGCGATTCACAACTTCCAGTCGGGCGTCGCGCACCACATGGCAGATACGGAGGAAGAGGCGATCGACTACGTGCGTTCGCTCCTCGACTACCTGCCGTCCTCGTGCGAGGTGGCGCCTCCCAAGTACGAGTACATTCCCAATCCAGAGGACGAGGCGGCGGCCCGCGCGGTTGCAGAGCTGGTTCCGACCTCGGCGCGTCAGCCCTACGACGTGCGCGACGTGGTGCGTTCCCTTGTGGATCACGGCGAGTACGTGGAGATTCAGGACCTGTTCGCTCCCAACGTGACGATCGGTTTCGCGTGCGTCGATGGCCAGTCGGTGGGCATCGTGGCCAACCAGCCGATGAATGATGCGGGCACGCTCGACGTGGACGCTTCTGAGAAGGCAGCTCGTTTCGTTCGTTTCTGTGACGCCTTCGGTCTGCCGATCGTTACTTTTGTGGACGTTCCCGGCTACCGCCCGGGTACCGAGCAGGAGCAGGCGGGCATCATCCGCCGCGGCGCGAAGGTGATTGTTGCCTATGCGAACGCGACCGTCCCGATGGTCACCGTCATCCTGCGCAAGGCCTACGGCGGTGCCTACATCGTCATGGGTTCGAAGTCGATCGGCGCGGACCTGGCGTACGCATGGCCGGACGCGCAGATCGCGGTCATGGGTGCCGAGGGCGCGGCGTCGATCATGTACCGTCGCGAACTCGCTGCCGCCCGCGAGAACGGGACCTTCGAAGAGACGAAGGCCGAGCTGGTTACCCGCTACGAGGAGGAAACCGTCAACCCCGAGGTTTCCGTGTCCTCCGGTCAGCTCGACGGAATCATTGCCCCCGCCGATACCCGACAGACCATCATCGATTCCCTGCACCTGCTGGTCTCCAAAGACCAGCGTGCACCCCACGTCAAGCGTCACGACAACGGTCCTCTGTGACCGGAGCCGTTTGAGAAGAATTGTCCCCGAAGGAAAGTAAGAACATGTCGTTTGTGACCTCCCTGAATGAGACCCCCTACGCGCTGACCTTTGCCGGTCAGGCCACCCCGTGGCGTGCCGCGCTCGACGAGATCGCCCACGATCCTGAGATCGCCGCGATCGTTGACGGCGTCATCAAGGCCTCGGATCAGGTGCTCTCCCCGGTGCGCCGCTCGCTGGCCACCCAGTCGGTTGCGTCCCTGCCCTTCGCTATCCCGGCCGAGGCTGGCGAGGAGGCTGTGACCCGCGACGTTGCAGGCCCGGACGAGGCCGCCCTGTCGGTTCCGGGTATCGTTGCCGCCCAGCTGGGTGCACTCATCGACCTGACGCGCGCAGGCCTGAACATCGTGGCGAACCAGCCCACCGCGTTTGAGGGACACTCTCAGGGCGTGCTCGGCGTGGAGATTGCTCGTGCGTGGATCGCCGGGGACGAGGCCCGCGCCGCTTCCGTGTTCGCGCTGGCCCGCCTGATCGGTGCGGCCGCGGCCCGTATCACGCGTCGTGCCCGCGCTCCGCACGCCGGCGACGCCACCTACATGGTGTCCGTACGAGGCGTGTCCGACGCTCTCCTCGAGCGCATCATCTCCTCCCTGCCCTCGACCTCGCATCCGCTGTCGATCGCGCTGCGTAACGACACCGACACTCACGTCGTCTCGGGTGCGCCCAACGACCTGGCGTCCCTGGTCGCCGCCATCGAGCGCGCCGCCGCCAAGGACAAGGCCGCGCACGACGCGCACGAGCGCGGCGGTCGCCCGCTGACCCCCGTGTGCGAATACCTGCCGGTCTACGTGCCTTTCCACTCCCCCATGCTCGCCGACGCCCTCGCCCTCGTGGACGAGTGGGCCGCCCAGTGCGGTATTGACGCCGACCTCGCCCACTCCCTGGCCGCCGCCGTTCTCACGACCCCCGTGGACTGGCCGGCTCAGATCCGCGCTGCCGCAGAATCCGGTGCCACGTGGATCGTTGACATGGGCCCCGGCGCCACGACCGTGCGCATGACCCGCGCGCTCGTCGAAGGCACCGGCGTCGGCGTTGTCGCCGCCGGAACCGCCTTCGACCGTGACAAGGCCGCGACCCCCGGCTGGTCCCCCGAGCCCGGCACCGACTGGACGCACCTGCGCCCCGGCCTCGTGACCCTGCCCGACGGCAAGACCGTCGTCGACACCGCCTTCTCGCGCCTGACCGGCCGCTCCCCCGTCCTCCTGGCCGGCATGACCCCCACGACCGTTGACCCCGAGATCGTCGCCGCTGCCGCCAACGCCGGTTTCTGGGCCGAAATGGCCGGTGGTGGTCAGGTCACCGAAGAGGTCTACAACGAGAACCTGGCGGGCTTGCGCGCCCAGCTGCGTCCCGGTCACACCGCCGAGTTCAACTCCATGTTCCTGGACCGCTACCTGTGGAACCTGCAGTTCGGCCAGGCCCGCATCGTGTCGCGTTCGCGCGCGTCAGGCGCCCCCATCGATGGCGTCGTTGTCTCTGCGGGTATCCCCGAGAAGGACGAGGCCCTCGCCCTCATTGAGCAGCTGCGCGCCGACGGCTTCCCCTACGTGGCCTTCAAGCCCGGCACGGTCGACCAGATCCGCAAGGTCATCGCGATCGCCCACGAGGCCGATCCGATCAAGGTGATCGTCCAGGTCGAGGACGGCCACTCCGGCGGCCACCACTCCTGGGAGGACCTGTCCGACCTGCTGTTGGCCACCTACGCGCAGCTGCGCGCCCAGTCCAACATCGTCCTGACCGTGGGTGGCGGCATCGGCACGCCCGAGCGCGCGGCCGACTTCCTGACCGGCGAGTGGTCGGCACGCTACGGCCGCCCGCCCATGCCCGTCGACGGCGTCCTCGTGGGTACCGCCGCGATGACCACGAAGGAAGCGCACACGACGAAGGCCGTCAAGGAGCTCCTCGTGGCCACCCCCGGTGTGCCCGACAACGACGAGCTTGGCGGCTGGGTCGGCGAGGGCGTGACCCGCGGCGGCATGACGTCCGGCCTGTCCCACCTGCGCGCCGACATGCACGAGGTATCCAACGCGGCCGCCGCTGCCGCTCGCATCATCGCCGAAATCGGCTCCGACGGCGCCCAGGTGCGCGCCCGCAAAGACGAGATCGTCGAAATCCTCTCCCACACGGCCAAGCCCTACTTCGGCGACCTCGAAGAGATGACCTACGAAGCCTGGGTGCGCCGCTTCGCTGACCTGTCCTACCCGTGGGTTGATCCCACCTGGCAGATCCGCTACCACGACCTGCTCCAGCGCGTCGAGGCGCGTCTGGTGCCCGTGGACCACGGCGAGGTCGAAACCCTCTTCCCGACCGTCGAGGACGTCGCAGACGCGCACGCCGCCGCCGACCGTCTGATGGCCGCCTACCCGAACGCCGCAACCACGCACGTCACCCCGATCGACGCCGCCTGGTTCCCGGCTCTGTGCCGCTCCTACCCCAAGCCGATGCCCTTCGTCCCGGTCCTGGACGACGACCTCATCCGCTGGTGGGGCCAGGACTGCCTGTGGCAGGCGCAGGACGAGCGCTACAGTGCCGACCAGGTCCGTATCATCCCCGGCCCCGTCTCCGTGGCTGGCATCGACCGCGTCGACGAGCCCGTCGCCTCCCTGCTGGGCCGCTTCGAGGCCGCCGCAGCCTCGCGTCTGGCCGACTCCGGCGTCGTGGCGACCCCGGTCGCCTCCCGCCTGGGCAACGGCAAGCCCGCTGCCACCCGTGAGGAATGGCTGCGCAAGGTCCCCTTCATCTCGTGGACCGGCCACCTCATGACGAACCCCGCCGCCATCCTCGATGAGGAGCGCGTCTCCCTGAATCCGACTGACACCGGCGTGGACATGGTCATCCACCTGGACACCGCGTGGGACAATGATCCGCGCGGCGCCGACAAGCACGCCGTGCGCGAGCTGGTCTTCCCGCTGATTATCTCCGGTGAAGACGGCGCCGTCCCCGTCATTGACGAGGCCAAGCTGCCCCAGCACATGTACGCGATGCTCGCGGCCACCGCCGGCGTGACCTCCGTGTCCGTCGCGGGTGACACCGTGGACGCGCTGCCCGTCATGGTTCCCTCCACCAAGTCCGTCTTCGGCGAGGCCCACTACTCCTTCACGCTGGCCCCCACGCTGGGCTTCGACCACGCCGAGGCCACGGGTGCCGCCCTGCCCGCCAACTACGAGCTCGCGGCTTGGGCGCCCGACGCCCTGCTCGGCCCGGCCTGGCCGGCGATCTACGCGGCCCTGGGTTCGGCTATCCACAACGACTACCCGGTCATCGAGGGCCTGCTCAACGCCGTCCACCTCGATCACTCGATCACCCTGACGTACACGCCCGAGCAGATGCTCGCGCGCGGCATGTCGACGATCGACGTAACCAGCCACGTGGCCGCCGTCGATGAGTCTTCCTCCGGCCGTATCGTGACGGTCGCCCTGGAGCTGACTTCCAACGGTGAGTACGTGGGCTCCACGCAGGAGCGCTTCGCTATCCGCGGCCGTGCCACCGGCAACCGCGCTCCCTCCGAGGCCGCGCCCTTCGGCGGCGCGACCATCGAGGTCGTGGACACGCCCCGCTCGGTCCTGCGTCGCGTGAGCGTCAAGGCCCCCGACGACATGACGCCGTTTGCGATCGTGTCGGGCGACTACAACCCGATCCACACCTCCTACGCGGCCGCCAAGGTCGCGGGCATGGACGCCCCCCTCGTGCACGGCATGTGGCTGTCGGCCACCGCTCAGCACGCAGCAGAGGCGGTTGTCGCCGACCAGGGCGGCGCCCAGATCGCCGGCTGGACGTACTACATGTACGGCACCGTCGACCTGAACGACGAGGTCGAGATCACCGTCGAGCGCGTCGGTCGCGTCGTCGGCGGCGGCCTGTCCCTCGAGGTCACCTGCCGCATCAACAAGCAGGTCGTGTCTCGCGCCTCCGCCTACACCTTCGCGCCGAAGGTCGCCTACGTCTACCCCGGCCAGGGCATCCAGAGAGCCGGCATGGGCCTCGACGAGCGCACCAAGTCCAAGGCTGTCGACGAGGTCTGGCGCCGCGCGGATGCACACACCCGCTCGGCGATGGGCTTCTCCATCCTGTCGATCGTGCGCGATAACCCGACCGAGATCGTGGCGCGCGGCGTGACCTACCGTCACCCCGAGGGCGTCCTGAACCTCACCCAGTTCACCCAGGTCGCGCTCGCGACGCTGGCAATCGGCCAGACGGCGCGCATGCGCGAAGAGGGTGTCCTGGTTCCCGGCGCTGCCTTCGCCGGCCACTCGCTGGGCGAGTACGACGCGCTGGCAGCCTACGCGGAGGTATTCCCCCTCGAAACCGTCCTCGACCTGGTCTTCCAGCGCGGTTCCACGATGCACTCGCTCGTGCCCCGCGACGAGAACGGCCGTTCGAACTACCGCATGGGTGCCCTGCGTCCGAACCAGTTCGGCGTCGACGATGCCCACGTCGTGGAGTACGTCGACTCGATCGCTCAGGCCTCGGGTGAGTTCCTCCAGATCGTGAACTTCAACCTGGCGGGTCAGCAGTACGCGGTCGCCGGCACGGTCGCGGGCCTGAAGGCCCTCGAGGAGGACGCCTCCAAGCGCGCCGCCGAGCGTGGCGGCAAGCGCCCCTTCATGTACGTTCCCGGCATCGACGTGCCCTTCCACTCCACCGTCCTGCGCAGCGGTGTGGCGGACTTCCGCACGAAGCTCGACGAACGTATTCCCGCGCAGATCGATCCCGCGAAGCTCGTGGGCCGCTACATCCCCAACCTGGTGGCGCGTCCCTTCGAGCTCACCCGCGAGTTCGCCCAGTCCATCCTCGACGTGGTTCCCTCCGATACGGTGCGCGAGCTGCTCGAGACGGAAGGCGCATGGGACGGCGCCCTGGCCACCCCGGGTGTCCTGACCCGCACGCTGCTCATCGAGCTGCTGTGCTGGCAGTTCGCCTCCCCGGTGCGCTGGATCGAGACGCAGCGCGTGCTGCTCTCGACCGAAGAGGCCGCCCCCGGCGTTGCTGGCCTGGGCGTCGATGAGGTCATCGAGGTCGGCCTGGGTGCCGCCCCGACGCTGGCCAACCTGGCAGCGCGTACCCTGCTCGCACCCGAGTTCGCGCTCTCGCGCGTGGATGTCTTCAACGTCCAGCGCGACGAGTCCCGCGTCTACGCGACCGATGTCGCCGTGATCGAGGACGATGAGGACGATGAAATTACCCCGGAGGCTCCCGCCGCCGAGGCAGCTCCCACGCCCGCACCGGCCGCCCCCGCGGCCGAGGCTACTCCGGCACCTGCCCCCGCGGCTCCGACCGGCGGCCCCTCGGGCGCCGACGTCGCGGACCTGCCCTTCACGGCGTCCTCCGCGATTCACGCCCTGCTGGCGCTGTCCGCGAAGATCCGCATCGACGAGGTCGGTGCCACCGACACGACCGAGTCGCTCACCAACGGCGTCTCCTCGCGTCGCAACCAGCTGCTCATGGACATGTCCTCCGAGCTGGGCCTGAACTCGATCGATGGCGCCGGCGAGGCCGATGTGGCCACGCTGTCCGCGACGGTCGACAAGGCTGCCAAGGGTTACAAGCCCTTCGGCCCGGTTCTGGCCGAGGCCGTCAAGGAGCGCACGCGCAAGCTGTTCGGTGCTGCTGGCGTCAAGGCGGGCCGTATCACGGAGCGTGTCACCGGAACGTGGCAGCTGGGCACCGGCTGGGCGCATCACGTCACCGCCGAGATCGTCCTGGGTACCCGTGAGGGTGCCTCGACCCGCGACGGTGATCTGGCGACCCTGCCGCTGGATGCTCCGACGAACGCCGCCGGTGTCGATGCCCTCATCGATGCAGCCGTGGCTGCCGTTGCCGCCCGCGAAGGCATCGCCGTGTCCCTGCCCAGCGCTGTCGGTTCTGCCGGTGGCGGTGTCGTCGACTCCGCTGCTCTCGACGCCTACGCCGCATCCGTGACGGGTGAGGACGGCGTCCTGGCCAAGACGGCTCGCACGATCCTGTCCGAACTGGGACTGAACGCCCCCGCCCCCACCGGCGAGGATTCCTCCGACGACGCTCGCGTCATCGACGCGGTTGCCGCCGAACTGGGTTCGGGCTGGGTCGACCTGGTCGAGCCTCGCTTCGATGCCGCGCGCGCAGTCCTTCTGGACGACCGCTGGGCCTCCGCCCGTGAGGATGTCGCCCGCTACGTCGCCGAAGGCACCCTCGCCGAGGGCGCGTCCTTCGTGGGCACCGGTCGCGCAGTGGCCGAACAGGCCTCGTACTGGGCGAACCGCCTGCGCGGCGAAGGCGATCACGAGCGCGCGACTCGCCTGGAGCAGATCGCGGCCGACGCGCTCTCCTCCTCGGACGAGCTGCCCTACGCCAGCGACGTCGCGGTGGTCACCGGCATGACCCCCGCCTCCATCGGCGGCGCGGTCGTGGGTGGCCTGCTCGCCGGCGGCGCAACCGTCATCGCAACCTCCTCGTCGATCTCGGCCGCGCGCCTGGCCTTCGCCAAGGAGCTCTACCGCACGCACGCCGCAGGCGGCGCGAAGCTGTGGCTGGTTCCCGCTAACCTGGCCTCCTACCGCGACGTCGACGCGCTCGTGGAGTGGATCGGCACCGAGCAGACCAAGTCCGTGGGCGCCGACATTAAGGTGACCAAGGAAGCCCTGGTCCCGACGCTGTTCTACCCCTTCGCAGCCCCGCGCGTCTCCGGCACGCTGGCCGACGCGGGTCCTGCCTCCGAGAACCAGATGCGACTGCTGCTGTGGAGCGTCGAGCGCTCCATTGCCGGTCTGTGCGCAATCGGTTCCGACACGCACGCCGACCACCGTCTGCACGTCGTGCTGCCCGGTTCCCCCAACCGCGGTATCTTCGGCGGCGACGGCGCGTACGCTGAGGCGAAGGCCTCCTTCGACGCGATCGCGACCCGCTGGGCGGCAGAGCCGATCTGGGGTTCGCGCGTGTCGATCGCTCACCCGCGTATCGGTTGGGTGCGTGGCACCGGCCTCATGGGCGGCAACGACCCGATGGTCGCCGCCGTCGAGTCTGCGGGCGTTCGCACCTGGTCGACCGAGGAAATGGCGCAGCAGCTGCTCGCGCTCTCGAGCACCGAGGTCCGCGCCCAGGCTGCCTCCGCTCCGGTGGATGCCGACCTGACCGGCGGTCTGGACTCCTCCATCGACCTGCGCGCCCTGCGCGCCCAGGCAGAGGCCGCAGCCCCCGAGGCCCCCGCATCGGAACCGGTTGCGACCGTGTCCGCGCTGCCCTCGCCCTCGCAGGTCACCGTGCCGCACGTCGAGCCGTCACAGTGGGGTCACACCACCGCGTCGCTAGCCGACACGGTCGTCATCGTCGGTCACGGCGAGGTCGGCCCGTGGGGCAGTGCTCGTACCCGCGTGCAGGCCGAGCTCGGCATCCACACCGACGGCACCGTCGAGCTCACCCCTGCGGGCGTGCTTGAACTCGCCTGGATGACCGGCCTGCTGACCTGGTCGGACACCCCCGTGGGCGGCTGGTACGACAAGGACGACCAGCTGGTCCCCGAGTCGGAGATCTTCGATCGCTACCGCGACGAGGTCGTGGCCCGCTCCGGCGTGCGCTTCTTCCACGATGACGGCCCGCTGCACGACGGCTACACGCCCGAGTCCGCGATGGTCTTCCTGGACCGCGACATCACGTTCACCGTCGAGGACGAGGCCGAGGCTCGCTCCTACGCCGAGGCTGACCCGCAGTTCACCGTGGTCGAGCAGACCGCGTTCGGTGAGTGGCAGGTGACCCGCAAGTCCGGTGCCCAGGTGCGCGTGCCTCGTCGCGCGACCCTCAACCGCCGCATCGGTGGTCTGTTCCCCACCGACTTTGATCCGGCTCGCTGGGGTATCCCGGCCTCGATGCTGGACTCGATCGACCCGATCGCCGTGTGGAACCTGGTCTCCGCCGTCGACGCGTTCGTGTCCGCTGGCTTCAGCCCCGCCGAGCTGCTGCGCGTCGTCCACCCGGCGACCGTTGCCTCCACGCAGGGCACCGGCTTCGGTGGCATGCGTTCGATGCACAAGCTGTTCGTCGACCGCTTCCTGGGCGAGGAATACCCGCAGGATATCCTGCAGGAGACCCTGCCTAACGTCGTGGCTGCACACACGATGCAGTCCTACGTGGGCGGCTACGGCTCGATGATCAACCCGGTCGGAGCCTGCGCGACCGCCGCGGTCTCCATCGAAGAGGGCGTCGACAAGATCAAGGCTGGCAAGGCTGACTTCGTCGTGGCCGGCGCGATTGACGACATCCAGGTCGAGTCGATCGTGGGCTTCGGCGCCATGAACGCGACGGCGAACTCGAACGAGCTGCTCGCTCGTGGCATCTCCTCGCGCTTCGTCTCACGCGCTAACGACCGCCGTCGCGGCGGCTTCGTCGAGGCGCAGGGCGGTGGCACCGTGCTGCTGACCCGCGCGTCGGTGGCGCTCGACATGAACCTGCCGGTCCTGGCAGTCGTCGGACACGCGCAGACCTTCAGCGATGGTGCGCACACCTCGATTCCGGCGCCCGGCCTGGGTGCCCTCGCGGTGGCGCGCGGCGGACGCGACTCGGTCATCGCCCGCAACCTCGGCGAGCTCGGCGTGGGTATCGACGACGTGGCCTTCGTGTCCAAGCACGACACGTCCACGAACGCCAACGACCCCAACGAGTCGGATCTGCACACCCGCGTCGGCATGGCGCTGGGCCGTACCCCCGGCAACCCGCTGCTGGTCATCTCGCAGAAGACCCTGACGGGTCACGCGAAGGGCGGCGCGTGCGTGTTCCAGGTGGGCGGCATTATCGACGTGTTCCGCACGGGTCTGATCCCCGCGAACGTCGCGCTGGATTGCGTCGACGATGCGATGGAGCAGTACAGCCCGCTCGTGTGGCTGCGTTCCCCGCTCAACCTGTCCTCGCGCGGACCGGTGCGTGCGGCGTTCGCAACCTCGCTCGGTTTCGGTCACGTCTCCGGCTTCCTGGCGCTGGTTAACCCGGCCGCCTTCGAGGCCATCGTGGAGCGCGAGGCCGGACGCGAGCGCCTCGAGGCGTGGCGCACCGCGTCGGATCGCCGCCTGCGCAGCGGCCAGCGTCACATCGAGATGGGCATGCTGGGCCACGCCCCGCTGTTCACCTCGGTCGAGGGTCGCCGCCTGCCCGACGACCCGGCTGCCGGCATCGCGGGTGACGCGCACGAGGTTGAGGCCGCGATCCTGCTGGATCCGTCGGCACGCCTCGGCGAAGACGGCTTCTACCACCTGCCGGAAGGCAAGTGAGCGATGCGCGGACTCGGCGTTGACCTGGTCTCCCTCCCTGAGTTTGCCGCTCAGGTGAGGGAGCCGGGGTCGGCCTTCCTGGACGGCGTTCTGACGCCCAGGGAGGCCCGCCGGGTCCGCGCCCGCGCTGCCGCCACCTCTGGCGCTCAGCCCGGTTCCGCCCGCTATGACGAGGCCGTGGCCCGTCACGCGGGCGGCCTGTGGGCCGCGAAAGAGGCCTTCGTGAAGGCCTGGTCGTGTGCCCTCTTCGGTACTCCACCCCTCATCGGCGAGACCGACATGGATTGGCGCGAGGTTGAGGTGATCCACGACGAGTGGAACCGCCCCGCGATCGTGCTGCACGGACGAGTCGCCGCCGCGTGTGACGTCTCGCTCGGGGCGCGCTCCACGTGGAGTGTGCTCGTCTCTATCAGCCACGACGGGACGTGCGCCATCGCGCAGGTCGCGATCGTGGATGCGCCCGCCTAAGCGGCGTCGGACGGTTCGAGCGCATCATCGTCATGAGGCTCGAACGACGCGTTTTTCGTCGCATCGGCACCGGCGTGGTCCACCGCCGAATAGTCGAAGCATGACGCAGTGTTTCCGCTCGGGGTCGAGGATTCAGCCTCAGCACCAACGCACCCCTCCAATGTGCCCACAGGCGTCAGGTCGCCTCCCGCTGCCGGAGCGTGAAGCGTCGGCTCTGCATCCTGTGTGCCTGCCTCATCGGGTAGCATCTCCGTTCCTCCATCCGGGGCAACAGCTTCAGTGTGCGGCTGGTTCGTGAGCTCGGCCTCCGCTCCCGACCCCTGCGATATCACCGCAGAACCCGGCCCCGACCTCGTCGAATAGGGATCACCCTCCGTGCCTCCCGCGGCTTCGTCGGTCGAGTGCGCGCCATTCTTTCTGAACTGGGAGGTCCCCCGCGCCAGATCATGGCCGACCGAGGAGGCCCGGTAGACGATCGATGATCTAATCTGTCCCGCCCCGTCGACCCACCCGTTGGGAACGGGCCGGGCAACCACCACGACGGGGTCGCCTTTGCGGCAGCTGCGGAACACGTTGGAGGCGAGCGTGTCCCAGGTTTCCACGGTGTACCAGTAGGCACCGTCCTCCACGTAGGAGGCGTTGCCAGTGCGTACATCCGTCGTGAAGCGCCATCGCGTGATCGCGAGCCGGAAGGTCGTCACGCAGATGTCGCCCTTGACGTGCTTCATAGAGGGTTCTGACCCGATGCGGCCCCTCAGGGTCGTCGAAATATCCTGCATCGTTGCATCCTTTGTCTGGTCTGGCCGGCGCTGGCCGGATACGTCCAGGAAAGCCCCGCGAGGTATGTCCTTTCAAGCGCTCGCACTCCCCCTGTGGATAACGCACATGCCGCTCGGGCCCCTGTGGATAACGCAACGCTGCGCATGTCCCCTGTGCACAGCGCACCGCAAGGCGGGCAACGCCAGACATGGCAAAGCGGCGGCACCCCGCAGGGATACCGCCGCTCAAGCCTCAGAACCGATATCAGGCCTCGGCACCCTCGCCCATGGAAGGGATGCCCAGGGCAACAACCTCGCGAGCCACCTCGCGGGCACGCTCAGTGGTCACCGGCCCGGCAGGGAAGAGAACGCGACGGTAGTACTCGAGCTCCTGGATGGACTCCAGGATGTCGGCGAGCGCACGGTGGCCGCCGTGCTTCTCGGGCGACTCCGCGAAAGCGGCGCGGTACCAGCGCTTAGCCAGCTCCTTGATCGAAGACACGTCCACCAGGCGGTAGTGCAGGTGGTCGATGACGGAGGGCATGTTGGCCTCAAGGAACATCTTGTCGGTGCCCACCGAGTTACCCGCGAGGAGAGCCTTGCCCTGCTGGGGCACGAAGCGCTTGATGTAGGACAGGACCTGCTCGGTCGCCTCCTCCATCGACACGGCGCTCGTCTTCAGATCATCGAGCAGCCCAGAGGACGTGTGCATGTTGCGCACAAAGTCATTCATGTTGTCGAGAGCCTCGGCGGGCGGCGTAATGAGCACGTCCATGCCGGGGTCGACAATTCGCAGGTCGCCGTCGGTGATGACGACTGCCACCTCGATGAGGGCGTCACGCTGGACGTCCAGGCCGGTCATTTCGCAGTCAATCCAGACCAGGGGGTCTTTCAGAGTTTTCACGCCTTCTATGTTAGTGCGCTCTGGGTCATACGGTTGGGTGGGTCGCACTCACGGTGGCCACTACTACACTAGGAGGGTATTGGAAGGAGTTCTCATGACCGCTAGTTCTCACGTGACGACACCGAAGGACATCCGCCAGGCTGCAACCGCCCTCGAGGGGGTGGCCGTCCGCACGAACCTGGATCGTTCGGAGCGCCTGTCCACCGAGGCCGGCGTCGATATTTTGCTCAAGCGTGAGGACCAGCAGAAGTGCCGTTCCTTCAAGGTGCGCGGCGCGTACGCGCGGATGTCACTGCTGTCCCCCGCCGAGCGCGAGCGCGGCGTCGTGTGCGCGTCGGCGGGCAACCACGCGCAGGGTCTGGCCTATGCCTGCGCTCACCTGGGCGTGCGCGGCACCATCTACCTGCCGTCGAATACTCCCCGCCAGAAGCGCCGCCGCATCGCGACGATTGGTGGGCAGTGGGTCGAGCAGGTCATCGTGGATGGCACGTTCGACCGCGCGAACGCGCTCGCTCAGGAGGCGGCGCGCGCCACGGGCCGCACCTACGTCCACCCTTACGACGATCCGTTCACGATCGCCGGTCAGGGCACGATCGGCGTCGAGCTTGAGGAGCAGATGCCCGAGGATACGGCGGCGGTCCTCGTTCCTGTGGGCGGTGGCGGCCTCATCGCGGGGATTGCGACGTGGCTGCGCGCGAACCGCCCCGAGGTGAAGATCATCGGCGTGGAGCCCGCGGGCGCTGCGTCGATGCACGCGGCTCTTGAGGCGGGTCAGCCGATGTCTCTGGCGAAGGTTGATCCCTTCGTGGATGGTACGGCGGTGGGTCGCGCGGGCTCGCTCCCCTTCCACATCGCGTCGCAGTTTGTTGACTCCGTGCTGGTCGTACCGGAGGGCGCGGTGTGCACGGAGATGCTGGAGCTCTACCAGTCCGACGGCGTCATCGCCGAGCCCGCGGGCGCGCTCGCATCCACGGCCGCGCACGTGTACCTGACGGATCCGGCGGATCGCAAGGCCCTGCTCGGCCGCTCCGACGGCGCGATTGTCTGCGTCGTGTCGGGCGGTAACAACGACCTGACGCGCTACGCCGAGGTCATGGAGCGTTCGCTGCGCCACGAGGGGCTGCGTCATTACTTCCTCGTGACCTTCCCGCAGCAGCCGGGCATGCTGCGCGTCTTCCTGTCGGATGTGCTGGGTCCCGCGGACGATATCGTGCACTTCGAGTACACGAAGAAGAACAACCGCGAGCTCGGACCTGCGCTGGTGGGTATCGACCTGTCGAACCCGGATGACATCGATGGACTGCGACACCGCATGGAGGCTTCTCCCCTGCACGTCGAGGAGCTGCCGCTGGATTCGGAGATCACGCGACTCGTGATCTAAGGGAGTCAGTACATACGCCTGAGAGGGGCGCGGTTTCGGGAACGAGGCCGTGGCCCCTCTCCCCTTTTATCCGGCCCGTGTGGGTGGCTGGGCTGGGAGCCGCCAGGGGTGGCCGCTGGGCCGATGCGCGCGGTGGCGCGGCGCGTTGTGGCGGCGGGGTCCGCCGCGAGGGGTGTCAGGCGGCGAGGGTGACGGGGCGGGTGACGCGCACGCGCACCGAGGGGGTGGAGTTGAAGCGATAGCCTTCGCCGCGGACCGTGGAGATGAGGTCGGGCAGGATGGAGAGCTTCTTGCGCAGGCGGCGGATGTGAGCGTCCACGGTGCGGGAGTCGGAGCCGAGTTCAGAGTCGGCCCACACGGAGGCGAAGAGCTCGTAGCGGGTGACGGAGCGGTCGGCGTTGGCGGCGAGGTGGGCCAGGAGGTCGTGTTCCTTGGCAGACAGGCCGGCGTCGCGTCCGTCGAGGGTGACCTGGCCGCGGTCGATATCAATGTCGATGCGGGAGGAGCTCAGTCGCAGGCCGGCGAGAACGTCGAGGAATTCCTCGTAGGAGGTGGGGGTGTCGTTGGCGGCGTGGACGGAGGCGGCAGGGGTGTTGACGAGGGTCATGGGTGTATCCGATTCTTCGGGGCCGCACTCCCACTATCGGCGTGGGTATATCACTGCGGCGGTGATTGACAGGGGTATCTGGGGCGTCAATCACATACACATTCGCGACATCATGCCACCGCAGGGGCAGCACATGGGGTTCGCGAAGGTCGTCATGGCTTTAAGTTTGTCGGACGTTTTCCGTCCGAGCAACACGATGCTCACAGAGTGAGATTATGTAACAGCAGGTGTTCACGGGAAAGACGGAAAGGGGCGGGCCCAACGGGCCCGCCCCTCACCTATCGCCTAGAAGAACGTTCAGTTTTCCAGGCCGCGCTGGGCACGCACTTGCCGAGTAGCAGAGACAAGGTTGTCCAGCGACGCCTTTGTTTCCTCGTAGCCGCGGGTCTTGAGGCCGCAGTCGGGGTTGACCCACAGGCGCGAGACCGGCACGGCGTCGGCGGCCAGGCCAATGAGCTCGGCGAGTTCCTCGGTGCTGGGGACGCGGGGGGCGTGGATGTCCCACACGCCGGGGCCGATGCCGTGGTCGAAGCCGGCCTCGGCGAGTTCGGGGACGACCTCCATCTTGGATCGCGCGGCCTCGATGGACGTCACGTCGGCGTCCAGGCCCTTGATAGCATCGATGATCTGGCCGAACTCGGAGTAGCACAGGTGCGTGTGGATCTGGGTATCGGGTCGCACGCTGGAGGTGGCCAGGCGGAAGGAGCCCACGGACCAGTTCAGGTAGTCGGCGTGACGGTCAGCGTCCAGAGGCAGGAGCTCGCGCAGGGCGGGCTCGTCGACCTGGATGGCGGCGATGCCGGCGGCCTCAAGATCGGAGACCTCGTCACGCAGGGCCAGGCCGATCTGGTCGGCGATCTCGCGAAGCGGCAGGTCGTTGCGGGGGAAGGACCACGCGATGATCGTGACGGGGCCGGTGAGCATGCCCTTGACGGGCTTGTCGGTGAGCGACTGGGCGTAGGTGGTCCAGCCCACGGTCATGGGCGCGGGACGCGAGACGTCGCCCCACAGGATCGACGGGCGCGTGCAGCGCGAGCCGTAGGACTGCACCCAGCCGTTGCGCGTGGCCGCGAAACCGTCGAGCAGCTCGGCGAAGTACTGGACCATGTCGTTGCGCTCAGCCTCGCCGTGGACGAGGACATCCAGGCCCAGCTCCTCCTGGAGAGCGATGACCGAGGCGATCTCCTCGCGCATGCGCGCCTCGTAGTCCGCGTCGGAGAGCTCGCCGCGGGCGTTGGCGGCGCGGGCCTTGCGAATCTCTGTGGTCTGAGGGAACGAGCCGATGGTGGTCGTGGGCAGCGGGGGCAGGTGGAGGCGCTCGGTCTGGGCGGCTTCGCGCTCCAGGTAGGGCTCGCGGGCGCGGTCGGCGTCGGTCAGAGCGGCCGTGCGGGCGCGGACCTCGGGGCGCACGACGCCGGGAGCGGCGGCACGCTGTTCGAGGACGCGGGTGGCCTCGGCGACCTCGGCGTCGATGGCGTCCCAACCTTCATCCAGGCCGCGGGCCAGGGTGACGACCTCAACGACCTTCTGGTCGGCGAAGGCCAGCCAGGCATGCAGGTTCTCGTTGAGGGTCTCGTCGTCCCAGGTCTCGAGCGCGGTGTCGTGGGGCACGTGCTGCAGGGAGTTGGAGGTGGCGACGGTGACGCGTGCAGCACCCAGGGCCTGCGCGGCCTTGAGGGTCTCGCGCAGCTGGGCCAGGTCGGCGCGCCAGATGTAGCGGCCGTCGACGGCGCCGACGACGAGGGTCACGCCAGACAGGTCGGCGTCCTTCGGCAGCGAGCCGCGCAGCGTGTCGACGTGGAGGGCCTCGACCCCCGTCTTGGCCAGGGCCGCCGCCGCGTGCGAGGCGTCGCCGTAGGGGGTGGTGAGCAGGATCTGCGGACGGTTCTGCGAGGCGGCCAGGCGCTCGTAGACACGGGCAGCCAGCTCACCCAGTTCGGTGCGGCTGCGCGAGAGGTTGTCGGAGGTGAGGGCCGGCTCGTCGAGCTGGACCCACGGGGCGCCCGCTGCGTGCAGGGAGGCCAGCGCCTCCTCGTAGGCGGCCACTGCCTCGTCGATGCGGGTGAGCGGGTCGAAGTCCGGGGTGGCCGGGTCGGCCTTGGCCAGGGCCAGGTAGGTGACGGGGCCGACCAGGACGGGACGGGTCACGTAGCCCCACTCGCGGGCGTCGGTGAAGCGACGGGTGATCGTGTCGTCGGCGAAGCGCAGGGGCGTATCGGGGCCAATCTCGGGAACGAGGTAGTGGTAGTTCGTGTCGAACCACTTCGTCATTTCTTCGGGGCCGACCTTGTCGTCACCGCGGGCGAGCGCGAAGTAGAGGTCGAGGCCCTCGCGGCCGGCGAAGCGCGGCGGGATGGCACCCAGGAGGATGGTCGCGTCCAGGACGTGGTCGTACAGGGAGGGCGCGTCGGCCAGGGACGCGTCGGAGGGGTTCAGGCCCAGCTCGACGAGGCGCGCGAGGTTCTCCTTGCGCAGATCGTTGGCGGCCTGGATCAGCTCGGCGTCGGTGATACGGCCGGCC
Organism: Pauljensenia sp. 20925_1_27; assembly: GCF_041432835.1. Classification (NCBI taxonomy): domain Bacteria; kingdom Bacillati; phylum Actinomycetota; class Actinomycetes; order Actinomycetales; family Actinomycetaceae; genus Pauljensenia; species Pauljensenia sp. 20925_1_27. The sequence goes on from NZ_JAPWAH010000001.1 coordinate 96,139, forward strand.
CAGCGGGCCTCGAGGGCACGCTTGAGCTCACGGCCGCGTCCGATGCGCGGATAGGCCAGGATCGTCGCGGTGGGGAACTGCGTGGTCGCAGCAGACATGGTGTTCTCCTTGGGTGTGCTACTCGTTCGGCGTGCGCGGGTCAGGCCCGCACCCTGCCGCAGGGTGGATGGTGGTGCGCTTAGGCGCGGGGGTCGGGGGCCGAGGCGCCGGACCTCTCCGGCTCGGGCGTGACTCCCAGCAGGGCCAGGATGTCCAGGACGGGCTTGGCCTTGTTAAAGGTGTAGAGGTGGATACCGGGCGCGCCTGCATCCAGGACAGAGTGGATGAGACGAGACCCGAAGACTGCGCCAAACTCGTCGCGCGCCTCCTGGTGCGGGTAGTCCGACAGTGTCGTCAGCAGGTATTCGGGGACCTCGATGCCGGTGAGGTCCTGGACGCGGCGCAGGCGAGCCGGGTCGGTGGCCGGCAGCAGGCCGGGCACGATCGGGATGGTGACGCCGGCGCGGCGGGCGCGTTCGACGAAGGAGGCGTAGACATCGGCATCCCAGAAGAGCTGGGTGATCGCGAAGGAAGCACCGGCAGCCTGCTTGACGAGGAGGCGCTCAACTTCCTGCGCGGGCGTGGTTCCGGCGGCGGGATTACCCGCCGGGAAAGTGGCCACCGCAATGGTCAGCGGCTTGAACGCGGAGCGTAGGGCCTCGCCCGGGTGAGCGTCACAGCGCCGCTTTTCGACGGTTCGGATGAGGTGGATGAGCTCGGTGGCGCTGCCAACGCCGCCTGGCCCAGGCTCCCAGTCCTCCTGCCCCACCGGCGGGTCACCGCGCAGAGCCAGGAAGGTACGAACGCCCGAATCGAGGTAGTCGTAGACGGTGGAAACAACCTCTTCGGTCGAGTTACCCACGCAGGTCAGGTGCGCGATCGGCTGAATCGGGGTGTCACGCACGAGGCGATGGACCGTCGAGCGGGCGTTGGAACGGTCCTTGCCACCGGCACCGTAGGTGACCGACATGAAGTCGGGGCGCACGCGCAGCAGTTGATCAACCGTGTTCCAGAAGGACTCTTCCAAGGAGGGCTTGCGCGGGGGCATGACCTCGAAGGACAGGAGCGTGGGCTCGTGGTCGTGGGTGCAGGGACAGGCGTATTCGTCGTCGGAGAAGGGCACGATGTAACTCTCGTGTTGCGGCTAGCCCTCACGTGGGTGCGCATCGGCGCGGGTTTTGGTAGTGGGGTCGAGCCTAAGGAATGGCGGACGTCGGCGTCAGCTGCACATTCGGGCACGAATCGACCCGCACATGCGACGGGTAATGTTCGTTCGTGCGTTCATGACCCCAGTATGTCCGCCTTCGCGTGGGTGACGCAGAAGGGGTCCACGGAACGGGAGTTTGTGACAGCGCCCGTCTCAGATCGGTGCAGGAGATGAGGATCATGGGGCACTTCGTGTCGGCGACGCTCCGCAGGACTTCACATCGCTACTTGGCCTGTCCGCTTTCTGGTGTCCATACGGCAAGCTGGGCTCAGCGCGGCAGTCTCGCCCCCTATCCGTACCTCGCGGGTCGCGTTTCATTCCCCACGCGCAGATCTGCGCGGGTTCCAGCCCTGAGTTCTCGCCTGCGCCCCGCCGAACGCTTCGTCCAGCACATTCGCGGATAGGTTATGCGCATCCGGATAGGTTATGAGCATCCGGATAGCTTATTAACCTATCCACATCGTCGTAACCTATCCACATCGTCGTAACCTATCCGCATCGTCGTAACCTATCCGCATGCGCAAGTCAGCCCCGCCAGGCACACCCGTCACAACGGCGACACTCTGCCTCTGTAACACGATGCGCCCTCATGCTCTCGGACAGCGTCGATTGGGGGTTATAGGACAAAACGTGTTGGTTGAGGGGTTAGTCCCAGGTGTTGTGGTAGGGGGTGGTGTGGTGGAGTTCGTTGAAGCAGATTGCGTCACCCCAGCCGGGGATGATGGCGGTGGCTTGGTGGTTTTGCGCGGCTTGTTGCCAGGCGTTTTCGAGGGCTGCGTCGGTGGGCATGGTGGCCAGGATTGTCGCTGCTGGCTGTGGGTGCGCAGAGTGGGTGTAGCACCACCAAAACACGGCTTTGATGCGTCGGGTCAGGCGCATGCCACGGTGGTCGCGCAGCATCTGGCGTAGGCGCGCGTTCGTGCTTTCGATCTGGTTGGTTGTTGCGGGCATCGGCTGGTCCGGTCAAGTCCTGTGGAGTGGTGTAATCGTTTTGTGTCCTTCGGGTTGGGTTATGCGCTGAGTTGGAGTGGGGTGTCCTCCTGTTGGGTGGGTTGGGGTGTGAGTCGTGATTTGGTGAGGATGTCGAGGCTGAGGTAGCGTCGGCCTTCGGCCCATTCGTCGTTTTGTTCGGCTAGGACGGCTCCGACCAGGCGGATGATGGCCTGGCGGTTGGGGAAGATTCCCACGGTGTCGGTGCGTCGGCGGATTTCGCGGTTGAGGCGCTCATTGGGGTTGTTGGACCAGATCTGGGTCCATACCCCGGTGGGGAAGGACGCGAACGCGAGGACGTCTGCCCTGGCTTGATCGAGGTGGTCACACACGGCGGGGAGCTTGTCGTGCACGTAGTCCAAGAGCCGGTCGTATTGAGCGTTGACCGAAGCGGCGTCGGGTTGGTCGTACACCGAGTGCAGCATCGCTTTGACAGCGGGCCATAGCGCTTTGGGGGTGACCGACATGAGATTCGCGGCGTAGTGGGTGCGGCACCGTTGCCAGGTGGCTCCGGGCAGGTTCGCTGCGATGGCCTCAACTAGGCCCAGATGGGCGTCGCTGGTCACCAGGCGCACGCCGGTCAGGCCCCGGGCAACCAGGTCAGCGAAGAACTCATTCCAGGCTGGACCGGTCTCGCTGGTGGACACGCGCACCCCCAGTACTTCGCGGTGTCCGTCATTGTTGACTCCGGTGGCAACCAGGACCGCGCACGAGACGACGCGCCCTCCTTCACGCACCTTCATGGTCAGCGCGTCAGCGGCGACGAACGTGAAAGGCCCAGCGTCATCGAGGGGGCGATGACGGAACTCGTCCACGTGTTCATCTAGGTCGGCCGCCATACGTGAGACCTGGGACTTCGACAGTCCTGTGATCCCCAGGGTTTTGACGAGCTTGTCCATACGGCGCGTAGACACTCCTGCCAGGTAGCAGTCAGCGACCACTGTGATCAAGGCGCTTTCGGAGCGCTTACGGCGCTGAAGCAACCACTCTGGAAAGTAGGTTCCTGAGCGCAGCTTGGGGATCGCCACGTCAATGGTGCCGACCCTGGTGTCCAGGGGCCGGTAGCGATACCCATTGCGCCTGGTCTGACGCTGCGGGTCTTGTTGGCCCCACTGGGCCCCGCACACGGTGTCAGCGTCCGCTGATAACAACGCGTTAATGACGTGCTGGAGCAGGGAACGCATCAAATCCGGGGACGCCTGGGATAACGCCTCGCCAAGCAGGCCAGCAGGGTCGATAATATGAGGAGCGGTCATCGTTGTGCCTCCAAATCGTTTCGAGTCAGAAGTAGAGAGCTTTCTCGAAGGATCACACGGTGACCGCACCCATATCAAACGGGCCGACCACCACACGGTTACACCACTATGCGGGACACTACTCCTCACGCCTCTACCGTAAATGACTGTGCCCAGTGGGACGATAGGGCTGCCTCCACGGTGCCACCCCGGGACACCTGTATTCCTGCCGGGGAGCGGTTCCGTTGAGAGGAGGTGACTGGGCAATGGCTAAAGACCATCGTCAGCCTCGACGGCGGCGAGGCCTTGACAGGAAGCAGAAAGCCCAGATCGCTGTAGCAGTGATCACGACACTGCCGCAGCTGATCTGGGCGATTGCATTCCTGATGAGCACCCTGATGGGTAGCTAAGACCATCCCGGAAACCGGGGAGTCGAACAGCTGCAACTGTTCGGCTCCCCCCCATTATGCCACGCTTCCCCGGTTCGGGCGGCCACATAACGACCAACAACGACGATTCGTGGCGAGCACCCGCATCACAAGCTGGCGCCTCCGACAGGACTCGAACCTGCAACCTCGGGATTAGAAGGCCCTTGCTCTATCCATTGAGCTACGGAGGCGTGGCGCTTCGCGCCGTCTGTAAGACTAGCGGAGGTTAGCGCGCCTTTCCACCAGCGCGCCCAAGCAGGAACGCGAGCAGCGGGAAGAGGAGTACGGACATCGCGCCGGCGACGACGAGCAGGGATGCCAGCCACGAGGGCAGAACACCCGTCGTGACTCCCAGCTCGGTGACAGCGACGATGATGGGCAGGCCCGTCGCGCCGTACAGTCCGATACGTGTCGCGTCCGTCCAACCGACGCGCTCAATCGAACCGTGGAACCGTTCCATCAGGACGATGGGCACGCCGCGCACCACGAGAATCGCGCCGACGAAGGCGACGAGCAGGAACGGATAGCCCGCGACGGCGCTCAGCGAAATGTTCATACCCGAAGTCACGAAGAAGATCGGAATCAGGAACGAGAAGCCGAGGGTGCGCAGCTCTCCCTCGACCATCGTGAAGTTTCCAGGTGCCAGCGCGCGCACGATGATGCCGGCCGCGAATGCGCCAAGCACCATGTCCAACTCCATGACCGCAGACAGGGCCATGAGGCCGGTGAGGACAACCATGACGACGCGCATGAGCGTCTTTTGCGAGGTCTGCGCCCCGTGCAGGATCGTCCGCCCCAACGCGGGATGCTTCAGGATGAAACGCGTCGGAATGGCGACGGCGACAACCGACGCCACCGCGAACACGAGCAGAATAATCGCCGAGGCCCAGGGGCTACGGGCGGAGAGCAGCAGCGACATAGCAATAATGGGGGCGAGCTCGCCGACGGCACCATGAACGAGGACCGCTTTGCCGATCGTGGTGCCCATGACTCCGGCCTCCATGAGGATGGGTAGGAGGGTGCCCAGCGCCGTCGAGGTCAGTGCGATCGCCAGCGCGATGTACGTGGCTGCAGAGACCCCGGTAGTACCCGACGCGGCAACAGCAGCCCAAGACACGGCCAGGCCGATACCGAAGCACACCAGCCAGGTGAGCAGCGAGCGCCGACCGGCTTGCCCGTGGACCTCTTGCACATCGATTTCAGTGCCCGCGATCAGGAAGAGCATGCCCATGCCGACCTCGCGGAACAGCGAGATCGGCTCGGTAACGGATGCCAGTCCGAGAACGCTCGGCCCGATAAACACGCCGAAGATCAGGAGCCAGACGACGTCAGGCACACGCTTGTGGGTGAGCGACGAGAGCAGGGGTGCGAGGGCAGCGGACGCGGCGATCAGGAAGAGAGAGACGATGGCTCCCTCGGTGCCTTCGGTCGTGGATGCAGCGACGAGGCCGTGGCCCACTCCCCCGCTCATAGTAAGGATGGTCGTCGGCAGGCTCATGTACGTTCCTTCTCGGGTTCTCTCATGGGGTGCGCGCCGCCGACCACAGGGGCAGGCGACTCGCTCTCAGCGAATTGCGGGCATGACAAAGGCCCGGGACGACAAGTCCCGGGCCCGTGCGTGGAAGCGAGGTCAGCCCTCGACGTCCAGGAGGCCGTTCTTGTAGGCCTTGGCCAGGCGGCGGGGCACGCGGATCTCACGGCCGGCAACCTTGACGGTGTTCAGCTCGGTAAGATCAGCCTTCCAGGTAGACCGGCGGGTGCGGGTGTTCGCACGGGACATCTTGCGCTTGGGAACTGCCATGTCTTACCGCTCCTCTTCTTTCTCGACGACTATTCTGATCGGTGCGCCACGCGGGCGCACGGCGACAACCCGACAAGACTACCACGAACAGCGCGCTCAAGCACATCGCGATGCCTTCCGAGCCTGCGATCCTGGTTACAGACGGACATGCTCTTGCTCTCGGTAGACTGGGCGCATGTCCGTTCTTCGCACGCTCGCCTCCGGCACGCTCCTCACCCACGAGATCGAGATCAAGCGTTCCCGGTTTATTACGACGCTCGCCAGGACGGATACTCCAGAGGAGGCACGCGAGCTCATCGACGCGGTCAAGTCCGAGCATCCTCAGGCGCGTCACAACTGTTCCGCCTACCTGATTGACCCGCCGGATGCCGCCCCTTTGCAGCATTCATCGGACGACGGCGAGCCCTCGGGGACGGCAGGTACTCCCATGCTCGAAGCCCTGCGCGCCTCCGACACGTGGAACGCCACTGCCGTCGTCACGCGATACTTCGGCGGGATTCTCCTGGGCGGAGGCGGCCTCGTGCGCGCCTACTCCACGTCCGTCTCCGAGGCCGTGGCTCGCGCCCCCATCGCCTACCTCGTCGGGCGCGATGTTCTCGAAACCCAGCTGGATCCCGGGGACGCGGGTCGCATCGAGGCCGAACTGCGAGCCCGCGGGGCCACGATCGTGGACACGATCTGGGGCGCGGACGTCACGCTGCGCATTGCGATCGATCCGAGCGACCGAGACGCCATTGACGCGTGCCTGGCCCAGGCCTCCTCGGGTGTTGCAAAGTTTCGCTACGTGGAAACCCGTCGGATTGAACTAGACGAGGATCCGACCGGGGTATGACAATTCAGGGGTACACCTGCCCTATGGAAGGACCCCTCATGGCTCGTATTGCCTCCACCGTTGCCGATCTGATCGGCGGCACGCCCCTCGTCCGCATCAACCACGTGGCCGGCGACGGCGTTGACGTGGTCGCTAAGGTCGAGGCCTTCAATCCCGCCTCCTCCGTGAAGGATCGCATCGCCCGTTCGATCATCGACGCAGCCGAGGCTGCGGGCGCACTCGCGCCCGGCGGCACCATCGTCGAGGCCACGTCCGGCAACACGGGTATCGCCCTGTCGATGGTGGGCGCTGCCCGCGGCTACAAGGTCGTCATCGTCATGCCCGCATCGATGTCCGTCGAGCGCCGCGCGATCGTGCGCGCCTTCGGTGCCGAGCTGGTTCTCACCGACCCGAAGGGCGGCGTCTCCGCCGCCGTCGCCGAGGCCGAGCGCATCGCATCCGAGCGTCCCGGCGCCATCATCGCTTCCCAGTTCACCAACCCCGCCAACCCGGCGGCCCACGTGGCGCACACGGGCGAAGAAATCTGGGCCGACACCGATGGCCAGGTCGACGTGTTCGTCGCGGGCGTTGGCACGGGCGGAACGATCTCGGGCGTCGCGAAGGTCCTCAAGGAGAAGAACCCGAACGTGCGCATCATCGCCGTTCAGCCCGCCGAGTCTCCCCTGCTGACCGGCGGTACCCCCGGCCCGCATGGCATCCAGGGCCTCATGCCCAACTTCGTGCCCGACACCTACGACGCCTCCCTGATCGACGAGGTCATCTCGGTCGAGACCGCCAAGGCACTCGAGTTCGCTCGCCGCGCCGCCGCCGAAGAGGGCCTGCTCGTGGGCATCTCCTCGGGCGCTGCACTGGCGGGGGCGGCCGCCGTCGCCGCTCGTCCCGAGCTGGCGGGCAAGAAGATCGTCACGCTCCTGCCCGACACGGGTGAGCGTTACCTCTCGACCGCGCTCTTCGCCGGCCTTGAGGACTGATCGCTCACAGTTGACGCGCTAAGGTGGCCTCGGATGGAATATCCGGGGCCACCTGTGCGTTCCCGACCCAGTCGACCATCCAGGAGGACCGAAGTGAAGCTCACCGTACGCGCCCTGTCGAAGACCCTATCGCGCGCCCTGCCCACCAAGGCGCTCGGACTCTTTCGCGAGGACCTCGTGACGGCTCAGCGCCGCGACCCAGCGGCCACCTCCGCCCTGGAGATCGCCCTGACGTACCCGGGCGTACACGCGCTGTGGACTCACCGCGTCTCCCACGCCCTGTGGGCCAACGGTGCCCGCACCCCCGCACGCATCCTGTCCTCCATGGCCCGCGCCGTCACCGGCGTAGACATCCACCCCGAGGCCACCATCGGGCGACGGGTCTTCATCGACCACGCGACGGGTGTGGTCATCGGACAGACGGCCGAGGTCGGCAACGACGTCGTCATCTTCCACGGAGTCACCCTGGGAGGCGTCGCCATGACTCCGGGTAAGCGCCACCCCACCGTCGGAGATCACGTGATGATCGGTGCCGGTGCCAAGGTTCTGGGCCCCATCACCGTGGGCACCGGCGTCAAGATCGGCGCGAACGCCGTCGTCGTCAAGGACGTACCCTGCGGGAACGTCGCGATCGGCGTGCCCGCGCGCCTGCTCCCCAAGCCCGAGAAGGACACGCGCGACCGCGATCTGATCGTCGATCCCAACTACTTCTTCGAGGAGCCCGCCCTCTACATCTGAGAGGTATTCGCCCTCGTCACCGGTAGTCTGTGAGAATCCGTTCAAGAGCCGTGACAAAGTGAGCGCCCTCACCTATAGTTGGTTTATGGAAGCTCGAACTCTACATGCCCCACTGGACGCGTTGTCAGCGGCGAATCGCCCCCAGGGTATTGAGATCGCCACGCTCACGACATTCGACATCCCCGCGCTCGCGGTGCTCACCCTCGAGGCGTACGACGACGACGTCACGCCCGAGGCGCTCATGGAAACCTCCGAGGAACTACGCCTGACGTTCGAGGGCGCATTCGGGGCGACCACGGAAGACTCGTTCATCGGCGCGTGGGACGGGGGAACGCTCATCGGAGCAATCCTCGTCGTGCGCGAATCCCCCTGGGATGACGCTCCCGACGGACCCTTCGTCGTCGACCTGATCGTCGCTCCCGACTACCGCAGGCGCGGCATCGCGACAGCCCTCGTCTCAGAGGTCGCCACGCGCTGCTCGCAGTGGGGATTCGACTCTCTCGCGCTGCGCCTCGACAGGCGTCACGGCGGAGCCCGCGAACTCTACTCGGTGCTCGGATTCGAAGAGATCGCCTGACAGAGGGCGAGGAGTGCGAGCCTGTCGGCCCGCACTCCCCTGACGCATGTTCGCGCACTCAGCGCTGGCAGGACGGACACCAGAACAGACGCCGGTTCTGCATGAGTGCCTCGCGGATCGGCGTCCCACAGCGCAGGCACGGCCGGTCCGTACGGTGATACACGTACCAGCGCGAGGCCTCCTCGTCCCCCTCGATCGGCGGGTTGGGGGCCTCCTCCGGGTCCATCGTGTCCAGGCGACCGGCTGCCAGGCCGCGGTTCATGAGGTCACAGATGAGGACCCACAGCTCGCGCAGGCGCTTGATCGAAATATTCGCGCCCTTGCGATGCGGCGAAATACCCGCAAGGAATAGGGCATCGGCGCGGTAGATGTTGCCCACGCCCGCGATGATCGACTGATCCATGACGATCTCGCCGATCGCGCGCTTCTTCGAATGGGCCACCTGGGCGAAACGCTCCATGGCCTGGGTATCGGAGCGCGCCCCGGCGTCCAGGGGATCCGGCCCCAGCTTCGCTTCCGCCTTGATGCGCTCTTCATCGGTAATGAGGTCGCAGCGATTCGGTCCGATCAGGTCAGCGACCGCGTGGTCGTTGAACACCCGTAGCCGCACGGCACCGACCGGCTCTGGAGGCTCCCATTCACCGACCTTGGCCTCGCCGAAGCCCTCGCCCCAGCGGGTCTCAGAGTGGCCGTTCCACTCCCCCTTTTGGACGTTGGGGATACGGTGAGCAACGCCGTGGCCCTCGTCGACGACGGTCTCATCGCCGTTGAAGCGCCACCAGCCGTACAAGCCCAGGTGGATATGCACCCAGCGGTCCGGCCACGGGGCATCCTCGCCGAGGATGGGTTCCCCACTACCGGCGGCGGCACCCTCGAGGAGGGCCACCCCTGCCTCGTACATCTCACCCGGGGTGGGCGGGACGAAACCAATGAACATGTGCTTACCGTGCACTCGTACCCTCTGCATGACCCAGCCGTCGAGGAGGGCTGCGGAGGACGCGAAGCGCCCCTGCGGGGACGACGCCGAGACGATACCCCCGACGAAAAGCTCGTCGAGGGTACCGGCTAGGCGACGGACTGCATCGCCTTCAGGCATGCGACCTCACTTCTTGACGACGACGTTGACCAGCTTCGGCGCGCGGGCGATCACCTTGAGGGGCTCCGCGCCGCCGAGGGCCTTAACGATCGGTGCCTCGGCCAGGGCAGCAGCGACGAGGTCCTCCTCGGAGATTGAGGGGGCGACCTCGATGCGGGCTTTCACCTTGCCGTTGACCTGGACGACGGCCGTGACAGTGTCCTCGACCAGCAGCGAGGCATCCTCGACGACCGGGAAGGGCTCGCGAGCCAGCGAGGATACGTGACCCAGGCGGCTCCACAGCTCCTCGCACAGGTGCGGGGCGACCGGGGCGAGCATGAGGATCAGAGGCTCGATCGCGTCACGCGGGACGGCATCCAGGCTGGTCAGGTGATTGTTCAGGACGATGAGCTTGGAGATCGCGGTGTTGATGCGCAGGTTCTCGTACTCTTCGGTGACCTCGGCGATCGTGCGGGCCACGAGGCGACGCGTCTTGTCGTCCGAGGGCTCATCGGACACGGTGACCTCGCCGGTCTCCTCGTCGACGGCGTTACGCCACAGGCGCTGGAGGAAACGCTGGGAGCCGACGACCGCACGGGTCTCCCACGGACGCGAGAGGTCGAGGGGACCCATGCTCATCTCGTACACGCGGAAGACGTCGGCACCGTAGGCGTCGTACATCTCGTCGGGAGTGACGATGTTCTTCAGGGACTTGCCCATCTTGCCGTACTCGCGGCCCACGGGCTCGCCCTTGTAGGTGAAGCCGCTGGTCTCGTCGCCCTCGACCTCGTCGGCGGGCACGTACTGGCCGCGCGAGTCCGTGTAGGCGTAGGCCTGAACGTAGCCCTGGTTGAAGAGCGTGTGGTAGGGCTCGGAGTCGGGCACGTGTCCCAGGTCGAAGAGGACCTTCTGCCAGAAGCGCGAGTAGAGCAGGTGCAGAACCGCGTGCTCGACGCCGCCGACGTACATGTCGGTGCCGCCGCTGACCTTGCCCTCACGCGGACCCATCCAGTACGCGAGGTTCTCCTCGCCGGCGAAACGCTTCGCGTTCGTCGGGTCGGTGTAGCGCATCTCGTACCAGCACGAGCCAGCCCACTGCGGCATCGTGTTGGTCTCGCGGCGGTAGCGCTTGGGGCCGTCGCCCAGGTCGAGGGTGACGTTCACCCATTCCTCGGCGCGACCCAGCGGAGCCTCGGGAGACGAATCGGCGTCGTCCGGATCGAAGGTGCGCGGGCTGTAGTCGCTGACCTCGGGCAGCTCGACGGGGAGCATCTCCTCGGGTAGGGCGTGCGCCACGCCGTCCTCGTCCCACACGATCGGGAAAGGCTCGCCCCAGTAGCGCTGACGGCTGAACAGCCAGTCGCGCAGACGGTAGGTGACAGTGGCGTGGCCCAAGCCCTTGGCAACCAGCCACTCGATCATGGCGGCCTTGGCCTCGTCCTTGGCGAGGCCGTTGAGGTCAATCTCGTCGTTCGCGGAGTCCACGGCCACGCCGTCACCCGTGTACGCGCCGGCCTCGAGGTCGGGACCGTAGGGGTCGTCCGCGGGGCCAATCGTGCGCACGATGTCGAGGTCGTAGGCGCGGGCGAACGCCCAGTCACGGTCGTCGTGGGCGGGCACCGCCATGATGGCACCGGTGCCGTAGCCCCACAGGACGTAATCGGCGACGAAGATCGGGATCTCGCGGCCGTTGACGGGGTCGATGCCGAACAGGCCGGTGAACACGCCGGTCTTGGTGCGCTCTTCGTCGGCCCGCTCGGCCTCGGACTTGGCTGCAGCCTGCGCGCGGTAGGCGCTCACAGCCTCCTTTGGGGAAGCGGCACCGCCCGTCCAGGCGTCCTTCGTGCCCTCGGGCCAGGAGGCGGGCAGGGTGAGGGCGGCCTCGTCGCCGGCGTCGCCGCCGACGGTTCCGCCGAGGATCGGGTGCTCGGGAGCCACAACCATGAAGGTCGCGCCGAACAGCGTGTCGGGGCGCGTCGTGTAGACGTCCAGGGAGTCGAGGCAGGCGCCAGCCTCGCGCGCGCCGGGCACGTCGAAGCGCACGGTCGCACCCTCCGAGCGGCCGATCCAGTTGCGCTGCATGGTGCGCACCTTCTCGGGCCAGTTGATCGTGTCGAGATCATCGGCGAGGCGCTTACCGTAGGCGGTAATACGCATCATCCACTGACGCAGGTTGCGCTTGAAGACCGGGTAGTTGCCGCGCTCGGAGCGACCGTCCGCGGTGACCTCTTCGTTGGCCAGGACCGTGCCCAGGCCGGGGCACCAGTTGACGGGTGCTTCGGAAACATAGGCGAGGCGGTAGGAGTCGACGACCTTCGCCTGAGCCGGCCGGTCGAGCGAGTTGTAGTCGGAGCCGTCCTCCGGGCGAATCTCGCCGGACTCAAGCTTGGCGATCAGCTCGGAAATCGGGCGGGCCGCGCCCTGTGAGCCGTCGGGGGCCGCCGCGTCGGGATCGAACCACGAGTTGAAGACCTGCAGGAAGATCCACTGCGTCCAGTGGACGTATTCGATGTCGGTCGTCGCAAAGGAGCGGCGCGAGTCGTGGGACAGGCCCATGCGGCGCAGCTGGCGGCGCATATTCGCGATGTTCTGGTTCGTCGTGATAGCCGGGTGCTGACCGGTCTGGACGGCGTACTGCTCGGCGGGCAGGCCGAACGCATCGTAGCCCATCGTGTACAGGACGTTGTCGCCCTTCATGCGGCGGTAGCGCGCGAGCGTATCGGTCGCGATGTAACCCAGCGGGTGACCCACGTGCAGGCCCTTACCCGAGGGGTAGGGGAACATGTCGAGAATGAAGTAGGGCTTGCGGGAGGCCAGCGGGCCAGCCAGTTCACCCGTGGGGTTGTCCGCATAGAACGTGCCCAGCTCCTCCCAGCGGTCCTGCCACTTCGTCTCGATCTGGCCTGCGAGCTCAGCGGTGTAGCGCTGGGCCGGGGCACTCTGCGGATTTTCGCTCATCTGTGCGTTCCTCGCTTAACGATGGGTCGCGTAACAATACTCCCCACCAGGGTAGTTCACGCCCGCGCGCCCCGCCGGATGCGATGAGCTTCCGAAGCGGGCGCGAATAGGTGACAATAGTCGCATGAGCACTGTCTTTGAAAACATCATCACGGGTGTCTGGCCCGGACGCTTCGTGTGGGCAGACGACCTGTGCGTCGCCTTCGCAACGATCGAGCCGACGTCTCCGGGGCACGTCCTCGTCGTTCCGCGCACCCCCTACGAGGCGTGGACTGACGCCCCTTCCGATGTGGCCGCGCACCTCATGAAGGTGGCGCGCGCAATCGGCCTCGCCCAGAAGGCCGCTTTCGATGTGCCGCGCGCCGGCCTCGTCATCGCCGGCTTCGAGGTCCCCCACACGCACCTGCACGTGATTCCCCTGCGCGATGAGTCCGACGTGCTGCTCTCGAAGGCGGCGCCCGCCACCGATGAGGAGCTCGATAGCGCGATGACGGCGCTGCGTCAGGCTCTCCTGTCTGCAGGTCACGGCGCGCACGTGCCCCCGTCGATGGGATCCGCTGCGCTCGCCTGAGCGCCATCGCTCCCCTCTTCTGTGCGCCCCGCGAGGGCGCTCCCAGCCCGCCCAGCCGCATCGGTCAGGTGAGCTGGGTCGTACCCAGGCCTCGTCAATGAGGACGCGTCAGGACCGAACGATCCCGTTGCCGGAGTGTCGCCCAGGCTCGTCAGTCGCGCACGATGATGCCCGAGGCCTGGGAGGGATCCAGGACAAGCATCTGCCCATCGTCGAGGAGGACCGTCACTCCGTCGGCTCCGGTGGCGACGACAGCGATGTGAGCGCCGGGGACGAGGCCGACCTCTTCCCACGCACGTAGCGCCTCGGGGTCGCGATCGGGCAGCCGGTCGATGATCCCCCCGGCCGCAGCGTCGAGTTCATCGAGAGGATTGCCGGCGAGGCCATCACTGGAGCCATCGGCACGCGGGATCGGATCCCCGTGGGGATCGCGGCTCGGGTACCCCAGCACGCGGTCAAGGCGGTCGAGGAGCCGATCAGAGACCGCGTGTTCGAGGATTTCTGCCTCTTCGTGCACTTCATCCCAGGAGAAACCGAGGGCCTCATGCAGGTAGGTTTCGAGCAGGCGGTGGCGGCGCACCATACCGAGAGCAATCGTCCGTCCCTGCGAAGTCAGGCGCACCCTCCCGTAGCGCTCGTGTGTCACGAGGCCTTGGCGGGCCAGGCGCTGGACGTTCTCGGTCGCGGTTGAGGGAACGACGCCCATGTGTTCGGACACATCCTTGGGCTTGACACCATCACGCCCGGCCTCCTCGGCACTCCACACGAGCTTGAGAATGTCCTCCACGACCGTGGAATATGCGCTCGACGCGTCCGACATGGCGTTCCCCTTTCATCTGAGGCCCCATTGTAGGTGTCCGGATACCACCCGCTCGCTGCGTGCGCCCATCGCACGACCCACCGGCCGCATGCCAAGCGTGCGACATAGGCCACGACACCCCTGATTGACTTGCGCCAAGCGAAGCGCGCCTGTATATTTATCTCTCGGTTGCAAAACCCCCGCGTCATTAGCTCAATTGGCAGAGCAGCTGACTCTTAATCAGCGGGTTGAGGGTTCAAGTCCCCCATGACGCACAGCTTTCCCAGCTTCGGCTGGCGAAGGTACCCCGCGTCATTAGCTCAATTGGCAGAGCAGCTGACTCTTAATCAGCGGGTTGAGGGTTCAAGTCCCCCATGACGCACAGATAACCGGTGGCCTTCGGGCCGCCGGTTTTTGTATCCGTGCCCCCACTCCCCCGTTTTTCCAGTGTTGACCGCAGCCCCGCCGGCTCACCGGCCGCGCCTGAGAGAACACTCAATCCAGAGCTCAGAACGCAAGAGACAATGTACTTTTTCGACCATGTGTATACAACATTTCGACCATGTGTATACAACATTTCGACCATGTGTATACTACATAATCATGAATCATGGCATTTGATTCGCACACCTACGACTGGGGAACATCATGAGGAAAAGCCGGAGAGTTCTGGCGATGGGTGCCGGTTTGGCTCTTGTCGCTGCAGGGACGGTCACGATGTTTGCGCCTCGCAGCGCACAAGCCGACGCCCAACCCTTCCCCCTCTCACAATACGTCTCATCAACAAGCACGACTGTGTGCAACGCCAACCCTGTGATCACGACCTATCACGGTACCGTCGTGCTGGACATTCCGATCACTGCGCTTCTGGCAGGCCACGAGGCCGAAATCCGCGCTGCGGCAGCACAGGGACTCTCCCCTCATGACTCCGGCAGCGACTACAACTCCGATATCGCACTGACCGTGAGTGTCCCTGATGGAGTCATGTTGGGTACGGGTCGCGCGACATCTACCTCGTCAATGCTCACCAACACCTGGTTCTCCCCCAACTCTGACCACACACAGGTCACTGCGAACATCCAATTCAAGGATCTCAGCTGGCAGCAGCTGCTCGATATCTTCGATGCAGAGAAAGCCAACCCCGGTCAGCATACGATCAAGGTCCAGGTCCCCTATGCCGTTGGCACAATTGACCCCGCGGAAGCGACTCAACTGGCCAGCGAACAGGTGACCGTGACGGGTACGTTCAACTTCTTCGCATCATCGACGACCCCCGCTCAGATCTTTAACTTCGATACGAAGACCCTGGCACTCGCGCAGTCACCTACCGACTGCTTCGCGTCCGCACCAACCCGGAAAACGCGCTGGGTTGATGAAGAGGACGGTCACGACTTACAGCCCCCAAAAACCGGGCCAAACTTCTTCCAAGCCGCAGGATTTCCCGACTACGAATTCTCCACTCATGAGTTGTCTGCGGATGGCTTGACCGGTATTTACAAGTACAAGAAGGTATTTGGCTCTCTTCCAGTCAATGGCGATGACCCGACAATCGACACCGACTTTAAGGTCGGACTGGATGGGAACGCTCCGACTCAGGCGGAACAGATCTACGCCGAGAACAAAGATTCTCTCCTGGCCATTGAGAACGTCGTTCACTTGGATGATCTTCGCGGTGGACGCATTGCGAAGCTCCTCGAGAAATACGACAAGACGCCCAACGCTTTCGACGATATTGCACTGAAGAATGCTCACTTGGGCTTCACAACCCAGATCACTCTTCCTGCGCAACTGAAGTTTGCTGATCCCTCGGCCATCTCGGTGACTGGGCTTCCCCAGGGCTTCTCAGCGAAGACAGTGGCAGTCAACGGACAGACCGCAACGGTTACCGTGGACTTCGATAACCCCGATGAGATCACCACCATCGCAGCCCTTAAGGACGCGATGGGTGCGCTTCACGGTGATGCGGTGATCACTATTCAGAAGATTGCCTTCACCGAATCCGCAACTGCCGATACGGATTACCAGATCGATCACCTCACGCAGGGCACTATCTCGGTTGATGTTGAGAAACAACTCGGTGTCATCGTCATGCCCGGGCAGCCTTCACCCGCATGCCCTCCAACTTACGGCGACTACGACGCTGTCAAACCGGCCGAGCCTCGTTCTGTTGTTGGAACAGTATTTGATCCTCCATCGCCCGCATGTCCCCCTACAGACACCCCTTATACCGCCGGATGGAGGCCCCCCATGACTGGCCCTTCTGCCGGATGGGATGAAGCTCCACTCATGAAGCACCCCCTGAAGTTCACGACCAGCGAGGCGCATCCCGACGTGACGCGACTGTCCTTCAAGCCCGGTCCGACGCCTACACCGACGACGGTGACGCCCTCGGCTCCTCCTACGCCTGCAACGCAGCTCGCCAAGACGGGCGCTCTCACCGGCGACGTGCTGGTGCTCGCTGCCGTGACGGGCACTATCGGTGCCGCAGCAATGCGGAGGAAGCGCTCTTAATTCGCGTTTCATAGTCATAGGCGGGGTGCCGGTGATTCACCGGCACCCCGCCTTATTTGGGGGAAGGCCACAACGTGTTGGCTTTGAAGGGACATTTCGGCTTGGTGGTGTGCCACAGCCGGTGTTAAAGGTGGGGTTTCATCGTGGTGGCATGACCACTCCCACGTGCCGTCACTCATATCCGGGAGTCGTGAGACGTTGTGGCTGTTGCACATGTGGCAGCTCGGTCATGGGCGAGCTTCGCAGGCTCGTCGCTGGCGCTCACGAGGCAGCCTGGCGTGCGGCATCCTACCAGCACCTCCGCCAGGACCCCCGTCGTCACAGAGATGGCCCCCAGCAGCACCGCAAGGCCACCGCCGGGCGGTTTATCCAGGAGTTTCGCATGCAATTCCCCTGACACCGTATCGCACCACGCATCCACATCGTTGGAATTGCAACGTTTGTAGAAACTGTTGAAAGTTCACCCAATCGAATTGCATGCGAAACTGCTCCGAGTGTGCGCTACCAACGCGCACGTGGACCCTTTATTGTGCGCCTGTGCGCCCCTGCCATCGGGTTGACGCGCGAGCGCACCGCCAGACCGAGAGATCTTCGCTCGCGGATAGCTCGTTGAGTCACCGGCTCACGTCAACTGCGCGCGATGGTGGGTGCGTCGTAGAAGACGAGGCCGGGGCACCTCGTGGGTAACCCCGGCCTCGGCCTCACGCGATACGCCCGAGCCACGTTCGCATCGCGTCAGGCGAAAACCGATACAAACTGCCTCAACTGGCCTCTGCTATCAGGCGCGGTACCTGCGCAGGGCGATCACCCCAGCGCCGATGAGGCCTAGGAGGGCCGCCGCACCGGCGAAGCCTCCCGCGACCGTGCCCGTGCGTGCGAGCTTCGGAGCAGGCGTCTGCTTCGCAGGCGTCGCGGGCGTGGAAGGCACGGGCGTCGCAGTCACCGAGGGAGTGGGGGCGGGGGTCGCGGGCGTGGAAGGCACGGGCGTCGCAGTCACCGAGGGAGTGGGGGCGGGGGTCGAAGGCACAGGCGTCGAAGGTGTGGAGCTCGGCTCGGGTGTCGGATTGTTCGTCACCTTGCGGATCACGATGTCGGTGTTCGCACCCACGGCGCGCGCGTCGGCGGGGTTATTGGGGTCGACTGTCCCAGCGCCGACATCAAGGCCGAAGACGTTTTGGCCGGGGACAATCTCGTACCCTTCGGGCAATGTCGGGAGCGCAGTGACGGCAGCGCGCGACGGATCGTTCTGATCATTGGCGTAGCGCTGCGTCGCCCGCACGGTGCCGTCGGCATCAACGAGACGCACACTTCCGAGGGGTGAGTAGAAGACCTGGCACGCAAAGTGCAAGTCAGGCTGATCCGGATCGAAGTTCATTGCAGGAGCGCTCACTTCCAGCGTGTACTGGCCGGCGACGACGGGACTGGGAAGCACGGGGAGCCCACCGGCCCCTTCGCGCGGAGTGTACTCCTGGCGGGGTTCGATAATGGTGCCGTTTTCATCGGCGAGGTAGCAGGTCGCCGGTCCCGCGACGTCCGCAGCATAGGTGGGCGAAGGCAGAAGGGCGGGAAGAGCGGCGGCACTCAGGGCGGCTGCTACGACCAGAGAACGCGACATTGATGGGAGACGCATGGAATATTCCTTTCTATCGATGGTCAGGTTATGAGCATCACATTACCGAGTATCTGCATTCTTGTCTACACGCTATGCCCAGTTTTTCATCAATCCAGCGCACCGCGATGTAACAAACGCCTGGTCAGGGTCGCATGGCACCGCTCATCAACAGATGCGTTTACACCGGGACCGAGCAGCAACATTCTCGGGAAAAAAGGGACGAGGCCGGGGCACCCCCGTGGGCAACCCCGGCCTCGTGCATCCGATTCACATGCGATCAGTGTCCCGGCCAGCTGCGGATCGACGTCAGAGCGGCGACCGCGTACCGGTCCCACACGCGCCCACCAATCCGCACGGCAGCCTCAAGGACGAGGATCGACCAGGCGATGCCAACGACGTAGGCGACCCAGTCGGGAACCACGCCAAAGGATGCCAGCACGAGCAGCACGTAGGAGGGAATCTGGAGGACCGCGGTACCCGCGAAGCCTACGAGCTGCAGCAGCATCGTCATCAGGAACGACCCGGTACCCTTCGTCGCCAGCGGCGACGTACCCGGAGGCTGCACCGGGTAGACCCATCGCGCATTCACGACGAGGGTCGTGGCGGCCGCCCCCGCGAAGAGGACGACGCCCATCACCTGGTGGAACATGAAATCGGAGGCGCTCGCACCTGCCACAGCATCATGAATGAGATAGCCGATGACCTGGGGCACGAACACGATGAGCGACCCCACGAGGCGCCCACGACGTTCCTCACGACCGCTCATCCCCGAGGACACCACGATCCAGGCACCCGTCGAATCATATTGCATGAGCGCGCCGGTCGTCAGGCCCGTCGTGATGGGCACCAGGTAGAGGAAGATGCCCGACGTGAACTCGAATGACTGCCCCTCGGCCGCCAGCCGCCCCATAAAGATCGCAACAACCGGGAACAGCAGCGCAAGCACCATGTTCATGTTCAGGCGCGTATCGACGATCCAGTAGCGCAGCGTACGCGCGGCCAGGGAGGCGCTGCGCACCCCGAGGCCCAGCCGCGTGAACAGGTCGACGCTGCGCAGGCCGGCGGCTCGCGACTGGGCGGAACGACGACCGCGCTCTTCCTCTTCGAGGGACTCGTCGATGAGGTGGCGCCCCTCGTCGATGGCGCGCTGAGCGTCAGCACTAATCTCACCGGCGTATCCACTCATGACGGGGCGCAGGACCGCCAGCCAGGCACGCCAGCCGACGATCGCGGTCGCAACCACGATGAGCACGCGGAGAGCCGCCGCCACCCATGCACCCTCAAGCAACGAGGCAACAACCCCGAAGGGAGCGCCGAAGGGTGTCCAGAGCGCGACGTTCAATCCCGCCTGGAAGACCTCGACGGAGAAGTTCTGACTTAACACAGACATCCAGTAGCCCATGGGGGTCAGCACCATCATGAAGACGACGGCACCCAGGACGGTCACAGCGTCTTTCTTTCCCGAGGTGTCGAGGCGCACCGCGAACCAGGTTCCGACCGCACGCGCCCACAAAACCGCGAGAGGGAGCGTCACGAGACCAGCGATGAACCAGCCGAGCGCCTCAATCCACTGGGCGCGCCACAGGGCGAACCAGACGGGCAGGAAGAGCACCATGGCGGACAGGAGACCGCCGGGGCCCACTGCCGTCGCCGCGGCCAGGCCCGCGCCCAGGCACCCACTCGGTCCCACGTAGGGCGACAGGCGCACAGGATCCACCGAGTTATCCATCGACGCGAAGATGATCGGGAGGACCAGCCACAGCAGGAAGACAAAGGGGCCAACGATCGGCATCACCGACGAGGCCTGGGGCGCTTCATCGGACTGCGCGAGGAATGCGGTGCCCACGAGCGCAGAAGTATAGATTGCGCCGAAGTAGAGGACACCGAGGATCGCAAGAACCAGCACAACCGTCTGCTTGCGGACGGTGTTCCAGATGATCCGGAGCTTGAGGCGAATCAGTTGCCCAACCACGACAGGCCTTCCTCCGAGTGGACGCCGCCGACCAGAGCGGTGAAGCGCTCCCCCAGGTCTCCACCCTGGGCGACCTCGTCGGTGGTTCCCGCGACGAGCACACGCCCCTTGTCGATGATCGCAACGTGGGTGCACAGCTGCTGGACGGTCGCCATCACGTGCGATGACAAGATGACCGTGCCCCCACGCTTGGTGTAGTCGGTGAGAATCTGGCGGATGTTGGCCGCAGAGACGGGGTCCACGGCCTCGAAAGGCTCATCGAGGACGAGGACTCGCGGGGAGTGAATGAGGGCGGCGGCCAGGGCGATCTTCTTCGTCATGCCCGCCGAGTAGTCGCTGATCAGCTTCTTCCCGGCCTCGGCCAGGTCGAGGGCGGCCAGGAGCTCGTGAGCGCGCTCGCGGGCGACGGATGCGTCCAGGCCGTGAAGCATGCCCACGTGGACGAGGAAGTCGGGTCCGGAGAGGCGGTCGAGGAGGCGCATCCCGTCGGGCATGACGCCGAGGAGGCCGCGTGCCTCCTGGGTTCGTGCCCACACGTCGACGCCGTGCACAAAGGCGGTGCCACGATCGGGGGTGAGCAGGCCCGTGGCCATGGTCAGCGTCGTGGTCTTTCCGGCGCCGTTAGGCCCGACGATCCCGTAGAAGGATCCGGTGGGAATGTCGAGGGACAGGTCCGCGACGGCGATAAGGTTGCCATAAATCTTGACGAGGCCTCGGATCGCCAGTGCGATATCGTCCCCAACGGGGGCGGCGGGTGCCGCAGGTGCGGCGGGCTGCGTTTCGGACACGAGATTCTCCTTCAGGCATTGAAATACCTCCCCATTTTACGAGAGATACAAGCCAACGCTCAGGAGCACATCCCGAGAGGCAGACGTCGCGACCGGCAGGAAAAGTCAGCGAGCACTGATGATGACGGTCAGTCCCTGCTCCGGTTCGTACGTCCAGGTCGCCTTGTAGGATCCCCACTCCTCCGACTGGGTGCCATCAATTGCGCGGGTCGCATACATGCGTTCTCGCACCGACGAAGGGGTATCAAGCTTGCGCAGAACGCACTGGAAAATCGGCGTCGTCAAACCGTTACCGCTGTCATTGAAGCCTTCAAGGGTGAGCGACGTCTGATCGCTGGCGAGCCGGGCATAGATGCCTCCCGCATGACACGAATCGACAGCATCCGACAGGCTTGTGGAAACGGACGGGCGCGTCATGTAGAGGCCTGCGACAACAGCGGCGACGAGCACGAGAGCCGAGAAGAAACCAAGGAGGAACATGACCAGGCCATGGTGTCGACCGCTACGACGCGCTGGGCGTTCGCGACGATCCAGCCGCGATTCGATATGACCGGAGCGGCGAGCTTCAGCCTCGCGCCGCGACGCACCTCCAACGTGAGAAGATCGCACGATTTCCTGCTCCGACGACGACGCCTCAACAATCGCACTGTGCTGCCCACCATTTCGCTGCGCGGGCGCACCCACAACGCGCATGGTGGTTCGACGCCAGTCACTATAGACAGGAACGCCGGGGCGCTGATCACCCTCGAAGGCCACCACAGCCTCGTCTCGATCCGCATACTCGCGGGCAGGAGTAGGAGGCGCCGCGATGTCCCCAGCCTGCGAGGGAGCGCCGTCACGCACCACCGCCTTCTGCTGCGCCACCGTGACAGCATCCTTCGAGGGACGGGAGGCATTCGACGAGCGAGGCGTAGCGGTCGCCTGTCGCCGAACCACCGCAACCTCGGCGGTGATGACCTGCTCATCAGAGGAGACAGACTCGGGCACGCGGGCCATCGTCGGCAGGCTCGGCTGCTTGCGCGCACGCACAGGCGCAGCGTCGGCCGGATAGTCCTGCGCCACCTGTCCCGCACCGATTCGATACGCGTCAGGCGTCGTAGCCGCCATAAGTCCTCCACGAGTAACTAGCTGTCAGTTTCTTGACAATCATATGCACTAGTTACTGCGAAAGCAACCGATCAGTCGATACCGAGAGCCTTACGCAGGCGGGCCACGTGGCCGGTCGCCTTCACGTTGTACTGGGCCAGGGCGACCGTACCGTCGGGGTTGACAACCACGGTCGAACGGATAATGCCCACGTAGGTGCGGCCGTAGTTCTTCTTCTCACCCCAGGCACCCCAGGCCTCGAGAATCTTGTGGTCGGGGTCCGAGGCCAGCGGGAAGGTGAGGGCCTGCTTCTCCGTGAAACGTTCGAGCGCGGCCATCGAGTCGGCGGACACGCCGATCACCGAGTAACCGGCTCCCTGCAGGGACACAAGGGAATCGCGAAAGTCACAGGCTTCCTTCGTGCATCCGGGCGTGGATGCCTTCGGGTAGAAGTAGACGACGACGCC
The DNA here is from genome assembly GCF_041432835.1 of Pauljensenia sp. 20925_1_27. Taxonomy (NCBI): domain Bacteria; kingdom Bacillati; phylum Actinomycetota; class Actinomycetes; order Actinomycetales; family Actinomycetaceae; genus Pauljensenia; species Pauljensenia sp. 20925_1_27. The sequence goes on from NZ_JAPWAH010000001.1 coordinate 118,796, forward strand.
TCGCGAGGAGGCTGCAAGGAGATCGGAGAGGGACACGGTTCCCTGGGTGGTCTCAGCAGTAAAGTCCGGGGCCTGCTGGCCAATGTCCAAAGCGCTCATGACCTCAGTCTATCGAGGGCTACTCCCCCGGTGCGACCGGGCACGAGCTTTTGTGCGCGAGATGGGACTCGAACCCACACGTCAAAGACACTGGAACCTAAATCCAGCGCGTCTGCCAATTCCGCCACTCGCGCGCGCACCCCAGTGTAACGGATGCGGGCGAGGCCGTCCGCATGCCTTCGCCCACGTCCGCGCCGACGTGGTGCGGGGCCTTAGCGCCCAGTTGCGTCAATGGTTCCTTCGCCCAGGACTCGACTGCCCCGATAGACAACCATCGACTGGCCGCGGGCGACGCCGCGCGCGCTGCTTGCGAGGACGACACTGATGGTTCCAGCGTCACCGTCGCGAGTGAGCGACGCGACAGGAATGGGCGTTCCGTGCGCGCGCAGCTGCACGAAAAGGTCGGTCGCATCGGAGCCGTCGTCATCCGACGCGAGCCAGACGGCATCCGTGGCCGTAAGCCGCGAGATGGACAGGAGCTCGGAGGCACCCACGACGACCTGGTTGCTCTCCGGCCTGGTCTCGAGGACGTAGCGCGGGCGGCCGTCGGGCGCGGGCGCGCCGATGCCGAGGCCCTTGCGCTGGCCGACGGTGTAGTTCCAATAGCCTTCATGGTGGCCGAGCACCTCACCGTCGGGGGTGACGATCTCCCCCTCAGCACTGCCCAAATGTGAGCGCAGAAAACCCTGCGTGTCGCCGTCGGGAATGAAGCAGATGTCGTAGGAGTCCGGCTTGTTGGACACGCCCAGGCCCAGGCGTTCGGCCTGGGAGCGCACCCATGCCTTGTTGGGAGCATCACCCAGCGGGAGGACCACCCGGGTCAGTTCCTCGGGACCCATGACGGCCAGGACGTAGGACTGGTCTTTGAGGCCGTCAGCTCCGCGGTGCAGCTCGGGTCCAGCGACGCCGTCCCTGATGGCGGCGTAGTGGCCGGTGCACACCGCGTCGAAGCCGAGTGCGCGGGCGCGGTTGGCCAGCTCTCGAAACTTCACGAACTCGTTGCAGCGCACGCAGGGGTTCGGGGTACGCCCTGCCTTGTATTGAGCGACGAAGTCGGTGATGACGGTCTGCTCGAATTCGCTCGCGAGATCCCACACGTAGAACGGAATGCCGATGATCTCCGCAGCGCGCGCAGCGTCCCCCGCGTCCTCGATCGAGCAGCATCCACGCGAGCCGATGCGGCACTCCTGGGGCTGTGAGGACAGCGCCATGTGGACGCCGACGACGTCATGCCCAGCCTCGACGGCCTTCGCGGCGGCGACGGCGGAGTCCACTCCACCGGACAGTGCTGCCAGAACTCGCATCTAGCGTTCCTCGTTTCGTTCATTGCGCACGTGGGTGATGCCGTCCAGGGCGGCACCCGCGCGGATCGCCATCGGCAGGGCGGCCAGGAGGGAGTCGATGTCGTCGCGCGTCGTCTCATGGCCGAGAGAGACGCGCAGGACGCCGAGCGCCTGCTCTTCGCTGCGCCCCATCGCCATGACGATGTCGGAGGGACGCGTCACCCCCGCGTGGCAGGCGGACCCGGCAGACACGGCGATGCCGGCCATGTCGAAGGCCATGAGGACGGCCTCGGGTCGGGCGGTGGGCAGGGAGAGGTGGATGATCGCACTCGACGAGGCCGACTCCCCCACCGTCGCGCTCACGCCGTCGGGCAGACGGGACAGCAGGTAGGCGCGCAGGTCCGCCGCGCGGGTCGCGAAAGCGGCGCGCTCGCAGGCGACCTCGGTGAGGGCGGCGGCGAGCGCGCACGCACCCGCGACGTCTGGCGTGCCTGATCGGATCGAGCGCTCGTGGCCGCCACCGGGGCGGTCGGTCACCATGGGAATGCCGCGTCGTGCGACAAGCACGCCGGTGCCGGCGGGTGCGCCGATCTTATGCCCCCCAACGCTCATGAGGTCCAGGCCGAGGCCGGTGAAGGACACGTCCAGCGTCGGAATGGCTTGGGCTGCGTCGGAATGTGCGAGGCCACCGCTGGCATGAACGAGCTCAGCGAAGTGCGCAACCGGCTGGATCGTACCGATTTCGGAGGACACGAGGGTCATGGATCCGAGCGCGAGGCGGCCGTCCCACGAGGCGGGAACCTCGTCACCGGAGACAGTGGGCAGCACTGAGAGGCCGCCCGCATCCACGGGCAGGACCTCCCAGTCGAACCCCTCTCGTGACGCGACCTCGCGCTGGTGGGCGACAGCGTCATGCTCGAGGCCCGAGACGACGATGAGGTTACGACCGGGTTCGCGCCCACGCATGCCGCGGGCCGCAGCCATCACGCCGAGAGCGTCGGACTCTGTGGCACCCGACGTGAAGATCACCTCGTGGATATCGGCCCCGAGAGCGCACGCAACCTGTTCGCGCGCGTCGTCGAGCATGCGACGGGCCCGCCGCCCTCCGAAGTGGAGGGCGGCGGGATTGCCAGGGGTTGCAGCCAGGTCACGCTGGGCGCGCGTCCACGCCTCGAGGGCGCACTCGCGCAGCGGCGTCGTGGCCGCGTGGTCGAGATAGACGCTCACGCCTGGGAGCGCGCCTCCTCAATGGCGGCCAGGGCCGCGGGCACGACCTCGGTGACGTCACCGACGACGCCGAAGTCCGCGATCTCGAAGATCGGGGCATCCGGATCGTCGCACACGGCGACGATGTGGGCGGACGACTGCATCCCCACCGTGTGGTGAATAGCGCCGGAGACGCCCAGGCCGATGTACAGGTTCGGGGTGACCGTCAGGCCCGTCTGGCCGATCTGCTCGGCTCGCGGGGCCCAGCCCTCGTCGCAGGCGACGCGGGTCGCCCCCACGGCACCGCCGAGCGCGTCGGCGAGCGAGCGAACCAACTCGAAGTCACCGTCAACGCCGCGCCCACCGCACACCACGGTGGAGGCGTCGGTCAGGGACACGCCTTCCTCCTCGTCGGGCACGCTGGAAACAACCTGGATCGAGGAAGCCTCGGGGCTCAGCTCGACGGACAGGGCCTGCCCGGTCAGGGCGACGGGAGAGGCCACCGGGGCCTCGTCGATGACGCCGGAGGCGATGCCGACGATCGGAGTCTGTCCCTCGAGGACGATGCGCATCGACCAAGAGCCGCCCAGGGCGGTCTTGCCGATCTGGAGGACGCCGCCGTCGAAGCCAACGGACGATGCACCGGAGACCACGCCTGCCTCGGTGAGCGCGCCGACGCGACCCGCGATCTCACGGCCGCGGTAGTCCGAGCACAGGAGCACCAGGCCGAAGCTGGCGGTGGCCAGCGCGGAAACAAGCGCGTCGGAGGCCACGACCGAGGAACGCGCCGAGTCACCCAGGTCGGCGTGCAGCAGCTGGGTCGCGCCCAGCTCCGACAGGGCTGCCACGTCGGGCGTGGCGGCCAGGGACAGGGCAACGACGTCAGCGCTGGTCAGGGACGCAGCCAGCGTCACGGCCTGGCGGGCCAGGGGTGTCAGGTGATCGCCCGCCTGATCGGCCAGAACGAGGATCGGGGAACTCATCTGCTGCGTCATGTCACTTCACCACCGAAAGGATGTAGTCGGCCAGAGCGCGCCCGCCCTCGCCGGCGTCCTGAATGATCGTGCCCGAACCGTCGCGGGTGTTCTCCTCGCCGTGGGTCACGGCGGTCAGCGCGCGGCGCATGACGAGGCCCTCCCCGCCGGGAACCTCGACGAGGTCGTCGATGCCCCACTGGTCCAAGGGCTTCTTGCGGGCGGCCTTCATGGCGGCAAAGGCCGGGTAGCGCGGCTCGTTGATCTGGTCGGTCACGGAGACGACCGCGGGCAGCGCGGCGCGCACGGTCTCGGTGTAGCCGTCGACGGCGCGTTCGATCGTCACGGCGCCATCCTCGACGCTCAGGGAGCGGGCGAGGCCCAGCAGCGGCATGTGCGCCTTGGCGGCCAGTGCGCCGGGCAGCATGGAGGTCATCGCATCCAGCGACGCCATGCCGGTGATCACCAGGTCGACCGGGCCGCACTCTTCGCTGATCTTCGCAATCGCGACGGCCAGCACGGAGGCGGTCGTAATGACGTCGGACCCCTCCAGGAACTCGTCGGAAACGATGTAGGCGCGGTCGGCACCCATCTGCAGGGCGCGCATCAGGGAGTCCTCGGCATCCTCAGGGCCCATCGTCAGCGCGACGACCTCAGCCTCGCGGCCCGCATCCTCTTCGGATTCCTTGAGCTGAACGGCAGCCTCGATAGCGTTCTCGTCCAGTTCGTTGAGCACATCGTCCTCACCGCGCACCAGGCGGCCGCCCTCAAAACGGCGTTCGGACTGCATGTCGGGGACATGCTTCACACACACGACAATTCTCATGCCTTCTAGCGTGCCACATTCCGCGCCTCACGCCCATATATATGAGGGTTGCCTCACCAGCGCGTGCCGCTGTTCATAGCCCCTACCAGTTCCTAATCCGACCGCTTAATTAATGGTCACGTATGATAGATAGTGGCTGCATCTATCAGGCTTGGGTGCTGTCAATAATTCATCAGAAAGAGGCACTCTTTTATGTCCGAGCGCTCCGGCTCGCCTTGCGTCCCCACCGTGCGCGTCACCGAACCGAACCCCGTCCCATCCCGCCTGGGAGTTTTCCGTTCGGGTGACGGGCTCGATGTGTCCGTGGTCGCGCGGGGCGCGTCCGGCGTGGATATGTGCATTTTCGACGAGGCCGGGGCTGAGACACGCTTTGCCCTGATCGGCCCCCATACCGGCATCTGGCACGGCCACATCCCGGGCTTTGGCGCGGGGACCCGCTACGGCTTCCGCGTTCACGGTCCATGGGATCCGGACGGTGGCAAGTTCTACAACTCGCACAAGCTCCTTCTCGACCCCTACGGCCGGGGTGTCGACGGCGTCGTCGATATGAAGCCTGGCGTCTACGCGCACTGCGTCGACGAGGATCTTTACCCCTCCGAGTACCCGCTGCGCCGCTCCCCCATTGACTCCGCTGCCTACATGCCGCGTTCGGTCGTCGTGGAGCCCTCCTTCCCGATCGAACCCCAGCCGCATACGCCGTGGGAGACGACGGTCATCTACGAGATGCACGTCAAGGGCTTCACGAAGAACATGCCCGGCGTACCCCCGCAGTTGCGTGGCACCTACGCGGGACTGGCTCACCCGGCCTCGGTGTCGTACCTGAAGGACCTGGGCGTCACCGCGGTCGAGCTGCTCCCCGTGCACGCCAAGTGCGACGAGCCTTTCCTCACGGAACGCGGCCTGACGAACTACTGGGGTTACTCGACCCTCTCCTTCTTCGCTCCCGAACCCTCCTACGCGACCGAGGCCTCGCGTGAGCGCGGCGCCCAGGCGGTCGTCGATGAGTTCCGCGGCATGGTCTCCCTGCTGCATCAGGCTGGCATCGAGGTCATCCTCGACGTTGTCTACAACCACACGTGTGAGGGTGGTGACGCGGGCCCCTCCCTGTCGTGGCGTGGCCTCGATTCCGACCTGTACTACCGCCACACGACCTCTCGCCCCGTCCAGGCAATCGACGTGACGGGCACCGGCAACACCGTGAACATGGATCACCCGAAGACCATTCAGATGGTGCTGGATTCGCTGCGCTACTGGGTCCGCGAGATGGGCGTGGACGGCTTCCGCTTCGACCTGGCGGCCACGCTGGGCCGTTTCGCGACCGGTTTCAGCCCGATGCACCCGCTCCTCATCGCGATGGCCACGGACGATCTGCTCGCGCACGTCAAGCTCATCGCCGAGCCCTGGGACGTGGGCCCCGGCGGCTGGCAGACGGGCAACTTCCCGGTCCCCTTCTCCGAGTGGAACGACCACTACCGCGGCGCTCTGCGTAACTTCTGGCTGGCGGACGTGCGCGCCCAGGCCTCGGGCCATGTCGTCACGGGTCCCAACGACCTCGCGACTCGCCTGTCCGGCTCCCAGGACGTGTTCGAGCATGGGCTAGGTCGCCTGCGCGGCCCACGCGCCTCGATCAACTTCGTGACTGCCCACGATGGCTTCACGCTGGCGGACCTGACGGCTTACGACCGCAAGCACAACACTGCGAACCTGGAGAACAACCGCGACGGTTCGGACGATAACCGCTCGTGGAACCACAGCGTCGAGGGCACACTGGCCGTCAACGCCACCCACCCCAACGCGACGACGCCCTACGCGATCCTGTCCGACATGACGATCGCGGACCTGCGTGCGCGCTCTCAGCGCAACATCCTCACGACGATGTTCGTCTCCTCGGGCACGCCGATGCTCACGGGGGGCGACGAATTTGGTCGTACCCAGTACGGCAATAACAACGCCTACTGCCAGGATGATCCGATCTCGTGGGTCGACTGGGACCTGGCTGAGGGACAGCTCGAGCAGATCGACACGGTGTCCTGGCTCATCGCTCTCCGTCAGGCCCATCCGGTTTTGCGCCCCGACCGCTTCGCGACCGGCACGCCGCACGGCGGCGACACGATCCCTGACCTGTCGTGGTACACGGCGCAGGGCACGCCGATGCCCGACTACGGCTGGACGGACGCCCGCCACCGCACGTTCCAGATGCTGCGTTCCGGCGTCACGTGGGGCGATCGCGACGCCCTCATCATCATCAACGCGAACCTGGACGGCGCCGAGGTCACGCTGCCCGAGGGCCACGACCTGGACTGGCTGGTCGCCTACTCGACCGTGTGGGCGACGCCCTCCGAGGGAGGCGTCAACGAGACGCGTAACCCGGGCGAGCTCTCCCTTGACGCTGAGCACGTCGCTCCGCGCTCCACGCTGTCGATTGAACCGCTGTCCGTGACCATCCTGCTGTCCGACGTCGCGTTCCGCCCCGAACACTGAGCGCCCTCAAGTTTCATTTACTCCCACCCACTCGTTAGGATTGACGCATGACTCGCAGTGAAGATGCCCTGGAAACCGCAACCTCCGATGCCTCGCTGGCCCGCTCCAAGGCCCGCAGCGCCGAGATTGACTTGGCGATCGACCAGGACCCCTCGCGTTTCCGCATCCTCACGGGTGACCGCCCGACCGGCCACCTGCACCTGGGCCACTACTTCGGCACGTTGCGTAACCGCGTGCTCCTGCAGAACCGCGGGGTGGAGACCTGGGTCCTGGTCGCCGACTACCAGGTGATCACCGACCGCGATGGCGTGGGTCCGATCCGTGAGCGCGTCCTCGGCCTCGTCGCCGACTACCTGGCCGCGGGCATCGACCCCGAGCGCTCCACAATCTTCAACCACTCGGCGGTTCCGGCCCTCAACCAGCTGATGCTGCCCTTCCTCTCCCTGGTCACCGAGTCGGAGTTGCACCGCAACCCGACCGTGAAGGCCGAGCTGGAGGCGACCGAGGGCCGCGCGATGACGGGCCTCATGCTGACCTACCCCGTCCACCAGGCCGCCGACATCCTCTTCTGCAAGGCCAACATCGTGCCCGTGGGCCAGGATCAGCTCCCCCACCTGGAGCAGGCGCGTCTGATCGCCCAGCGCTTCGACAAGCGCTACGGTCGCGCGACGCCCGAACGTCCCGTGTTCCCCCGCCCCGAGGCCCTCCTGTCCGAGGTTCCGCTGTTGCTGGGCACGGACGGTCAGAAGATGTCGAAGTCGCGCGGCAACACGATCGAGCTGCGCATGAGCGCCGACGAGACCGCAAAGATCCTCAAGAAGGCGAAGACCGATGCCGAGCGCCGCATCACCTTCGACCCGGAGGGCCGTCCCGAGGTCTCCAACCTCCTGATGCTGGCCTCCCTGGCCACGGGCGAGGCGCCCGAGGCAATCGCGGATCGCATCGGCGACGGCGGTGCGGGCACCCTGAAGGCCCTCGTCACCGAATCCCTCAACGAGATGCTCGCTCCCCTGCGGTCTCGCCGCGGCGAGCTCATCGCGAACGAGGACTACCTGCTGTCCATCCTGCACGCCGGTAACGAGCGCGCCAACGAACAGGCCGATCAGACCCTGTCCGAGGTGCGCACCGCCATGCAGATGAACTACTGATTCCACACATTCTCCCCTTGGAGGCCACCATGGCATACAACCAGTTCCCCGAGCATCCCGATGACTCCGTCGGCTCGTGGATGATCACTCTTCTTCTCGTCGGCATCCCGGTGGTCGGCTTCATCTACCTGCTGGTGCTCGCCCTGGGTTCCGGCGGATCGCCTGCGAAGCGTAACTACGCGCGCGCCATGTTTATCTGGCAGATCATCGGCATCGTCGCGGCGATCCTGATGTTCGTCCTCTTTGGTAGCGCGATCATGGCAGGGCTGCAGAACAGCGGCTACTGAGTCAGCAGATCCTCACACGGAGGGTAGTTCCTGGACATCTGGGGGCTACCCTCCGTCTTTTCCGCTGGAATACCAGCATTTTGGGCGACAGTTAAAATCTTGACAGACCATGAGAGCGCCCTCCCTATCACCGAGGTATGGGCCTCACTTTCTCCCAGCCCCTTCCATAGGCTAGTGTGGGTCTCGTGAGCGAGAAACTGTTGCCCCGTATCCCGATCATCGAAGTGTTCCCCGTCATTGAGGACGGCACACTTCCCGCTAAGGCGACCGAAGGCGAGCCTTTCCCCATTCGTGCGACCGTGTTCCGCGAAGGGCACGACGCATTCGCCGCCGAGGCCGTCCTGCTGCGCCCGGACGGGGGTGAATACTCCCGCACGCGCATGGTGGACATCGCCCCCGGCCTCGACCGGTACGAGGCTTGGGTGGCCGCGAACACGCCCGGCGCGTGGTCCTTCCGCGTGGACTCCTGGTCGGACCCCTACGCGACGTGGCGCCACGACGCGACCGTGAAGGTCGGCGCCGGCGTCGACGTCGAGCTCATGCTTGAGGAGGGCGCCCGCCTCATGGAGCGCGCGGCCGAAGGCACCGCTTACGGCAATCCCTCCCAGCAGCGTCCCCCGGCCTCGGACATTGACGTCCTGACTGACGCGGCGCGCCGCCTGCGCGACACCAGTCATTCCGCCCAGCAGCGCCTCTCCGCGGGCATCTCCTCGCGCGTGCGTCTCATCTTCCGCGACCATCCGCTGCGCGACCTGATCGGTTCATCGCGCGTCTACCCGCTCGACATGGCCCGCACGAAGGCCCTGGCGGGCGCGTGGTACGAAATCTTCCCGCGCTCTGCGGGGGCCTTCCAGCACCCCGACGGCACGTGGGTCTCCGGCACGCTCGCGGGGGCGGCGGAGGACCTGCCACGCATCGCAGGCATGGGCTTTGACGTCGTCTACCTGACCCCGGTCCACCCGATCGGCACGACGCACCGAAAGGGCAAGAACAACGCCCTGGAAGCCGCTCCCGGCGACCCTGGTTCCCCCTACGGCATCGGCTCCCCAGAGGGTGGTCATGACGCCATCCACCCCGAGCTCGGCGATTTCGCTGACTTCGACCGCTTCGTCGAGCGCGCCCGAGGCCTCGGCCTGGAGGTCGCCCTCGACCTGGCCCTCCAGTGCTCCCCCGACCACCCGTGGGTCAAGGAGCACCCCGAGTGGTTCACGACGCGCGCCGACGGCACCATCGCATACGCGGAGAACCCACCCAAGAAGTACCAGGACATCTACCCCCTGAACTTCGACAACGACCCCGAGGGCATCTACCGGGCCGTGCGCGACGTCATCGAGCTATGGATCAACCACGGCGTGACGATCTTCCGCGTCGACAACCCGCACACGAAGCCCATCCCCTTCTGGGAGCGCCTCCTCGCCGACGTCAAGGCGCAGTACCCGGGCGCACTCTTCCTGGCCGAGGCCTTCACGCGCCCCGCCATGATGCGCACGCTCGGCGCGATCGGCTTCGACCAGTCCTACACGTACTTCGCGTGGAGGACCGCCAAGCAGGAGATTGAAGAGTACCTGCGCGAGGTCTCCGAAGAAACCGCGCACCTCATGCGACCGGCCTTCTGGCCCACGACGCACGACATCCTCACTCCGCAGATGTGGGACGGCGGCACCGCGATCTTCGCGATCCGCGCGATGCTCGCCGCTCTGGGCGCACCCACGTGGGGCATCTACTCCGGATACGAGTTCGTGGAGAACGAGCCGCGCGGCACCTACCAGGAGCCCAACAACAACGAGAAGTACGAGTTCCGCCCGCGCCGCTGGGAGGACGCCGAGCCGATCGGCATCTCGCGCCTCTTCACGCTACTCAACGCCGCGCGCACCAAGCACCCCGCGCTGCGCCAGCTCCACCAGATCCGCATCCACCCGACCTCCTCGGATCGCCTCATCGCGTTCTCACGGCACATTCCCGGCAAGTTCACCTCCGACGGCAAGCCCGACACCGTCATCTGCGTGATCTCCCTGGATCCGCACGAGGGCGTGGATGCCGCCGTTGAACTCGATCTCGAGGCCATGGGCCTGGCCACCCCCGGTGGTCACATTACGGTCGTCGACGAACTGGACGGACGTTCCTACGTGTGGGGATCCTCCAACTGGGTATCCCTGTCCCCCGTGACGCGCCTCGGCCACGTCTTCAAGGTCGAACCCGCCCACACATCCCCCTGGGCGCAAGCCTAACGAGGCTCGTGCGCCCGCACGCTACCATCTCGGTGTGCCGGGCGCACGACGCCCCTCCATAACCCCGCCAATATGAGACCCGGCTCCCTTTTTTGCCGGTCAGACGCTAGACTTATCAACACCAGTGAACTGAGCGGTTCACCCATCTGGAGTAAGGAAAATCCATGAGCTGCGAACTTACGCCGATCCCGGTCAATGACGACATCCTCGACGCCGTTGCCTCAGGCTCCTACTACTCGCCCCACTCCGTGCTGGGCGCCCACCTCGGCGACGACGGCGTCACCATCCGCGTCGTCGCGCACCTGGCCGACGCGGTCGACATCATCACGCCGACGGGCGCCTACGCTGCATCCCACGAGCGCGGCGGCATCTGGGTCGCGGCCCTGCCCGACAAGGAGATTCCCGCCTACCGCATGTCCGTCACCTACGGCGATGAGACCATCGTGCGCGACGACCCCTACCGTTACCTGCCCACGCTGGGCGAGATGGACACCTACCTGATCTCCGAGGGCCGTCACGAGAACCTCTGGAACGTCCTGGGTGCGCACGTGAAGACCTACACCGACGAGCTCGGTGAGACAACCGGCACTGCCTTCGCGGTGTGGGCCCCCAACGCACGCGCCGTGCGCGTCGTCGGCGAATTCAACTACTGGGACGGCACGCAGACCTCCATGCGTTCGCTGGGTTCTTCCGGCGTGTGGGAGCTCTTCATTCCCGAGGTCGGCGTGGGTGCGCGCTACAAGTTCGAGATCCAGGGCCCCGGCGGCAACTGGTTCCAGAAGGCCGACCCGCTGGCCCGCGCCACCGAGATTCCACCGGCCACCGCCTCGGTCGTCACCGACTACTTCCACGAGTGGACCGACCAGGAGTGGATGTCCACCCGTAAGGACCGCAACGTCCACACCGGCCCGATGTCCATCTACGAGGTCCATGCTGGCTCGTGGCGCCAGGGCCTGGGCTACCGCGAACTGGCCGACGAACTAGTCCCCTACGTCAAGCAGATGGGCTTCACGCACGTGGAGTTCATGCCCCTGGCTGAGCACCCCTTCGGCGGCTCGTGGGGCTACCAGGTGACCTCCTACTACGCCCCCACCTCGCGCTACGGCACACCGGATGACTTCCGCTACCTCGTGGATGCCTTCCACCGCGCGGGCATCGGCGTCATCCTCGACTGGGTTCCCGCCCACTTCCCGAAGGACGACTTCGCGCTGGCCCGCTTCGACGGCACCCCGCTGTACGAGGATCCGGACCCGCTGCGCGGCGAGCACCCCGACTGGGGCACCTACGTCTTCAACTTCGGTCGCCGCGAGGTGCGTAACTTCCTGGTCGCCAACGCCCTGTACTGGCTCGAGGACTTCCACATTGACGGCCTGCGCGTCGATGCGGTGGCCTCGATGCTGTACCTGGACTACTCGCGCAAGGACGGCCAGTGGCGTCCCAACCAGTACGGTGGCCGCGAGAACCTGGAGGCTATCGAGTTCATCCAGGAAGCAAACGCGACAGCGTACCGTCGTCACCCCGGCATCGTCATGATCGCCGAGGAGTCCACGGCGTGGCCTGGCGTGACCGCCCCAACGTCCGGCGGTGGCCTCGGCTACGGCATGAAGTGGAACATGGGCTGGATGAACGACACGCTGCGCTACCTCAGCGAGGATCCGGTCAACCGCCGCTGGCACCACGGCGAGCTCACGTTCTCCCTGGTCTACGCCTTCTCCGAGAACTACGTGCTCCCGCTCTCGCACGACGAGGTCGTGCACGGCAAGGGCTCACTGATCTCGAAGATGCCCGGCGACAAGTGGCAGCGCCTGGCTGGCCTGCGTTCCCTGTACGCCTACCAGTGGAGCCACCCGGGCAAGCAGCTCCTCTTCATGGGTCAGGAGATCGGCCAGGAGCAGGAGTGGAACGAGTCCTACTCCCTCGACTGGTGGCTGCTGGATCAGGAGGGCCACGCCGGCGTCGCAGCTCTCGTGGAGCGCCTCAACGCGATCTACGCCTCCTCCCCCGCCATGTGGGACGACGACTACACGGGCTTCGAGTGGATCGACGCCTCGGACGGCGACCACAACCTGATCTCCTACCTGCGTAAGGGCTCGGACGAGGCGGGCAACCGTGAGGTCGTCGTGTGCATCTCGAACTTCGCTGGAAACCCGCACGAGGGCTACCGCGTGGGTCTGCCGTTCGGCGGCGAGTGGGTCGAAATCCTCAACACGGACGCCGAGGAGTTCGGTGGCTCTGGCGTCGTCAATGTCGGCACCATCATCGCCGAGGACACCCCGTGGAACGGCCGCCCGGTCTCCGCGTCTCTGCGCGTACCGCCGCTGGGCGCCGTCTGGCTGGTGCCCGCCTCGCAGGTGCGCTGACGCCGTAGGCTGATACGAGAAGGCCGGAGCAGGAATTCCTGCTCCGGCCTTCTCGCTGCCTAGCCGTTGCCGCTGCGGCGCGCGACGGTGTACGCGGGCGATCCTTAGAAGCCCGCCCTGCCCCGGTCTATCTGTCCCTGCAGCTTGATCAGTTCGCGCCTAGCCTCCGGGTCGGGCTCCCGGTCAATCTTCTTCGTCAGTTCGTTGTGCGTGGAATGCCATCCGTACCACACGACGACGCAGACGAACACGAGAGCGACGATGATCCATGCAGCCATGATGACGGCCCCTTTCCGCAACTGTGCGTTGGCACGACGGTATCACATGAGGAGCATCGCCAGGCGCGTACGCGCCTTGGAGACCTCCGGGGTTGAACCCGCAACACGGAAAAGGTCCAAGAGACGAAGGCGCAGCGCGTCGCGCTCCTCTGCGTCCGTGGAGGCGGCAAGCAGGTCGAGCAGCACGTCGAAAGCTCCAGCCGCATCACCCGCGGCGAACAGCGCGTCGGCGCGGGCTGCGGGGTCGGTCGCGTCAGCCTGGGCATTGCGAGCCGCCAGGCGCACGCGGGACAGGTGAGACTTCGCTTCCTCGTCACGGGGATTCAGCTCGATGACTTTCTCCCAACCGGCAATGGCCTCGTCGAGGTTGCCGGCGGCCTCGGCGGCCAGAGGGGCCTCGTGCTCGGGCGGGGTCGGGGCAACCCTGTCCTCGGCAGCCACGGCTATGCGCGCCGTGACGCCCATCTGCGCGGCGGCCTCCAGGACCTGCGAAATGACGGGGAGCACCTGCTCCTTCGCTGCGCCGCCCTGGAACAGCGGAACGGGACGCCCACCCACGAGAGCGACCACAGTGGGCACGCCCTGGATCTGGAAGGCCTGAGCAATCGCGGGGGCCTTGTCGATATCGACCTCGACCAGCTGGAACTTCCCCGCGTTCTCACGCGCAATCTCTTCGAGCATGGCCAGGGTGGGCTTGGATTCGAGCGAACGCGGCGACCACATGACCATGATGACCGGCACGGCCTGCGAGGTGGACATGACGTCCTGGAAGTGCTCCTCGTCCGTGGTCGTAATGAGGGGAATGTGGAGCCCCTCCCCCGCTGCGGGGGAGGCGTCCTGCGCGGCGCCGGGAGCGCTCTGACGGGCCGAGAGGTCGACGGCTCCGTGCGAGTCTGCGGGCATGGGCGTCGCCTCGGATGCGGGACGGGGGTCAGGCGTGGTCATGATGGTCCTCTTCGTGGCTGAAGTATTTCTATCAACGATGATATGCGTCGTCCCCACGACTCAAAGACGTGGGGACGACATGTGCGCTGTGGGTGAAAATCAGCCCGGGCTGGAGGAAGGATCCAGCGCCACGGACACGATCGTGTACTCGCCGCCGACGACCTGAGGGGTTCCACCGGCAGTCTTCGAAGGGATGCGCATGAGGACGGTCGCCAGGTAATCTGCGGTCGCCGTGCCCTCCACCGTCGTGCCGCCAGAGCTCATGGTCGCGGTCTTTCCGCCCAGGTTCATCGTCGCGCCCGCGACGGTACGCTGGTAGGTCAGCGTGTACTTAAAGTTAGCGGCGACGAGAGCCGAACCATCCTGAAGCACCAGTCCCGAGATCGGGTAATCCGTCGCGGTCGCCGCGGCAGTCACGGAGCCTGCGGCACTCACCGACGAGTTCAGGTCACTGATGCCCGTCAGGTACGTCTTCGTGAAGTCGTCTGCAGGGAACTGCGACGTATCCTGGCTGCCCGAGTTCAGCATCGTAATGTACTGCGACAGAGCGGCCTGCGGACTCACGACGAATCCCTCAGAGTCACCAGTGACGTAGGCCGAGCCCGTGCCCACGGGGGGCAGCGTCAGCTGCGTGCCGCCCAGCAGTCGCGCGTAGTTCGTCAGCTGGTAGTCCGACCGCGCCGAGTCCTGCACGAACACCTGCAGGACGGGCAGCGCCGTCGTGGAGGACGCAGAGATGTTGAAGATCGCGCGCGGCCACGAATCAGAATTCGTGATCGCCAGGGATGCCGGGGTAAAGTCCAGGGCCTGCGGGGCCTGGCCCGAGGCCGTGGCCAGCGCGTACTGAGCGGTGCGGTAGGCCAGCGCCCCCTGGGAAACGCGGCCCGACAGATCCTGTGCGTTCAGCGACGCGTCTGCGGTCGTCATGGCACTGCCCGTCGCGTCGAGGACGGAGGAGATGCGCTCGAGGTCCAGGTTCGCGGCGCTCTGCGTCTCCTCGCCCGACTGGGCGACGATCTCGTTGGAGCATGCGCTCAGTCCGAGCGTCGATGCCATCAGGAGGGCGGCGGTCGCTACCGCTGCGGTCCGTCTCTTCATCACTTGCCCTCCTCGCGGTCTTTGAGCCAACCGGACATGATCGAGGTCCAGCCGCCGGTCTTCGACGCATCGTCATCGGGCGCCGAGGTCGGAGCGGCAGGTTCGGCCGCGCGAGGACGCGTGACCGGGATCAGGCCGGTGTTGAATTCCTGGCCGTCAACGACGACCGTCTGCTCACCGTTGTTGCGGGCCTCGCGCAGCGCGCGACGCGAGGGAAGCGTGCGACCGCCACGAATGCCGGACAGGTCGATGACACCGGTATCGGTCGTGGCGCGCTCGGGCGGATCCTGATCGATCGGTCCATTGTCGAGGCCGTGGCGTCCGCGACGCTCAAACGTATCCGTGAGCGGATCGGGAACGTACTCGTCCTGAGGTGCCGACTCGGCTGCGGGCTTGCCGGCGTCTTCTTCGACGGCAGGCTCCTCCTGCGAGGGCTGCTCTTCCACGGGGGCATCAACTGCGGGTTCGGCCACAGTCGGCGTGTACGCGGCCGCACCCCACTGCGCCTTCTCCTCGGTTTGCTTCTCATCGGGAGCGGAGGCAGCAGAATCCTTCGAGGAATCGGCCTCATCGACGGCCTCAGTGTCCTTGACGGGAGCCGGAACGGGAGCCGAGTCACGGGCGGCAGCGATACGCTCCGCGACAGCCGCGGAGTTAATCGAAGAAGTCTCCAGGGAATCCGCCTTACGGCGCTCTTCGATACGGGCCTCGCGGATCTTACGCAGGCGCAGGAGCTGCCAGCGCGTGAGGAACAGCGCGAGGGCAATCAGCGCGAAGACGCAGGCAGCCAGGAACGCGATAATCGCCAGGGTGTTGGTCTGCTCAACCTTCCAGGTCAGGGTCAGCGTGAGGTCACCCGGGCCAGCCGCGGAGGCAGCCAGAGCGGAACGACCGGAGGGAACGTTCTCCAGATCCAGGCTGACGGCCCCCTGCCCGCTGGCCTGCTTGAACCACATGTCAGAGGAGGCCAGCTGCGTCACCAGGTCTGCGGAGGTCGGATCGGCGAGGGGCTGGGCACCCGACTGAACACCGGACTGGGCGCCCGACTGGGCGGGGGTCGAAGGAACTGCGGGGGCAGTCTGACCGGAGGCGACCGCAGCGTGAGACTCAGCCTTGAGCTTCGTTCGATCCGACTCGACACCGATGACCTCGGTGTAGGCTGCGTCGCCGATCCACCCCTTCACGTCCTGCGTCGTACCGATGCTGAGAGTCACTGGGGCACCGGACTTCGACGTCGCGGTGACCGTCACGTCATCCTTCACGATCGACAGCACGTTGCCGCGGGTCATGATCAGATCCGTCGCAGAATCGACGGACGACACCTGATGCGTCGGCGGCCGCAGCACGGTCACGCCGAGCAGCCCGACGAGCACGCATACAAGAGCGACAACGCCCATTGACGATGCCGCCATGTATCGCTTAAAGAGTTCCACGGTTGCTCCTCACGTCCAATGCCCACACTGCGGGCATTCTTCAGTCCCCACTTTACGTGCTCACCGCGGGCATGGCCGAATCCGCACCCCGGGCAGTGATGCATCACATCCGCACGTCACAGCGGTCGCAGGCGACGACGCCAACACTCCGAGTGCCAGTGACGGCGGCCGTCCACCCCCTGGGGCAATCCAAAAGGCGCCTCTTCAGGCCACGCGACGATGTGGGCGCTGCCCTGTGGAATCGGGCGCAGGCAAGCCGGACAGGTGTATTCCTTGGCCGCGCTGGGCAGGCGACGCACCTGATAGTCCAGGCCGTCCGGACCACGCTCCGTACGCGGCACGGAGGCGAGGCGGTCCATCTGCAATGGACGCGCCTCGCCCCACGGTCGTTTCTTGCTTCGTTTGCCTCTCACGCAACCACAGTGCCACGTCGCCAGACGCGGCGCACGGCGAGGTCGCCGTCGACCTCGACGATGTCGGCTTTCTTCCCTGGCGCGAGCGAGCCAATCGTGTCATCGCCCAGGATCGTGGCACCCTGCACGGAGGCCATGTACACGGCATCGACGAGCGGGATCCCGCCCTTGGTGACGGCCACACGCACGCAGTCCATCAGGTGAGCGGTACCTCCGGCGATGGCATTGCCCTGTGCGAGGCGAGCAACACCATCCTTGACGATGACGTCCTGGGGGCCGAGCGTGTACTCGCCGTCGGCCATTCCAGCGGCAGCCATCGCGTCGGTGATGAGAACGATGTGCTCGCGGCCGACGAGTTCGTAGACGTCGCGCACGAGCGTGGGATCGACGTGGATGGAGTCGCAGATGAGCTCGGCGACGGCGCCGCCGCGCGCGGCATCCGAGAGGAACTCGGCAATCGGGCCGGTATCGCGGTGGTGCAGCGGGCGCATGCCGTTGAACAGGTGGGTGATCGTCGCACGGGGGCCTCGCTTGGTCTCCACCTGCGCGAAACGCTCGCGCGAGTAGGCCAGAGCCTCGCGCGCCTTCACCGAATTGGAATCCGTGTGGCCCCAGGAGGGCACCGCTCCCCCGTCGATGAGGGCCTCGGCAACCGATCCTGGACCATAGGCGTTCGGCTTCTCGGGGGCCAGCGTCATCGACAGCGCATAGCCCTGACAGTCGTCAATAAGAGTGCGAGTCAGGTCGGCGTCAGGATCGACGATGTAGGTCGGGTCCTGCGCACCGCAGCGCTCATGGGAAACGAAAGGACCCTCAAAGTGGATGCCGGCGAGTTCGTCGGCCTTGGCCAGCTCGGCCAGGGTCTTGGCACGCGCATGCAGCACCTCGGCGGAGGCGGTCACGCAGGACGCGACGAGGGAGGTCGTCCCGTGACGACGATGCTCAAGGACAGCAACAAGAGCAGCCTCGGCGGTCTCGGCGTTGGGGAAGGACTCTCCTCCACCGCCGTGGCAGTGCACATCGACCAGGCCGGGCAGATAGGTCGAATCACTGGCCTCGGGCACCTCGCCCTCATAGTCAGAAACGGGACAGACACGGGTAATAGTCGCGCCGTCGAACTCAATGATTCCGTCCTCAACGACGGAGTTTTCCAGAACCAGACGGCCACGCAGCACAGAAATAGTCATACACATATTGTGGCACACATGACACTTTAGTGCTGTGTCTCAGACAACCATTTCTCCCAGTCGCCGAACGCCCGTCGCGCCGATTCCTCATAGGTCCAGCAGCCATCGGCGCTCACAACCTGGCTGCCGGGGGCGCGCACGGCAACCAAGCGTCCACCTGCAACAGCAATCGGACGGAACATCCCGTTCTTCGCCGGGCAGATCAAAGCCTCGCCCGCCTCGTCCGTCAGACAGGAACGGTCCTTATAGCCGACATGCAACTCGTCAAATGAGGGCAGCGCGAGCATCGCCTCGGCCTCGTCTCTGACAGCTTCCACAAGGTCAGCGAGGTCAGCGCGAGCCAGGCCACCTTCAAACTCCGCGATGGGCAAGCCGATGCTGCTCCCCGCCTCGCGCGCCCCGGCCATCGCCCGACGCGCCTGTGTGAGAGTCAACCCGGTCCACCTGGCCAGGTCGGCCTCGTCAATAGGACCGTGCCCCCAGGCGTAACGCGCGGCCAAAACCGCGAGGGCTTCGTCATGTCCGCTTTCCCCCTGCGCGACGCCCGGTGCACCAGGCAGCCCTCGCGCATCAACCATCAGATGCTCCCCCGCGCGCAGAGGACCTGCGGCGAGCACCCCGTCCAGGTGCAGGCGCATGACGAGATGGCGGCGCCGCAGACCCGCCTGTGAGGACGACGCCGTCACAGTGTCGATGCCGCTGTTCTCCCACGCCTCGACGAGCTCCGCGCGGCTCACTCCCATCGGCGACGCATCCAGCAGGTCACACGCGACCTGGGCCGCGCGGTCGACGATCGCAGGCGACAGGCCCAGAGAAGACGCCTGGCGTTCCCACGCCGCACGCCGATGGCGCAGCAGTCGCCGCAGCCAATGGTGGTCGCGCGCGCTGGTCACGTGCACGGTACCGCGCATCGGCCACGAACGAACGAGGTCACCCGAGTCGAACGCTTCACTCACCTGCGCCCGCGAGATACCCTCGCAGCGCACGCCAATCGCCCACGGGATCGCGCTGACCTGCTGTCCTTGCAATGCCAGCAGATTCTCGACAGCACCCAGCGGCGAGCGCGCCGCGGTCGCTGAGACGAGGCCCTGGGCGACAATGCGCCCCAGGCTCGCGCGCCGAGAGAGCGCCATCAGAACAGGCGAGACTCGGGGTCGTCCACCCCGCGCATCGCGTCGTAATCCAGGACCACGCAGCGAATCCCGCGGTCCTCGGCCAGGGTGCGCGCCTGCTTCGTAATCTCTTGGGCCGCGAAGATACCGGTCACGTCACCGAGCAACGCATCGCGCCCCAGCAGCGAGAGATAGCGCGTGAGCTGTTCGACACCGTCGATACCACCGCGACGCTTGACCTCGATCGCCACGTGGTTGCCATCCGCGTCGCGAACCATCAGGTCCACCGGGCCCACGGGCGTCGGAAACTCGCGGCGCACCAGCTCCCAGCCCTCGCCGAGAATCTGGGGCACCTGCTCGGCGAGAAGCTCCTGCAGGTGCGCCTCCACGCCGTCCTTCACGAGGCCGGGGTCGACACCCAGATCCTCGTTCACGTCAGCGATAATCTCGTGGATGCGAATGATGAGCTTGTCATCGGTCTTATCGGCCTGAACCGTCCACACCTGCTCGACGCCCTCGTCGTCCTCACCGGGCTCGCCCATGGAGACCGTGCAGGGTGCCGTCATCCAGTTCAGCGGCTTGTACGAGCCGCCCTCAGAGTGGATGAGAACCGATCCGTCACCCTTGAGCATGATGACGCGCTTAGCCGGATCCAGGTGGGCGCTCAGCCGACCCGAATAATCAACGGTGCAGGAAGCAATAACAATACGCACCCCGCGAGCTTACCAATCCTGTTCACACGAGGCGCGGAGGACCAGACTCCACCCAGGAGACCAATCCGTTATATGTCAGGCGTTCCACGGCGACCTCGTAACGATGCTCACCATACGCCAGGCGCACCTCGACCACGGAACCGTCAGCCGAGTGCGCAATCGGAGCCGAGACCTCCATGCCCCGACGCGGGATCGAATAGACCGGCTTGAAGCTCATCCCCACGAGCCGATACCAGGACAGCTCCTCGACACCATACACGCCGATGCCAGCCGTCCACCCCGCGTGCACGTCCGGACGCGACCAACAGCGGAACGCCCCCAAACGCGAAACGATCCTGCGGGCGCGCACATTCATGTACGCCCACAGGATCGCCCCGACACACGCGAGGAGAACCACACACCAGATCACGATCATCATCAGGCTCATGAGGTCCTCCTCGCGTAGCGTCGAATTACTGTTCTGTCACTGTAGCGTGATCAGCCACGACCGTGACGAAATCCGAGTCGACTGAGGCAAATCCCCCACTGACCTCGAAAGACATGACCTCGGACGCGCACGTCACCGTCACGGTACCCTCGCCCATCTGGGCCAGCAGCGGCTGGCGGCCGGGCAGAACGCCCAGACTTCCATCCACCGTCGGCACCTGAACCGAGAGCGCGGCACCATGCCACAGTCGTCCCTCGTGGGAGACGACCTCGACCTGCAAGGACTTACCCGATGCCATCAGGCTTCCTTGGCCAGCTCGTGAGCGTTACGCTCCAGGTCGTCGATGCCACCGCAGTTGTAGAAGGCCTGCTCCGGAACATCGTCGTAGCGGCCCTCGGCAATGCGCTTGAACGCCTCGATGGTCTCCGACAGCGGCACGGTCGAACCGGGCACGCCCGTGAACTTCTCAGCCATGTACATGTTCTGCGAGAGGAACTGCTCGATGCGGCGCGCACGCGCGACCGTCACCTTGTCGTCCTCGCTCAGCTCGTCGACACCGAGGATAGCGATGATGTCCTGCAGCTCCTTGTTCTTCTGCAGGATCGCCTTGACGTGCGTCGCAACGTCGTAGTGCTCGCGACCAACCAGGGCCGGGTCGAGGATGCGCGAGGTCGAAGCCAGCGGATCCACGGCGGGGTAAATACCCTTGGCCGCGATCTCGCGGGAAAGCTCGGTCGTCGCATCCAGGTGAGCGAAGGTCGTCGCCGGAGCCGGGTCGGTGTAGTCGTCGGCGGGAACGTAGATCGCCTGCAGCGAGGTAATCGAGTGGCCGCCAGCCGAGGTAATGCGCTCCTGAAGCAGACCCATCTCGTCGGCCAGGTTGGGCTGATAACCCACGGCGGAAGGCATGCGGCCCAGCAGCGTGGAGACCTCGGAACCCGCCTGGGTGAAACGGAAGATGTTGTCGATGAACAGGAGGACGTCCTGGTGCTGAACATCGCGGAAGTACTCCGCCATGGTCAGACCCGTCAGGGCGATGCGCAGACGCGTGCCCGGCGGCTCATCCATCTGGCCGAAGACGAGAGCGGTCTTATCGAAGACGCCCGCCTCTTCCATTTCGCCGATCAGATCGTTGCCTTCACGGGTGCGCTCGCCGACGCCGGCGAACACGGAGACGCCGCCGTGGTCCTGAGCCACGCGCTGAATCATCTCCTGGATGAGGACGGTCTTGCCGACGCCCGCACCACCGAAGAGGCCGATCTTACCGCCCTGCACGTAGGGGGTCAGCAGGTCGATAACCTTAATGCCGGTCTCGAACATCTTGGTGCGTGCCTCGAGCTGGTCGAAGGCCGGGGGCTGGCGGTGGATCGGCCAACGCTCCTTGACGTCAAGGGTCTCGCCCTCTTCGAGGTTCAGAACGTCGCCGGTCACGTTGAAGACGTGGCCCTTGGTGACATCACCAACGGGGACGGAGATCGGCGCACCGGTGTCCGTGACCGGCGCACCACGCACGAGGCCGTCGGTGGGCTTCAGCGCGATCGTACGCACGAGGTTATCGCCCAGGTGCTGGGCAACCTCAAGCGTCATCGTGAAGGACGACTCACCCTCACCCTGGCCAGCGAGGTTCACCTCGACGGTCAGCGCGTTGTACAGCGGCGGGATGCGGTCCGGGGGAAACTCAACGTCGACGACAGGGCCGACGACGCGGGCGACGCGTCCCTCGGCAATTGCTTGGGTATCAGTCATAGTGTTACTCCGTGTCTCGAAGGGCTTAGCTCGCGCCCAGAGCGTCGGCCCCGCCCACGATTTCGGTAATTTCCTGGGTGATTTCCGCCTGGCGGGCCGAGTTCGCCAGACGCGTGTACTTGGTGATAAGTTCCTGCGCGTTGTCCGTCGCCGTATGCATCGCACGCTGACGCGATGCGAGCTCGGACGCTGCGGACTGGAGCAGCACGTTGTGGATGCGCGCCTCCACGTAGAGCGGCAGGAGCGTATCGAGCACGGCCTGGGCCGACGGAATGAACTCGTACTCGGGCTGAGCCGATGCCGGGTCATCCGCGAAGCCGCGCTCGGTCGTGCGTTCCTCGTCCGATTCGGGGGCATCCACAACCGTCAGCGGGAGCATCTGGCGCACTTCGGGCACCTGGCTCATGACGGTCTTGAAACGCGTGTAGACGAGGTGCAGCGCACCGACGCCCGTGTCAGGATCGGGGTCCATGAAGCGCTCAAGCAGCACCTGCGCCATCTCGCGTGCAGTGTTGGGAGAGGGCGAGTCAGACTCACCTTCCCACTCCCGCTCAATGGTGACACCGCGGAAGCGGAAGTACGCCGACGCCCTGCGTCCAAAGGTATAGAGAACGGGCTCGTAGCCATCCTCACGCAGGTCCGCAATCAGCTTCTCCGACTCGCGCAGGATGGTCGCTGAGTAGGCTCCGGCCATACCGCGATCCGATGCCACAACCAGGACGGCGACACGACTCGTGTCCTCACGTTCCTCGGTCAGCGGGTGGTCGAGATCCGTGTGGATCGCAACCGCCGCGACCGCCTGGGTCAGGGCCTTCTCGTAGGGCCCCGCCTCAGTGGCAGCGCGCCGCGCCGCACCAATGCGAGACGCAGCAATCATCTCCATGGCGCGGAAGACCTTCGCGAGCGTCGTCGTTGAGGCGATACGCTGCTTGTAGATCCTCTGCTGTCCGCCCATCGCTTAGGCCTTCTCGTTCGTGCGACCGCGCGAGATCTCCTCGCGGGTGCGCTCAGCCACGACCTCGCCGTCCTCCAGGTCGGCGGTGCCACGGCCGGCGCTGATCCACTGGTGGTGGAACTCCTCGACGGCATTCTTGAGCGCTTCCTCCGTCTCGGAGGTCAGGTCGCCGGTCGCCGCGATCGTGTCGAGCACGGTCGAGTTCGCGTGCAGGTGGTCGAGCAGACCGCGTTCGAAGCGCAGGACGTCCTCGACCTCGATGTCATCGAGGTAGCCCTTGGTGCCCATCCAAATCGACGCAACCTGATCCTCCATCGCGTACGGGGTGGACTGGGGCTGCTTGAGCAGCTCCATCAGACGTTCACCGCGCGTCAGCTGACGGCGCGTCGCCGCATCCAGGTCGGAGGCGAACATCGCGAAGGCGGCCATGGAGCGGTACTGCGCGAGCGTCAGCTTGAGCGTACCGGCGACCTTCTTCATCGCCTTGGGCTGGGCGGCACCACCGACACGGGACACGGAGATACCCACGTCGACGGCAGGACGCTGGTTCGAGTTGAACAGGTCGGACTGCAGGAAGATCTGACCGTCGGTGATCGAAATGACGTTCGTCGGAATGTAGGCCGACACGTCGTTCGCCTTGGTCTCGATGATCGGCAGGCCGGTCATCGAACCGCCACCCAGGGCGTCGGAAAGCTTTGCGCAACGCTCGAGCAGACGCGAGTGCAAGTAGAAGACGTCGCCGGGGTAGGCTTCGCGGCCCGGCGGGCGGCGCAGCAGCAGCGACACTGCACGGTAGGCCTCGGCCTGCTTGGACAGATCGTCGAAGACGATGAGGACGTGCTTGCCCTGGTACATCCAGTGCTGGCCGATGGCGGAACCCGTGTAGGGAGCCATGTACTTGTAGCCTGCGGGATCCGAGGCCGGGGAGGCGACGATGGTCGTGTACTCCATGGCGCCGGCATCCTCCAGCGTGGAACGCACGGAGGCGATGGTCGAGCCCTTCTGGCCGATCGCCACGTAGATGCAGCGCACCTGCTTATTCGGGTCGCCGCTCTTCCAGTTGTCGCGCTGGTTAAGGATCGTGTCGAGCGCGATCGCCGTCTTACCGGTCTTGCGGTCGCCGATGATCAGCTGACGCTGGCCGCGGCCAACCGGGATCATCGAGTCGATGGCCTTCAGGCCGGTAGCAAGGGGCTCGTGCACGCTCTTACGTGCCATGACGCCGGGGGCCTGCAGTTCGAGCGCGCGACGCCCATCCAGGTCCGTGATATCACCAAGGCCGTCAATCGGGCGGCCGAGGGGGTCGACCGTGCGGCCGAGGTAGCCGTCACCGACGGGGACCGAGAGAACTTCGCCCGTGCGGTGCACGACCTGGCCCTCTTCAATACCGCCGAAGTCACCGAGGACAACGGCGCCGATCTCGCGCTGGTCGAGGTTCATGGCCAGGCCCAGCGTCCCGTCCTCGAAACGCAGCAGCTCGTTCGCCATGGTGCCGGGCAGGCCCTCGACGTGCGCGATACCATCGGCCGTTTCGATGACGTGACCCACCTCTTCGGTGGCCACGTCCGCCGGACGGTAGGACTCCATAAAGGAGTCCAGTGCTCCGCGGATTTCCTCCGGGGAGATGCTGAGGTCAGCCATGAGGATTCCTAACTAAGAAAAGAAATAAATGTGTGTGTATGAGAGGTGCTAGCTGGCAATCGCGTTGCGCGCAGCAGCGATGCGCGTGGCCAGTGAAGCGTCAATCGCGGTCATGCCCGCACGCAGGCGGAACCCACCAATGACCTCGGGATCAATCGAGATCGCCAGGTCAACGGCAGTGCCGTAGCGCTTCGAGAGGATGGCGCGCAGACGCTCAACCTGGGCGTCACTCATCGGCGCGGCCGTAGCAACCGTGACGAAGAGTCGGTCCTGCATGGTGGCAGCCCACTGGGCGTAACGACGCAGGTTGTGGAGAAGACGACCGTGGTTCGAGCGACCGACCGCACGGCGCAGCAGGCGCATCGTCCAGACGCTGACCCGCTGGCCGAAGAGCTTCGTGGCGATATCCCCACGCTCATGGGAGTTGCCCTTGGCCGTATCCGACAGACGAACACGCACCTCGCGGTGGTGCGCCAAGAAATAACGAACCTGGAACAGCTCCTCACGGACCTGATCGAGGGCGCCGTGGGAACCCGCCGCATTGAGCACACCGAGGATGCCGAGCACTTCAAGCGCGTCGGCGACGTCGGCCGGATGGCGCCAGTGGTCCGCGACAACAGCGTTGACGACGGACATCGTCGCCTGCGTGACGTGGGAGCTGAACGCGTCGGACACCAGGCCCTGCTTATCTGCGACCGACCGCGCCGGGTCGGTCACTGCACGCGCGAGACGAGTGTTCTCCTTGAACAGGTCGGCCAGACCGAAAAAATCCTCGGCCACCCGCATTGCGTCGGTACCGGGTACGGCAAGCGCCGCCGCCAGGTCCTTCGCAAAGGGGACGGACTCGATCGTGCGCATCTGTGTCATCGCTTCTCCTCGACCAACGCGCTGTCGGCCTCGAGCTCGTCAAGGAAGCGATCAACCACGCGGGAGGTCAGCGCCGTGTCGGTCAGCTGCTCACCAATGATCTTCTCTGCCAGCTCAGAGGCGAGAAGACCCACCTCGGAGCGCAGGGAGATCTGCGCGGCCTGCTTTTCAGCGAGGATCTGACGCTGGGAGGCCTCGACGATACGGTTAGCTTCGCTGGTTGCCTCGTGACGGGCGGCGGCCACAATGGCCTTCGCTTCGTCGTTGGCGCGCTCACGGATGGTGTGCGCCTGCGCGTGCGCCTCACGAATGATCTCCTCGCGCTCGCGCGCAGCGGCGGCCTGATCGGCCTTCGCTTGCTCGGCGGCACCGAGGCCCTCCTCGATCTTTGCAGCACGCTCGTCCATCGTCTGGTAGATGCGAGGCAGCGCGTAGCGTCCGACGAGGAGCAGGACGATAAGCAGAACGACAGCCGACCAGAAAATCTCATACAGCGGCGGCAGGATGACGGCGAGGCCGCCGACCTCCTGGTCCGCAGCGGCGACAATCTGGTGCATGGCGATCACTTAACGATGAGCGGCAGAACGAAGCCGATGAGGCCGAGGGCCTCGACCATGCCGGCGCCGATGATCATGTTGGTGAAGAGACGGCCAGCAACCTCGGGCTGACGGGCGGTCGCTTCCTGGGTCTTGCCGACCATGAGGCCGATACCGAGGCCGGGGCCCAGGGTGGCGAGGCCGTAGCCGATGTAGGCGAATGCTGCGGTTCCCATTGTGGTTTCCTTCTGTTAGTAACACCGGGTGTGGCGTTGGGGGTCAGTGATGTTCGACGGAAAGCTTGATGTACACGGTCGACAGGATCGTGAAGATGTACGCCTGCAGGAAGGCCACGAAGACCTCGAAGCCGGTCATCACGAACATGGCGGCGCCGGTCAGCGCGGAGGCGGCAGACAGGACGGAGAGTTCGTGGAGCAAGAATGCCGTACCGAAGTAGGTCATGCCGAGCAGCAGGTGTCCGGAGATCATGTTGCACAGGAGTCGCAGCGTGAGCGTGACGGGGCGGACGATGAAGTTCGACAGGAACTCGATCGGCGTGATCAGGAGGTACATGGGGACGGGCAGGCCGGGTGGCAAGAGCTGGGAGGCGAAGAAGCCACCCACTCCCTGCTTGCCGATACCCGCACCGATGAAGGTGACGTACGTGATGAGGGCGAAGACCATCGGCACAGCGACCACCGACGAGGCGGCGATGTTGATGCCGGGGATGATGCCCGCGATGTTCATGGACAGAACACCGAAGAAGAGGAAACCGATGAAGCCGGAGAACTTGCGGCCCGTCTTCGGACCGAGCATGTCGAGGGCGACGTTATCGCGGATGTAGCCGGCGATGGCCTCGACGGCCATCTGGCCGCGGGTCGGCACGAGCTTGGGCTTGCGCGCCACGAGCACGAGAACCAGGCACACGAGCACGCCCATGATGACGCGAGCGAGCGTGAGGCGGTTGAATTCGTAGAATGTTCCCTCACCGAAGATGACAGTCGGGAAGAAGTCCTCGAGAGCCGGCTGGTGGGGGTGCTGCGTGAAGGCAGGGTAGGCTGTGAGAGCGATGATGATCAGAAGGATCGCGAGGCTCACCCAATACCAGCGCGGCTTGGACGCGGTGCGGCGAGCAGGCGCGTGATCGGACACGGAATGTGCCTCCTTCATCTCAACTCCATTGGTTTGTGTCTGCCGCCAGGGCAACTCGGTCCATTCTACACAGAGATGGGGGTCTCAGGCACGCGCAAGGGTTACTCAGTGTCTCCCGGCACGTCGACGTTCATGGTCCGCTTGCGCATCATGACGACCATCTCGACGCTGGAGGACACGATAATCGCAATGATCGTCGCTATTGCGGCGATGCGCACGTCGATCCCAAGTGCGCGCGGGACGTACAGGCCGAGAGCGAGAAGTCCGATCTTTGCCGCGTATCCGCCACTGACCCATCCGATGAAGTGAGAAGCAGAGCGCAGGGCGCGAGAGGTGAAAAACCACTGCGCTGCGCAGATGATGACAATCATGAGGACGGCAAGCAAGTAGCTCATGCGGGAACCTCCTCGCGGGCGATATCTTCCTTGGGAAATTCACGGGTCGTGACGGCCACGCCAATCGCCGCCGCAACGACGGCCACGAAGGCGACGCTCCACCACTCGAAGACAAGGAGGCCGACGGCGGGCACGCAGACGATGGCGGTCCACATCCACAGGATCGCGACGACCCCGCGGTGGGAGTGTCCCGCAACAAGCAGGCGGTCGTGGAAGTGCGAACGGTCTGCGACGAACGGGCTTTTCCCACGGCTCATGCGACGGATCGACGTGACGACCAAGTCGAGGACGGGCATGAAAATGACAGACAGTGGCAGGATGAGGGGCAGCGCGGACACGATCATCTGCTGACGACCGAGCAGCGTCGGATCGATCTTGCCGGTGACAATGATGCCGGCGGCCGCCAGGACGAGCCCCATGGTCTCCGCTCCCCCACCCATCATGATCGAGGAGGGGTGGAAGTTGAACCAGAGGAATCCCGCGCACACGCCGAGCAACGCGATGACGATGAGACTGGCAGTCGTCGCGTAGGAAGCTGCTCCCATCAGCCGGGTGATGATGTAGGAGTAGACGAAGAAAGAGCCTGCGCCGATCGCAATCATGCCCGATGCCAGGCCGTCGAGACCGTCGATGAAGTTGACGGCGTTCATGATGCCGACGATGAAGAAGACGGAGACGAAGAGCCACAGGCGTGAGGAGCCGAGCGTGATGCCGAAGATCGGGAAGGATGCGAGCTGGACACCCCCAAAGGCCATGCCGCCTGCGATCAGCACCTGGCCGCCGAGCTTGGCCATCCAGTCCAATTCGATGATGTCGTCGATGATACCGAGGATGCACATGGCGGCGGCGCCGGCCATCACGGCCCATGGGACCGTCGTCGTAAACAGGGGTGCCATGTAGGGGATGCGTGAGGCGACCAGCATCGTCACGATCAACGCGATGGTCATGGCGACGCCGCCCAGGCGTGGGATCGGCGTCTTTTGGAGGTCGCGGCCGCGCAGAGGGGGCAAGATATTGAAGCGCAGGCAGGTCCATCGAACGACCGGGGTAAGCAGAATCGTCAGTGCCATCGCGATAGCGCCCAGCAGGAGGTAAACCTTCACGAGGCACTCCCCTGCACGGGCGCGATAGCCACACCGGCCGCGGCGCTCAGGTCATCCAGGGCTATGGTTCCCAGGCGCAGCACGCGCGGTGTGTCGTGGGCGAAGTCCACGATCGACGAGGCCGTGGATCCCTGGGTGGGTCCGCCGTCAAGGTAGGCGGCAACGCGCCCACCGAAATAGCCGACGGCCTGCTGCACGGACGTCGCCGGGGGCTGCCCCGTCAGGTTCGCTGAGGTCACAGCCATGGGCCCGAAGTCACGCAGAAGACGCAGGAGTGCATCCTGGTTCGGCATGCGCACGCCGATCGTTCCGCCGGTCTCACCGAGGTCCCACCCGAGGTCGGGGCGAGCTCGCAGGATGAGGGTGAGTCCGCCGGGCCAGAAGGCGCGTGCGAGCGTGCGGGCGGCATCGGGGACGTCGACACACAGGGAGCCGATCACATCGACGGATGCAACGAGAACGGGGGGCGGCATCTGCCGTCCGCGTCCTTTTGCGGCCAGGACAGCAGCAACGGCCTCGGGGTTGGCCGCGTCTGCTCCGATGCCGTACACGGTGTCCGTGGGGACGACGAGAAGGTGCCCGTCGCGCAGCTCCTGCTGGGCGCGCGCCAGGTCGGCCTCACTCAGGGTGGGGGCTGCGCTCAGGATCGTCTCGGTGCTCATCATTGTCATTGTGTCACGGATGCGGTGGGCTTCGTCGATTGGGGCGCACGGGCACGCAGGAAGCGTGGGCGTCCCACCAGGTCAGGTAGTGTCTCCACGTCGACGAATCCAGCTGAGCGAGCGGCGTCGCGCAACGCCGCATCCTGGCTCGGAGAATGCTCCATCAGCAGCGTGCCGCCGGGCCGCAGCAGTGTTCGGGCGCGACGAATGATACGCACGGGAATCGCCGTGCCGTCCGAGCTACCGCCGTACAGGGCGACGTGAGGGTCAGCGCTCGCCTCAGGCTGAGTCGGCATTTCATCCGCCGGCACGTAGGGTGGGTTCGTGACGACCACGTCTACCATCGCGTCCAGGTGGGACAGGGTTGTATCCGCCGTGGCGTCTGCGCGCTCGAGATGTACGCTGCGCGCTCCGACGAGATCCCGGTTTCGGCACGCCAGGGCGAAAGGATCCGCTTCCTTCTCAACCGCCCACACCTCGGTGCACGCCGCCTCCAGAGCGACGGCGAACGCGATGGCACCCGATCCCGTACACAAATCGACCACGCGCGCCTCCCCACGCTCACGCACGATAGCCCCGGCCTCGTCGATGGCGAGACCAGCGAGAACTTCGGTCTCGGGACGCACGATGAACACGCCGGGCACCGACTGGAGCGTGAGCGAACGGAAGAACATGCGACCGGTGACGTGCTGGAGGGGGATACGCAGGGACCTCTCCCCCACCCCGGAGCGCAGCTTGTCGGATTGCTCCTCATTCAGCTGCGTCGGGACCAACCATTGAGATGGGGCGTCGCACGCCCATTCGAGCAGCTCACGTACGTCCGCATCGACGGAGTCAATCCCTGCGGCGCTCAGGCGCTCACGAGCCCACGACCGGGCCTCATTCAAGGACCATGCGCTCATGTCGCCTCCCGTCATGACTGCGCGGCGGCGGCCAAGCGCTCAGCCTCATCGGCTTCCTGAAGCGAAGCAATGACAGCATCGAGCGCGCCCGACAGGACCGCGTCGAGGTTGTGTGCCTTAAAGCCCGTGCGATGATCCGCGATCCGGTTCTCCGGGAAGTTATAGGTGCGGATACGCTCCGAGCGATCCACGGTGCGCACCTGGGAGAGGCGCTGGGCCGAGGCCTCGGCCTCTTTCTTCGCTCGTGCCTCCGCAGCCAGGCGCGACGCCAGCACGCGCAGGGCCGCCTCTTTGTTCTGCAGCTGAGATTTCTCGTTCTGCATCGACACGACGATGCCGGAGGGCATGTGGGTGATGCGAACAGCCGAATCCGTCGTGTTCACGGACTGCCCGCCGGGGCCGCTCGACCGATACACGTCGATACGCAGGTCGTTCGGGTCGATGACGATCTCTTCATCGTCCTCGATTTCCGGCATCACGAACACGCCGACGGCGCTCGTGTGAATGCGACCCTGAGACTCGGTCACGGGAACGCGCTGCACGCGGTGCACGCCGCCCTCATACTTCAGGTGAGCCCACACGCCCTCATCGGGGGCGGGCGTGCCCTTCGCGCGGATCGCCAGGGTGATGTCTTTGAAGCCGCCCAGCTCGGTGTGGGTCGCGCTCATCTCGGTAACACTCCAACCGTGAGCCTCGGCGTAGCGACCGTACATGCGCGCCAGATCGGATGCGAAGAGCGCGGACTCTTCACCGCCTTCGCCGGCCTTGATTTCGAGAATCACGTCCATCGCGTCCTCGGGATCGCGAGGAGCCAGGATCTTCACGAGGGCCTCGTGGGCTGCCGCTTCCTCTTCTTCGAGGGCAGGAATTTCGTCAGCAAACGAGCGGTCTTCTGCGGCGAGCTCACGGGCGGCCTCAAGGTCTCCCGAGGCGGTTGCGAGCCGATCTGCGGCAGCCTTCACGCGACCAAGTTCAGCGTAGCGGCGTCCCACGCGGCGCATCAGCTGCGGGTCTGCCAGCGTCTGGGGATCCGCCATCTGCGCCTCGACCTGCTCGTATTCCTCCAGCAGGGGGCCCAGGGCGCCAAGCTCCTCCGTCGCGGCCACTATTCACCACATCCTTCGATCCGTACAGTTGACAAAGCGGCGGCGCCGTCGGCCATGGGGCCAACGACACCGCCGTTGAGCTAGCTGCTCACCCTCACTTCGAGGGGCGCACGCGCTTGCCGTAGCGAGCCTCGAACTTGGCGACGCGGCCGCCGGTGTCGAGGATCTTCTGCTTGCCCGTGTAGAACGGGTGGCAGGCCGAGCACACGTCCACGCGCATCTCACCGGAGGTGATGGTGGAACGGGTGTGGAACTTGTTGCCGCACGTGCAGGTCACGACGGTGTCCACGTATTCGGGGTGGATACCCTTCTTCATGGAATTTCTCCTGGATCGTTTGGTGCTCCGGGTCCGGACATGCAGCGTCCCCCGCATCTGGCGGAGGCTCGCCCTCCAGCGCGCTAGCAGCGCCTGGGGCATGCCGGTGAACCGGTAAGCCGACAGGACATTATCGCACACGCACCCTTCCCCTTCAATGAAGAAAGGAAGCAACACACGTGAGATCCGCTATGGGCGCACAACACGCATGGCCACCCACACTCCCCGTGAGCACGAGGTCGGCTCACAGTACCGCGCTTAGCGTGTCTGCCCCTGCGGACCGATGTTCGCGGCGGACGTCAGGTAGTTCGCCCGCGATGATCCGTACCGCGAGGTTCCATCCCACACAAGGTAACGATGAAGATACGCGGGAGGCACGTAGACGGTGGCGTTAAACGCCGTGAACAGGGCGGTGGAATGAGCCGCACTACCCTTGAAATCAATACCCGCACTGTTTGCGGTCAGGCGAATCGCCTGGGCGGGATTGTAGGTATACGTCATGCCGGAGATGCGGTACGCGCCGATGTAGCGGGTCTCATTGGTGCGCAGCTTCTCACCCGCGCCCCTTCTCCAACGCTTGTACCGCCTCCGCCCAATCATGGACGTGTCGGTAGCGAGAGCCACCTCGATCAGTCGCACCAGGCGCACTCTGGCCTCGTCGGCGATCCGATCGAGCTGCGTCAGTGCATCGGCGGGGTCCATCTGCGCGCGCTCAATGCTCGCCGCCAGATCGTACACAGCCAGGCGATGCTCATTGACCCACGCCACGAGGGACGCCGCTGTGCTGAGAACCATCGGCTCTCGGCTGCGCCGCTGGACACTTTCCGCGAGGGTCTCGAGGACGGTCAGGTCCTCGTAAACCACCCCTGTCTCGTTCTCCCATATCCCGCGCCAGGTGGGAGCAAGCGCGAAGAGATCGCGAGCCGCCATCATCGCGACGTGCGCATCCATCAGACCGTGGAAATGCTCGACGATCGCATCCGTCTCCCGTGCCGTTGCCGCACTCAGCGAAGCGAGGAACGGAACCGACGACCCCGCAGCGATCTGGGCACGCAGCTTCTCGCGTTCGGCGCGAGCACCCTCCCAGCGCGCGGCGAGCCCGCGGTGGTAGCGCCCAGATTCTAAGAGCGCAACGCAGCTCCGCTCGACGTCCTGATGCCGTTTCTCCAATGGTTCCCACTCGTCACAGGCCCGCCTGAGGTTGTCGCGTACCTGGCGACGCAGCATCCATCCGCGCCCCCAGAGCACGATACCCATGAACGAGATGACCCACGCGTACCATGCCGGCCACACAAGAATCTGCGGCACATCCACGGCGGACGCGATCACAAACCACGCGGGAGTCACAAGGAACAGAAGCATGCCCGCCAGGATGCGCAGAAATCCGCGCGCGCCTCGCCAGAACATGTCCGGGCGCGCAGGAGCGTTATCCAGCCCGCCTGTCTCGAAGGATGTCATGCCTCCACTCTGGCATGCTTCGCCCCCATCCGCTCACCACCTTGATGTCCATCAGAAGGACGAGGAGGAACCGGAGCCCGAGAAACCACCCGAAGAGGAACCGTAGTTCGCGCTCGACGTACTCGACGAGGTACTGCCGCTAGAGATCACATATTCGTCGAGGTACAGGGGCCTCACGTAGATGTAGCTGTCGTAGTCTTTGAAACGACTCGACGTGTTGGCCCGGTATGCCGCGAGGTTAACACCGGCGGAATTCGCGGTGAGTCGAATCGTCGACGCGGGATTGTACTCGTGCGTGGCTCCCTGGCTGAGGTAGGAGCCCTTGTAGAACATCTCGGCTGCATTCACGAGTTCGGCCGGCGGGCTCTGCCACCTGGCATACCGCTGCCTACCCTCCATTGAGGTGTCGAGCGCTAGCGCACTCGTCACCACGTCCGCCAGGCGCGTGCGGCTCTCATTCGCGATTCGGTCGAGTTCTTCGAGAGCCTGAACCGGGGTGACCTCGGCGCGTTCGAGACGGGTGCCGAGGCCGAGCAGCAGGCCGCGTTGCTCATTCGTCCACTGGAACAGCGACTTGGTCGCCCCGTGCACCTTCGGGTTCTTCACGTGGTCGCGCACCTTGACCCCGACGTTATCGACTGCTTGCAGATCCTCGAAGACGGGGCCCACCTCGTTGTCCCAGATGGCGCGCCAGCCGGGCCTCAGGGCAAAGAAGTCACCTGCCGCCAAAATCGCATGGTCCGCGTCCGCCAGCGCGTGCAGATCCTCGAGGATCTCATCCGTCTCGTCCGACGCCTGCGCGCTCAGCGTTCCCAGGAAGTGCGTCGACTGTGTCTGCGCGATGCGGGCGCGTACCCTCTCGTATTCGGCGCGTGCAGACTCGTATCGCGCGGACAGACCCGTCGTGTAATCCCCGGCTTCGAGGAGAGCCACGAACGCGCGCTCGACCTCGCCGCGGCGCCTCTCCAAAGCCTGCCACTCCTCGGCCACCTTGCTCGCGTTCTCGCGCGCCTGACGGTGCAGGCTGTTTCCGCGCGCGAGTATGCCGATTCCGACGAGGGTTGCGAGCGCTCCCTTCCAGTCGGGCCACACCGGCCGGTTCTCCAGGCTCATCCCGGCCTCGTTGGGCATGATGGACGCCGCCGTGTTCACCGCCGCGACCACACCTTGGCTCCAGCGGCCCTCGCGGAAATCATCCTTCGCGGCGTCCTGAATCTCGCCCTGGATCGACAGGACCGGCGCAATATCTTCACCGAAGTAAGTGCCGACCTGTCGGTGCGTGGGAGACACCGCGAGGATGAAGTAGCCGTCGGCCCATTTGTAGCCGTTGCGCGCAATCCACTCGGGATGCTTCGCGCGCGCATACTTCAGGGTCGCCTCGTCCAAGTTGTCATCCGTCAGGTTGTCCGTGGACAGGACGACGAGGTGGATGGGGCGCAGGAAGCCGATCCCCTCCAGGGCGACACTGAGCGGGCGGCCGTCGACGCTCTGAAAGCTGCTGGTTTCGTCGCGGATCTCCACAACGGGTGCGACGAGGCTCGTCGCCGACGCGGTCGGCTGCGAGTATTCGTATGCTGCCACCGCCAACCACGCGGGCGTGAAGAGGACCAGAATTGCCCCCAGCACGATACGCAGGAGACCGCGGACATCGAGCCGAGTATTCCGGGAATTCTGGCTCGTGGGATCTGAGTTCATTGCATCGCTCGTCGAAGACGTCATGCCTTCACTCTGACATGACGGTCAGGCTCACGCACGGTGGCACCAGCATTTTCGAGACGCAGCAACGACGCAACCGACCCCCACCACCCACTCAGTTCGAGGATGACCCGTCGCCTGCCGCATCCACGTCGCCAGTCACGTATCGATCAAGATACATCGGCAGTAGATAGATGGATGCGCGGCCAGCCGTCAGGACACCGGTCGCCGGGGCTGGCAGCCCGTTCAGCTCGACGCCTGCGGAGTTTGCAATCAGTCGGATCGTGGCTGCCGGATTGTACTCGACGTCAGTGTCTGCGTCCTCGCTCCAGTAGGCCCCGTCGTACTCGGCGTTAGCCGCGGTCAGGGCGATTCCCGCACCCTTCCACCGCGCGTAGCGTGCGCGTCCCTGCGACGAGGCATCGGTGGCGAGAGTCGCCTCGATGAGCTCGGCGGTGCGCGCTCGTGCCTCGTTGGCTATCCGGTCGAGTTCTTCCAGCGCCTGGGCAGGACCGAGCTGCCTGCCCTCGAGGCGTTCTCCAAGGCTGATCACCGTGTCCTTGTCATCCCCCAGATGTTCGCGGAACGCCTCAATGTCCGTCAGGATGTGCGCCTCCGTGCCGATTGCTTCGAGGCTGTCTGCAACGTCATCGAGGACGTCCAAGTCTTCGATGATCGGGCCAATCTCGTTGTTCCACACCTCGCGCCAGCCGGGCGCGACGGCAAAGAAGTCGCGCGCAGCCATGATCGCGGTATCCGCATCCGCCAGGACGGCCATCTGCGCAAGGATCTCATCCTCCGCCCCTCCCGATGCCTCGCTGAGCGATGCGAAGAAACCGGGCGCCCTGTACTCCTCGATTCGAGCGCCAACCCTGACGCGTTCGGCTCGGGCACACTCATAGCGCGCCGCCAGTGCGCTCTCGTAGTGCCCGGCGCCGACGAGCGCGGAGAACACGCGCTCGACCTGCGCCCGCTGCTGTTCCAAGGATGCCCACGTCTGCGCGATCATCGTCATTTTCCGACGCCTCGAGCGCCGACAACTGACCCCTCCCCACAGTACGCCGATTCCACACAGTGCCATGACCCAGCCGCTCCAATTCGGCCAGCGAACCGCCTCCCCCATCCCGTGATGGGCCTGATCGTAGATCGCGATTGCCAGCTGAAGGGGGGCCGTCAGCGAGAGAAAGAGACCAACAACGAGGCGTAGAAATCCGCGCGCAGCGCTCCAGGATCGGCGCGAGGTACCCCGTGGTGCCGGCGTATTGGCCGCATTCGGTGTCATGTTCACCATGCGCCAATTCTGGCACAGGCCTTATCAGTTGTCCGGTACTCGCACGTACGCCTCAACAGGAAACGGGGCGAGCGGCTCTCGCCACTCGCCCCGCGCCTACCCGCCGATCACTCGGAGGGCGTGGTCTTTTGGATGAGCATGAGGAACTCAGCGTTGGACTGGGTTTCCTTAAGCTTGTCGAGGACGAGCTCGAGGCCCTGCTGCTGATCGAGCGTGCCCAGGACGCGGCGCAGCCTCCACATGATGCGCAGCTCCTCGGGCGCAAACAGCAGCTCCTCGCGACGGGTACCCGACGCGTTGAGGTCGATCGCGGGGAAGATGCGGCGCTCGGCGAGCTGGCGCGACAGGCGCAGCTCCATGTTGCCGGTACCCTTGAACTCCTCGAAGATGACCTCGTCCATCTTCGAGCCGGTCTCCACCAGGGCGGAGGCGATGATGGTCAGCGAGCCGCCCTCGGAGATGTTGCGCGCAGCGCCGAAGAACTTCTTGGGCGGGTACAGGGCGGATGCATCGACGCCACCGGAGAGGATGCGACCCGAGGCGGGCGCGGCCAGGTTGTAGGCGCGCGACAGACGCGTGAGTGAATCGAGGAGGACGACAACATCCTGGCCCAGCTCGACGAGGCGCTTGGCGCGCTCAATCGCCAGCTCGGCGACAGTCGTGTGATCCGAGGCAGGACGGTCGAAGGTGGAGGCGATGACCTCACCCTTAACGATCGAACGCATGTCGGTGACCTCTTCGGGGCGCTCGTCCACCAGGACGACCATGAGGTGCACCTCCGGGTTGTTCAGCTCAATGGCCTTGGCCATCTGCTGGATGACCATGGTCTTGCCCGCCTTGGGCGGGGAGACAATGAGGCCACGCTGACCCTTGCCCACGGGGGCGACCAGGTCGATGACGCGCGGCGTGTAGGCCTTCGGCGAGGTCTCCATGCGCAGCTGCTCGGAGGGGTAGACGGGCGTCAGCTTACCGAATTCGCGGCGCGCCTGAGCCTGCTCAATCGTCATGCCATTCACGGAGTCAACGCGCACGAGGGCGTTGTACTTCTGACGCTGGCGCTCGCCCTCGCGGGGCAGGCGGACGGCACCGGCGACCGCGTCACCGGCGCGCAGGCCCCAGCGGCGCACGTTGCCCAGCGTCACGTAGACGTCGTTCGGGCCGGGCAGGTAGCCCGAGGTACGCACGAACGCGTGGTTTTCCTGGATGTCGAGGATGCCGGCGATCGGCGCCAGGTTCTCCTCGCCGCCACGCTGATTGCGACCCTCGCGATTCTCGCGGCCCTCGCGACCCTCGCGATTCTCGCGGCCCTCGCGGTTCTCACGACCCTCACGATTCTCGCGGTTCTCACGGTTCTCGCGGTCACGTCGGCCTCGGCGGCCACGCTCGCGACGCGGGCGGCGCGCCTCGGTGTCATCCCCGTCGGGCAGTTCGATGTTGAGAACGGTTTCGACGACGGCCGTGTCCGGCTCCGGGGTGGCCTCGGTGCGCTCCGCGGCGGGCAGGGGCAGGTCAAGAGTGACATGCGCGGGCTCGACGGTGCCCTGGCTCACCGCGCGGCGGCGGCGGGAGCGACGAGGTGCCTCGGCGGGAGCCTCAGAAGCCGACTTCTCGGCCGCAGGAGCCTCCTCTGCCGACTTCTCGGCGGCGGGCTTGTCGGCTTTCTTCTTGGACGAGGCAGGAGCGTCCTCACGGGGAGCGGTTTCCTGCGGGGTCGAGGCACCGGCGCCGTTGCTCAGCAGCTCGATCAACTGGGGCTTACGAAGCTGGGAAATGCCCTTCAGGCCGCGGGAGGCGGCCAGAGCCTTCAGCTCGGGCAGCTTCATCGCCGACAGCGACGCGGTCGTCTCGGCGGAGGTTTCGTTGCTCACGAAGTGATCCTTACTGGAATGCGCCCACAGCGGGCGAGGTGATTACTCAAGCACAACAAAAAGCTTGATCAGGAAGATGCGCGAAAGAGGCGCACCGCAAAGGTCGGAGTCGAGCAATCGGCTCGGACCTGAAAAAAATATAGCAAGACCGCCAGCCCGCTGTCACTTAGACGGCGAGGCTGGCGGTGGTTGCCAACAAACTCACAGCGAAGCCGAGCGACTAAAACTCGACTTTCGCAAGGCTTCCGCGGGTAATCTGCACGCCCGATGCGGCCACGGCCAGCGGCACGACACGCCAGCCCGCACCAGCTGCGTCTCGGCGAATATCCGCCTCCACCTTCTCCAGAGACAGAACGGTCGGCCCCGCACCGGAGACAACGGCAGCAAAACCGGCACCCCGCAGCCAGTCAACGAGTGCCAGCGAGGGTTCCATCGCGGCCCGGCGCTGTTCCTGATGGAGGCGGTCGCGCGTAGCTTCCATGAGGAGCGCGTGCAGGTCCGCTCCCCCGCTCACCTGGGCGCCACCAGACAGGACGGCGGCCAGCAGGGCACCGCGCGCCACATTGAAGCTCGCATCACCGTGCGCAACGGTCGCAGGCAGGGCGGCTCGCGCGGCGGCGGTGCGCAGCTCGAAGTCGGGGATGAACGCGACGGGATTGATGCCCTCGGGCGGGGTGAGGCGCACGCTGCCCACCTCGGAAGTCTCCTCGTTCATCCACGACACGGTCGCGCCCCCGAAGACGGCGGGAGCAACATTGTCGGGATGCCCCTCCATGTGCGAGCCGATCTCGAGGATCTCCTGGCGGCCGAGCACGTCGGCGTCGCCAATGAGGGCGCGTGCCAGCGTCACGCCGGCGACGATCGCACTCGCTGAGGAACCCAGGCCTCGGGAATGAGGGATTCGGTTCGTGCAGTGCATGCGCACACCCACCTGAGGGGCACCCACGCGGTCCAGTGCAAGGCGCAGGGCACGCACGACGAGGTTGTCCTCGCCCTGCTCGACATTTCCAGCTCCCTCACCCTCGACGACGACCGAGGTCGCTCCCGTCGTTGCGTGGACAGAGACCTCGTCCCACAGGTCGAGGGCCAGGCCCATGCAGTCAAATCCCGGACCCAGATTCGCGCTAGTCGCGGGGACCTTCACCGCGACAAAATCATCTCGCAGCCGCACGTCACTCACCCTCAACGCGGATCGTGGAGGTCACCTCACGCACGGCGTCGGACACGGCGAGCGCGCGGGCAACGGCGCGCAGGTCGGCCTCGCGGGCGCGGTGGCTGGTCACGACGATGACGCAGGCGCCGGGAACCTCGTCGTTACGCTGGTGGACGGACTGGATAGAGACACCGTGGCGGGCAAAAATGCCGGCAACATCGGACAGGACGCCGAGGCGGTCCTCCACCTGCAGGCGAATCTGGTAGCGGGTGTGCGTCGACCCGGGATCGAGGATCGGCAGGTGCGCGTAGACCGACTCGCGCGGGGCATGACCGCCGAAGGCGCGGTGGTGCGCGGCCGCAACAAGGTCGGACAGGACGGCCGAGGCCGTGGGCGCGCCACCCGCACCCTGACCGTAGAACATCAGGCGGCCCGCGGCCTCGCCCTCGACAAGAATCGCGTTATAGGCGCCGTCGACGGACGCAAGCGGATGATCAGCGGGAACCTGAGCCGGGTGAACGCGCATCGCGACGCCTTCACGCCCATCCTCGCCAATGCGGCGCTCGGCGATGGCCAGGAGCTTGATCGTATGGTTGATGCGCGCGGCCTCTTCCATGTCCTCCTTGGTAATACCCGTGATTCCCTCAACGGCGACGTCATCGATGCCGACGCGGGTGTGGAAGGCGAGCGAGGCAAGAATGGAGCACTTGGCGGCCGCGTCGAAGCCCTCGACGTCCGCGGTCGGGTCGGCCTCGGCAAAACCGAGATCCTGCGCCTGCTTGAGCGCCTCCTCGTAGCTGAGGCCCTTCGTGCTCATCGCGTCCAGAATGAAGTTGGTCGTGCCATTCACGATGCCCATGACGGTCGTAATGCGGTCACCCGCAAGGGACTCGCGCAGGCCGTAGACGACGGGGACGGCACCCGCGACGGCTGCCTCGTAGTAGAGGTCGGCATCATTGGCTGCGGCGGCCTCGTAGAGCTCGGGGCCGTGAGCCGCCAAGAGGGCCTTGTTACCCGTCACGACCGAGATGCCCTGGTTGAGCGCACGCAGCACGAGGGTGCGGGCAGGCTCGATGCCGCCAATCAACTCGACGACCAGGTCCATATTGTCGATCGCCTCGGCAGGGTCGGTCGTCAGCAGCTCACGATCAATCGGAGCATCACGGGGGGCATCCACATTGCGGACGAGGACCTTGCGCACCTCCATCTCCGCGCCCGAGCGAGCCGCGAAATCCGCGCGGCTCGACTGAAGGATACGAATGACCTGGCTACCGACGGTTCCGGCTCCAAGAACGCCAACTCCGAGGACGGGGCGGGGTGCAGACATAGGATTTTTCTCCTTTGTGGGACGGGCACTGGTACCAGTGTAGGCGGTCAAGCCACCTCTCTTCTTCTAAGGACCTTGGTCCCACAATTTAATCGCCAGAGACTTTGGACCCATATCCTGAGACGCAGAACATAGACTGTCGGTTGATATGGGTTGTGGAGACCCCCCAAACCGTAGGACAATGGGCCTAAGCGTTGGAATCCGACGCACTGTGGAGCTCCGCTCCGAACACACCGTCCCCACAACGGGATACGGACATCCGAGAAGAGGAAGAATGACGACAGCAGACCAGAAGGCCTGGGAAGGTTTCGTAAAGGGTAACTGGTGCGATGAAATCGACGTTCGTGATTTCATCCAGCTGAACTACACCCCGTACGAGGGCGATGCCTCGTTCCTGGCAGGACCGACCGAGAAGACCCTGCGCGTGTGGAACACTCTCGAAGAGAAGTACCTCTCCGAAGAGCGCAAGGTGCGCATCCTCGACGTCGACACGGACACCCCCGCCGACATCGATGCTTTCAAGCCCGGCTACATCTGTGAGGACGACAACGTGATCGTCGGCCTGCAGACCGACGCCCCCCTGAAGCGCGCGATGATGCCGAACGGCGGCTGGCGCATGGTCGAGACGGCCATCCACGAGGCCGGTAAGGAATACAACCCCGAGGTGAAGAAGATCTTCACCCAGTACCGCAAGACCCACAACGACGCTGTCTTCGATATCTACACCCCGCGCATTCGCGCCGCGCGTTCTTCCCACATCATCACCGGCCTGCCGGACGCTTACGGCCGTGGCCGCATTATCGGTGACTACCGCCGCGTGGCCCTCTACGGCGTCGACCATCTGATCGCCGAGAAGCAGAAGGACAAGGATCGCTACGCCGACCAGCCCTTCTCCGAGCACTGGGCACGCTACCGCGAGGAGCACTCTGAGCAGATCAAGGCACTCAAGAAGCTGAAGAACCTCGCCGCCTCCTACGGCTACGACATCTCCGGCCCCGCCACCAACGCGCACGAGGCCGTGCAGTGGACCTACTTCGGCTACCTGGCCTCCGTGAAGTCCCAGGATGGCGCCGCCATGTCGATCGGCCGTCTGTCGGGCTTCTTCGACTGCTACTTCGAGCGCGACCTGAAGAACGGCACGCTGGATGAGTCCGGCGCGCAGGAGATCATCGACGCCCTCGTCATCAAGCTGCGCATCACCCGCTTCCTGCGCACCATCGCCTACGACCAGATCTTCTCGGGCGACCCCTACTGGGCCACCTGGTCGGACGCCGGCTTCGGCGACGACGGCCGTACGCTGGTCACCAAGACCTCGTTCCGTCTGCTCCAGACCCTGGTGAACCTCGGCCCGGCCCCCGAGCCGAACATCACCATCTTCTGGGACGAGAACCTGCCCCGCGGCTACAAGGAGTTCTGCGCCCGCATCTCGATCGAGACCTCCTCGATCCAGTACGAGTCCGATCCGCAGATCCGCGCCCACTGGGGCGACGACGCCGCCATCGCATGCTGCGTCTCCCCGATGCGCGTCGGAAAGCAGATGCAGTTCTTCGGCGCGCGTGTGAACGCCGCCAAGGCCCTGCTCTACGCCATCAACGGTGGCCGCGACGAGATGAGCGGCAAGCAGGTCATGGAAGGCTACGAGCCCGTCCAGGGTGACGGCCCGCTCGACTTCGACGACGTGTGGAAGCGCTACGAGGAGATGCTGGACTGGGTCGTTGGCACCTACGTCGAGGCCCTCAACATCATCCACTACTGCCACGACCGTTACGCCTACGAGGCCATCGAAATGGCTCTGCACGACGCCGAGATCGTGCGCACCATGGGCTGCGGCATCGCCGGTCTGTCCATCGTTGCCGACTCGCTGGCCGCCATCAAGTACGCGAAGGTCTACCCGATCCGCGACGAGACCGGCCTGGTCGTCGACTACCGCACCGAGGGCGACTTCCCGACCTACGGCAACGACGATGACCGCGCCGACGACATCGCCGCGACCGTCGTCCACACCGTCATGGACAAGATCCGCGCGATCCCCATGTACCGCGACGCCATCCCGACCCAGTCGGTTCTGACGATCACCTCGAACGTCGTCTACGGCAAGGCCACCGGTTCCTTCCCGTCGGGCCACGAGAAGGGCACCCCCTTCGCCCCCGGCGCGAACCCGGAGAACGGCATCGACACGCACGGCATGGTTGCCTCCATGCTGTCGGTCGGCAAGCTGGACTACAACGACGCACTCGACGGCATCTCGCTGACGAACACGATCACCCCGCAGGGCCTGGGCCGCTCCAAGGAAGAGCAGATCCAGAACCTGGTCGGCATCCTCGACGCCGGCTTCGTTCCGGACGATTCCTGCGCCTACGACGGCACCAAGGGCTACTGATCCACCATCGGCGGGGATCGATGCGTGACCCGTATTGATCCCCGCCACCCCACAAACGTGGGTGTGCCGCGCCGCGACCCACCCAATCCGGTAACCCCGGAGTCTCACAAAAGGAGAAATGTTATGGCAACCAAGACCTACGAAGAGCGCCTCGCCGACATGAAGGCAGCCCGCGAAGAGCGCGGCGACAAGGATGGCCTCTACCACGCGAACATCAACGTTCTCGAGGAGTCCACGCTGAAGGACGCCATGGAGCACCCCGAGAAGTACCCGAACCTGACCGTTCGCGTTTCCGGCTACGCCGTCAACTTCGTCAAGCTCACCCGTGAGCAGCAGCTGGACGTTCTGTCCCGCACCTTCCACCACTCGGCCTGATCGCTGATTGGAGTGGGGCGTCGGGCAACGCTCGGCGCCCCACTGCTATGCCCGCGTTCGTCGGCGCTCTCCGCCGACGATCCCCGGCCTCGTTCCCATCACGGACGCCTCCCACTCAACCGCGAAGAAGGAAACATGTCGCAGCCCCTCGCCCTCCCCACGTTCCGCGAGCAGGACTTCCAAGCTCCC
This sequence comes from Pauljensenia sp. 20925_1_27, assembly GCF_041432835.1. NCBI lineage: Bacteria > Bacillati > Actinomycetota > Actinomycetes > Actinomycetales > Actinomycetaceae > Pauljensenia > Pauljensenia sp. 20925_1_27. The sequence continues at coordinate 162,411 of NZ_JAPWAH010000001.1, forward strand.
CAATCACGTACCGTCGGCGCTGGTGTCGAAGGCCTGGAGGAGATCACGGACCTGGAGCGCTCCGAGCGCCTGCGCCGCATGCGTGAGGGCACGCTGGGGTCCATTCACTCCTGGGAGCTCGTCACCGCCGTTGACGGCCCCGGCACACGCATGACGGTGTTCCTCAACGGCTGCCCGCTGCGTTGCTTGTACTGCCACAACCCCGACACGTTCCTCATGAAGGACGGCGCTCCCGTGTCCGACACGGAGCTTCTCTCCCGTATCGCGCGCTACCGCCGTATTTTCCGCACGACCAAGGGCGGCATCACACTGTCTGGCGGCGAGGTCCTCATGCAGCCCCAGTTCGCCAAGCGCATCCTGATGGGCGCCAAGGAAATGGGCGTGCACACCTGCATCGATACCTCCGGTTTCCTGGGTGCGAACTGCGACGACGAGATGCTCGACGCGATCGACTTGGTGCTCCTGGACGTCAAGAGTGGCAACGAGGAGACCTACAAGAAGGCAACGGGACGCGCGCTGGCACCCACCATCGAGTTCGGTGATCGCATTGCCGCGCGCGGTGGCGCGACTCGCATCTGGATTCGATTCGTCCTCGTTCCTGGCCTGACCGATGATCCGGAGAACGTACGCCAGGTCGGCGAGATCGTCTCGCGTTGGAAGGACGTCATCGATCGCATCGAGGTCCTACCCTTCCACCAGCTGGGTAAGGACAAGTGGCACTCGCTGGGGTTGGAGTACCAGCTGGAGGACACGAAGGCTCCCACGCCCGAGGCCACGGAGGAAGTGCGCAACTACTTCCGGTCACTCGGTTTCGAGGTCCACTGACCCCCACCGACCCAAACGTGGCGGCCCTGGGAGGATGTGAGTGAGGCTCACTCCCCCGGGGTCCACGTATATCCGCTGCGTCCCCACCCGCGCTCGCGAATGACCTGCCCGGCTTCGTCCGCGTAGGGCTGTGCGAGGCGGTCGACGTAGAGGGTTCCGCGCAGGTGGTCGTATTCGTGCTGGAAGATGCGCGCGAGCCAGCCGCGGGCGGCGACTTCGATGGGGGTGCCCGACACGTCGTATCCGCGTAGGACGGCGCCGAGTGCGCGACGCAGCGGGTAGCCGTATCCGGGCACGGAAAGGCACCCCTCGGACTCGCAGGTGGCATCGGGGCGGGTGGGCAGGATTGCTCCCGTGCCCTCGTCATCCCAGACGAGGTCGAGAGTCGGGTTGACGACAACACCGCTGAGCGCTGTGTTGAAGCCACGGCGCGGCCCCTCGTCGAGCTGGAGGACATCGCGGTAGCGGCTGTCGAACGCGCCGCCCCCGGCGTAGCGCCACACGAAGATCTGAGATCCAACGCCGACCTGCGGCGCCGCGAGGCCGACCCCGGGCGCGGCGTGCATCGTCTCGATCATGTCGGCGACGAGGTCGCTCAGCTCGGAGTCGAAGGAGTCGATCGGCGCCGCGACTCGATGCAGGACCGGTTCTCCCGTGATGCAGATCGGCAGGATGCTCATGCGTCTTCTCCCGTGTGTCCGTGCGGAATAACACCGACGCCCACCGACTCCAGAGAACGTGGGGTCGTCGGATCAAGGGTTTTGATGACGCGGGCGGGGTTGCCAGCCGCGATCGAGTTCGCGGGGATGTCGCGGGTGACGACGGCGCCCGCTCCGATGATCGAGTTTTCGCCGATGGTGACGCCCGGGCACACGACGACGGAGCCGCCCAGCCACACGTTGTCCTCGAGGGTGATCGGTGCTGCGGACTCCCATTTCGCTCGACGAGGCCCGGGCTCGGTCGGATGGATCGCCGTGTAGAGCGAGCAATTGGGGCCGATGAGGACGTCCTTGCCGATGACGACCTGGGCAACGTCGAGCACTGTCAGGCCGTAGTTGACCCACGATCCCTCGCCGATGGAGATGTTGTACCCGTAGTCGACACGCAGGGGCGGTCGGATGTCGACGCTCTCCCCCACCTCGCCGAGGACCTGAGAGAGCAGGTAGTGGGCAATGTCCGGGTCGGTGGGATGCGCCTGCTCGTAGAGGGCCAGGAGGCGTACCGCGCGCTTCGTGAGTGCCGAGAGCTCATCGTCCGCGACGTAGTAGTCACCGTCGCGCATGCGCTGCACGGGTGTGCGCTGGTCGTCGCGGAATCGGGGATCGTCGAAATTCGTTCCCGGGGAAATGGTCATGCGACCAGGGTAGTCGAGGCCCTCTCGAGGCGGGGGGCGCGGCGCGCGTCCAGGTGGCCGAGGAGGGCGCGCAGCTGGGAAATGTCGGCGGCGGGGTCCTCGGGGTGCCACTGCACGCCGATGACGGGTGCATCGATCGTCTCAATGGCTTCGATGGTGCCGTCCGGAGCATAGGCGCTCACCTGCAGGCCCTCGCCCACTCGTGCCACGCGCTGGTGATGAGCGGAGGAGATGATCAGCTCGGAGTCGGTGAGGACGGGAGCCAGAGCACGCCCGAGGTTCGTTCCCTCACCGACGCGAACGCCGTGGCGGATGAAGCGATGGTCGGACAGGATCCGGCTGTTCGTGTGCGTGCCGTCCGCGCCCTCAATGTGCTGCTCGAGCGTGCCGCCGAGCGCGGTGTTGATGATCTGCATGCCGCGGCAGATCCCCAGGAGCGGCGTGCCCGTGCGCACGGCGTAGTCGACGAGGGCGATCTGTCCGCGATCCGCGCGGTACCAGTGGCGTCCCTCGGCCTGATATCCCTGGGAGGCACCGTACAGGCTGGGGTGGACATCCTCGCCGCCCATGATGATGATCGCGTCGGCATGCTGGGCACGCAGGGCTGCACCCTCGGCGCCGTCTTCCTGCGCGTACTCGCGAATAACGTTCCAGGTAGGCAGCGCGGCCTGAAGAAGACGATCCCACAGGCGCATGCAGATGTTGTTGTATGCCTCGTCCCCCGGGCGTGCCGGCAGGACGTTGGAGATCAACAACGTCGGCTTCGTGTGGTTCGTCATGGTTCCTATCATGGCAGTCTCGTCGGCGCGGTGCGCGGCGCGTTCACGGGGTGGCCAATTGTGACAGCGCGAGTCCACCGTGCGTACGACGTGAGAGCAGCCCTCCCCCGCGCACGACGAGGCCGGAGCTGGTCCACGCGTTCACGCCCGCAGCCCCGGCCTCGTTCGTCGATGGTCAGTTCTCGTTCGCGAAGCGGTCCACACGGCCGAGCAGCTCGGCCTTCTCATCGTCCGGGATCCACGCGATCTCGATGGAGTTGCGGGCGATGCGCTCCAGGTCGGCGCGGCTGCGGTCGAAACGGTCGGCGAAAGCCAGGTAGTTGTCGCCAATGTAGCCGCCGAAGTAGGCAGGATCGTCGGAGTTGAGGCTCACCTTCACGCCGGCGGCAGTCAGCTCGATGATTTCCTTGCCCTTCATTTCCTCGGTGACGAAGGAATTGGACAGCGGGCACGAGGTCAGGCCGATGCCGTGATCGCGCGCGTAGGCGACAAGCTCGGGATCCTCGACGATGTTCGTGCCGTGGTCGAGGCGCTCGGCGCCAAGCTCGGTGAGGGCCGCACGAATGTTGTCGATCGAGCCGACCTGGTCGATGTCGCAGTGCATCGTCACGTGCAGGCCAGCCTCGCGAGCAAGCTCGAAGACGCGGGCGAACTTGGTGGGCGGGTTATCGCGTTCGTCGGAGTCCAGGCCCACGCCAATGAACATGTCCTTGTAGGGCAGGGCCGCCTGCAGTGTCTCGAGGGCAGACTCGGCGCTCATATCGCGCAGGAAGCACAGGATCAGGTCGGCGGACAGGCCCGCCTCGCGGGCCTCGACGACGGCGCGGTAGTAACCGCGGATGACCGTCTCAATCGCGATGCCGCGCGAGGTGTGGGCCTGCGGGTCGAAGAAGCACTCTGCGCGAACGACACCGTTAGCGCGGGCGCGCTCAAAGTAGGCGGCGGCCAGGTCGTGGAAGTCATCCTCATCCTGGAGGACATCCATGGCCGGGTAGTAGACGGCCAGGAAGGACGTGAGGTCATTGAACTGGTAGGTGGCGCGCACCTCCTCGACCGTGGACTGGCCGATGTCGACGCCGTTCTTGCGGGCCAGGGCCAGCTTCAGGTCGGGCTCGAGGGTACCTTCCAGGTGCAGGTGCAGCTCGGCCTTAGGCAGGCCGAACGCAAAGTCGCGGGTCACGTCAGTGCTCATGTGTCCTCCACAGATAACGGGGCGGGTATCGCGGAACAATTGTCCCACTCCACCCGCCCCGTGCTCAGGGAGGCCATACTGCGAACGGGGACGATGTCACGCCCCGCCCAGCGTGTCAGGCTCGTTGGCTCAGGCCAGCGCACCCATCGGGTCCCACGCAGGCAGGTGCTGCGGGTCCTCGGCGATGGCGGCGCGCAGGTCCTCAGGCAGGTCGTCAACGTGCACGGCCACCTCAAAGACGTTGGCGTCGAACCATGCGGCGTCCATCGTGAAGAAGCCCTTCTCGCCGGGCTCCTCGCCCCAGGAGTTCTCCACGCGGAAGCGGCGGGCGTTGCCCTCCTCGTCAATGTCGACACCGGTGAAGAGCATCGCGTGGTTCATCGCGGACTCGCCGGTGTTGACGCGCTGCTCCTTCGAGGTGGAAAAGTCCACGCCGAAGAGGTTGTCGTAGTCGTACAGGCCCTCAACGAAGAGGCCGGAGGCGCGGTCAGACTGCTGGCCACAGTCCGCGCCGAACCACACGGCGCGACCCGAAGCCAGGACGGAGGCCGTGATCTCGCGGATCTGCTCAACCGGGGTGTTCACGTAGAGGATCGGGCGGCCGCCGACGACGTTGCCCATGTGGTCGACCGTGAGGGTCTGGCCCTTGGGGTGCTCGGCGCGCGGGTCGTCAACGAGGCACACGTACTGCGTGAGATCCACGTCCACGTAGCGCTGGTAGAACTCGCGCGGGGTGAGCACGCCGTCACGGTGGAACTCGCCCTTGTCATCACGCCACTCCCACTCAAAGGAGGCCGGGGGCTCACCCAGGCAGATGACGAGGATGCGCCACACGTCGGCCAGGGCGGCCTCCTTGACCTCGTGGATCTCTTCCTCGGAGGCGCCGGCCTCGACGAGGGAGCGCAGCTCGAGGGCGGTGCGGCGCAGGACGACCTTCAGGCGACCGTTCATGGGAGCGGTGTGGCCGGAGGACTCGGTCTCGGGCATGGCGACCTTGGGGACGAGGCCGTGCTTGAGGTAGAGGGAGACCGCCATGTCCCACTGGCCGCCGTCGGAGAGCACGTCGCCGAGGAGGAACTGCAGGAGGCGTCCGTCGAGCTCTTCGGTCTTAGCGGTGGCGATAATGTCGGTGAGGAAGAAGTTGGCGCGCTCGAACTTGTCCCAGAACAGCACGTAGTTCTGCGAGAACTCGAAATCCTTGAGGCCAAGGTGGGTGCGCGCAGTCGAACGCAGCAGGTTCAGGGAGGAGAAGAGCCAGCAGCGGCCGGACTTCTTCTGAGACGTCACCTTCCAGTCGTCCACCTTGTGGGACACGACCGTGGGGGTGGCGACCACCTTGGCGCGGTCGAAGGCGACCGGCTCGACGCCGGCGTGGGCGACGGCGTTGCGTGCGACCGCGCGGGCGGAGTCTGAGGATGCGTGGAGAGAGGCGACAAATTCGTCGGTGATCTCGTGTGCCATAGGACGAGGCGTTCCTTTCAATCGAGAGCCATTCTCTATAAGAATACGCTTCCGTCAGTGACCCAGACGATTCGACTCCGTTTAGAATGAGTGTTATTCGTGTTCAGTGAATGCACAGGAGCATCAATGGTGGATCGGGGCGCTTCGGGGCGCGAGATCGTTTTACAGGCTGGGGACTACGAGGCACGGATCGTCACCGTCGGCGCTGGCCTGGCGGGGTTTCGCTTCCACGGGCATGAACTCGTCGTCCCCCACGGCGTCGGCGAATGCCCTCCTGGCTATCTCGGCAAGGTCCTCATGCCGTGGCCGAACCGCATCGCGGGCGGCTCGTACTCGTGGGAGGGCACCGCCTACGATCTGCCCGTCGACGAACCGACATTCGGGACCTCACTCCACGGCTTCGTGGCCTTCCAGGAGTGGGAGATCGCCGAGGCCGGCCCCTCCTCGGTCCTCCTGCGCACGCTCATCGCGGCGCGTTACTCCTACCCGTGGACGCTTCTTGCGTCCGCGCGCTACAGCCTGGACGCGGAGCGCGGCCTCACAGTCGAGCTGTCCGCAGCGAACATCGGCGAGGGCACCGCCCCCTACGGCGTCGGCTTCCACCCCTATCTCGCCGTCGACGATCTTCGGGCGAACGCCCTGGAACTCGTCAACCCCGCGTCCACCATCTACGAGGCCGACGCGTCCATGATCCCGATCGCCGCCCACGACGTGGCATCCTATGGTTTAGACTTCCGCTCCCCCGCCATCATCGGCGACTCCCGACTCGACCACGCGTTCGCGGGCCTACCCGAGGGCGACTGGTCCGTGACGCTGCGCGACCCCGCCTCCGGCGTGGGCGTGTCCCTGTCCTCCGATGCGCGCTGGCTGCAGGTCTACTCGGCGGACTACATCGGCCGCGTCGGCGTGGCCGTCGAGCCCATGAGCTGCCCGCCCAACGCCTTCAACTCAGGCACGGACGTGGTCGCGCTGGGGCCGGGCGAAAGCTATACGCTCAGCGCAAGGATCTCTGGCTTCCGGAGCTGAAGGATCCTAGTATTTCCCCGCGGCTGCGCGGATCAGCGCCAGGGCGACCGCGCCCGCCGTGGAGGAACGCAGGACGTTATCTCCCAGCCCAATCGTGCGGGCACCGGCATCCACCAGTTGCGCAGTCTCCTCGGGCCCGATGCCGCCCTCAGGACCCACGATGAGGGCGATGCGTGCAGGCAGACGCCCGTCCGCACGGGATTGCTGAACCAGGGCGAGAGCGGCCCCGAGCGAATCCGTGGCCTCCTCGTGGCAGACGAAGGCAACCCCGCCCTCGTCCGTCAAGGAGGCGAGCCAGGAGGCCAGCTCGCGGCTATCCTTGACGCCCTCAACGACCGGAATGAAGGCACGGCGGGACTGCTTGGCGGCCGCGCGAGCCACACTCTCCCACTTCGCGCGCCCCTTCTCGGCCTTCGGCCCCTTCCACTGGACAATCGCGCGCTGCGACGCCCAGGGAATCACCCGGTCGATACCGATCTCCGTGCAGATCTCGACGGCAGCCTCGTCGCGCCCACCCTTGGCGAGCGCCTGAACGAGGATCACCTCGGGACTCGGAGAATCCTCCTGGGTGATCTCACGAACGACGAGGGACAGCGAGGACTTATCGCTCCCGCTGACCTCGCACGTCGCACGCAGGCCACACCCATCGACGACATCGACCCACTCCCCCGCGCCAATGCGGCGCACAGAAGCAGCATGACGCCCCTCGGCTCCCCCAAGAGTCGCACTGTCCCCCACGGACAGGGACTCAAGGGCCGGGGTCAAGTCATCAGCGAGGAAAACGGGCAGCGTCACGGCGCATCACCCCATGAAGGTGTCACGGAGCTTGTCAAAGAACGAAGCCTGCTGGCGGTGCGGCTCCACGCGCACCTCGCCACGCACCTTCGCCAGCTCCTCGAGCAGCTCACGCGACTTGTCGTCGAGTTTCTTCGGAATCTGGACGTCGACGTGCACATGCATCGAGCCGCGGCCCGAGCGCTGCAAGTGTCCGACGCCCAACCCTTCCAGAACGATATCGTCGTTCGGCTGAGTACCGGGGTTGATCGTGACAGTCTTCTTGCCGTCGAGGGTCTCCAGCTCGAACTCGGTGCCCAGGGCAGCCGTCGTCATCGGGATCGTGATCCACGTGTGCAGGTCGTCCCCGCGACGGTCAAAGACCGGGTGCTTCTTTTCGCGGATCAGCAGGTAGAGGTCGCCGTTGGGGCCGCCGCCCTGGCCGACCTCGGCCTCGCCGCTGACGCGGATCTGCGTGCCCTCGCTGGCACCCGCGGGGATGTTGACGTTGAGAGTGCGGCGCGTGCGCACGCGTCCCGCTCCCGAGCACTCGGCGCACGGGGTCTCAATGATGTTGCCGTATCCCTGGCACGTCGGACAGGGAGCCTGCGTCTGCATACGACCGAAGAGCGAGTTCTGGATCTGCGTCACGAAGCCCGAGCCGTGGCAGGTCGTGCACTGCGTGGGCGAGGTACCCGGCTGACACATCGAGCCGTGACAGGCATCGCACAGAACGTAGGTATCGAAAGACACTTCCTTGGCCGCGCCGAAAGCGGCGTCCTCCAGGGTGATGTCAACGACAACCTGGCGATCCTTGCCGCGACGCACGCGCGAGGCCGGACCCGACGCAGACGCGCCGAAGCCACCACTGAACATGGCTTCGAAAATGTCGGAAAAACCGCCGAACCCGGCACCCGCTCCGGCTCCGCCACCGCGCAGCGCATCCGGACCACCAATGTCGTACATCTGGCGCTTCTCGGGGTCAGACAGCGTCTCGTAGGCGACGGACAGCTCCTTGAAGGCTTCCTCCGAGTCGGTGCCCGCATAGTCGGGGTGCAGCTTACGGGCGAGCTTACGGTAGGCCTTCTTAATCTCGTCCTGGCTGGCGTCACGGGCGACGCCGAGGACCTCGTAGTAGTCTCTCACGCTTGCTCTTTCTTCTCGTGGGGTCGTTCGTTCATCGTCATCGTGCTCGACGCGCGGCCGAGTTAGCTGTTGGTTTCCTGCGCGAGGTAGCGCGACAGGTAGGCGGCCACGGCTCGGACCGAGCTCATGGTGCGCGCGTAGTCCATCCTCATGGGGCCGACAATGCCCAGGTGGGCGCAACCCCCCTGTTCATCGGCACCCGCCCGGTAGGTTCCGGTGACGACAGCTGCCTCTGCCAGGCCATCGTGGGGGTTTTCCGTACCGATACTCACGTGCACGTCATCACCCGGGTCGGCCTCGGCGAAGAGCCGCATGAGGACGACCTGCTCTTCGAGGGCGTCCAGGACCGGCGCGATGTCGTGGAAGTCGAGCGCTCCCCTCGCGAGGTTCGCGGCGCCCGCGACGACGATCTTCGACTCGCTCTGCCCGGTGAGGACGTCGGTGAGGGCTGCACCGATCGCGGCGACAGTCCCGACGAGGTCGGGGCGGGCAGAGGTGGTCGCCGCATCGACACATGCCTGTGCGGTCACTGACGTGGCGCCGTCGCAGTGACGTCGCAGGTGCTCACGGGCCTCGTGCAACTGGCCATCGTCGAGGGGGGCGTGCAGGCTCAACGTGCGCTCCCCAACCTCGCCGTCGGCGGTAATGACGACAACGAGGACGCGGCCCGGCGTCAGATCAATGGCCTCAAAGTGCTTGAGGAGACGCACGCGCGCGCCCGGGTACTGGACGAGGGCCACCTGATGCGTGACCTGCGCGAGGAGTCGAACCGAGCGCTCCACGACATCATCAATGTCGACGGACTCGGATAGGAACGTCTCAAGGGCCTGGCGCTCGGGACCGCTCATGGGCTTGAGCTGCGCGAGCCGGTCGACGAACACGCGGTAGCCGCGGTCGGTCGGCACACGCCCGGCAGACGTGTGAGGCTGGTAGATGAGCCCGGCTTCCTCAAGCACCGCCATGTCGTTGCGGATCGTCGCCGAGGAGACACCGAGCCCCCCGGCGGCAATCGCCTTGGACCCGACGGGCTCGCGGGTGGCCACGTACTGGGTGACGATGGCACGCAGGACGTCAAGGCGGCGGTCCTGTGCACTCGTGCGTGTCATGCCGTCTCCCTCCCTGCTTGGCACTCATGCTTCCTGAGTGCCAATGCTACCCCCGGTCCTTCGCGAGAGGCGAGCGTAGTGCGCAACGACTCGTGCGCCCTGCGCGAACCTTCACGCGGGGCAGTCGCCATCACATCGCAGGGCGCCCCTTACTGCGCCCAGGGCACCGTCACGAAGTCGATGAGTTCCTCCACTCTGCCCAGCAACGCGGGTTCAAGGTCGCGATAGGTGCGCACGGTCGACAGGATCCGCTTCCACCCCATCGCAATGTCACGCTGGTCGGCATGCGGCCAGCCAAGGGCGTCAAGCGTCCCATGCTTGATATCGGTACCGCGCGGAATATCCGGCCAACGCTCAAGGCCCACACGGGCCGGCTTGACGGCCTGCCAAATGTCGACGAAAGGATGACCGAGGACGAGAACCGCGCCCGGCCAGCGAGCTGACACGGCCTCGGCGATGCGAGACTCCTTCGACCCGGGGACCATATGGTCGACGAGAACACCCGCACGCGCCGTATCAGTCGGCCCGAAGACCTCCAAGACCGCTTCGAGGTTGTCAACGCCTTCGAGCAGCTGAACGGCAATCCCGGCCTCTGCCAGGTCCTCGCCCCACACGTGCTGCACGAGCTCTGCGTCATGACGACCCTCCACCCAGATGCGCGAGCGCTTGGCAACCTTGGGGCCACTCGACGCGGGGGCGAACGAACCGGAGTTCGTGATGCGGCGTCCCGACGCACTCACCTGCGGGCCGGACGAGGCCTGGGCAGGAGTAGGGCGCGGCGGTAATGCCTCGACTGGGCGCCCCTCAAGCCAAAAACCAGGGCCGAGAGGGAAAGAACGACGCACACCACGCCGGTCCTCCAGCTCCACGAGGTGAATACCACCGGACTTTTCCACACGCGTCACAGCGCCGACCCAACCGGAGGCAACATCCTCCAGCACCATGCCGATCTCAACATGGACGGCCTGCGAACGCGGACGCCTCGCCCCCGGCCCGTCGCGGTGCGGGTCATGGGCGAAAATATTGCGGCCGTAGGGATCTGAGCTATTCACCCGGCTTACTCTAGCGGCACAACCGCTCAGTGCAGGCTCACGGCGTGAATGAGCATCGACACGAGGGCGGCCAGAATCCACGAGGACACCGAACCAATGAGAAACTCCTCAGCCTTCTCCCCTGTCGAATCCTGCGAGATCTCAGGGAAACGAATCACACCCTTGGCCGCGACAACCGCCGCAATCGCTACCTCTGCGCCAGCCCCAGCCAAGACGATGATCAGCAGACGCTCAAGCGGGCCGATCCAGCGGCCACCACGCAGTGCCGTCACTTCGCCCTCATCCTCTGTGCGACCGGCGACGATGGGCAACGCACCCGAGATCAGGGGAGGCTCGACGGCGTCCGATTCCTCGCGCGCTCCCTCATCATCCTCCGGCGCCGACGCGGGCATCGCCGGCAGGACGGGCGCATTAATCCACCCGGGAACCGGATCGGACCCACGCCCACGCGCGCACTGCAAAATGGCGGTGATGAGGTGATTGACCGGACCCGTCACGAGGAAGAGCACCGCGATGATCAGGTCGATCGGACGTCCGGAGCGCAGCGAGAGCATCGGAAACTCGGTCGGTTCCGCACTCAGGAGCGCGACGAAACCGACGGAGGCCAACGCCCAGCGGGCGATCACACCCCGCGCGGAGGGGTCAACAAGGTCCCACGCGAACCATATGATCGCGAGCGTCGCGCCGAGCGCATTTGCTAGCGCGCTGACGCCGAGGATGAACCACGCGTAGCAGATCACAGCGAGGAGCAGCGTCAGAAAGAGCGACAGGCGCCGCGACCAACGTCGAGGGTCTGACGTGAGGAGGACGGTCAGCTCCGAGGCAGCGATGCCCAGGAGAAGGACTTCATGCACGTGCGGCCTCCGCAATGATGAGTGACGACTGGATCAACCCCACCCCCGTGCCCCGGGCGAAGTCAGAAATGGCCTGCTGCGAGAGCTTCTCAGCCCGAGCGATCTCCACCTGGGTCTTGCCGAGAAGCAGCGCAGCGGTGATGCGGCGATGACGCGCGGAGAGCTTGAGGATCGCATGGTCACGCAGGCTCAGCAGCGCATTGATGCAGGTCTGGCAATGGCTCGGGAAGGACGACTCGACAGAGGCATGCGCCATGAACCAGGTGCGGATGAACGGATTCGAGGAATCTTGCACGTCATGCGCACGGTTGATCGCAGCGCGGGCCGCCCACCAAGCTGAGCCATCCTGAAGCTGCGCCGGCTCCGTACCACGCAACCGCGCCGGAGCCTGACGATGAACACCCGAGGAGAACTCCTCAATTCGTCCCGCACCAATTCCAAAGCGAAGCTGAAGCTGTGAGGGAAGCAGAAGCTGCGCGCGCAGCGTCAGGAGAAGAGCATCCTCCAGCGTGTACGCCGCAGCCTGGAATTCGTCACCGACCGTCGGGTAAGGTGCCTGCAGTAGCGCGAGCCCCTCACTCGCATCCCCAAGAGCAGCCTCATAGATTCTCTGAGCCTCTGCACGATTGGTCAGCGTACGAGAGCCCACGATGTCAGCAATGACGGCGTAACGAAGAGTCACAGTACCACACTTTTCCTTGTATACGGCTCTTCACAAGCCCCCTCATGGAGGAACCCTGCAAATTACTCAGCTTCACATGACACATCTAGGCAAACATATTTCAACCATGATGTCAACAGTATTGCGACGTAATGCTAGCTTGTCACATCGCACACGCCAACCAGGTGTCAAACAGCAGATAACCATTTCCACAGATTGACTTGTATCATGCGATGTACAAGTTCCATCGTGGATCACGGGGTTGCGCAATAATGTTTACCACCAGACGCATATTCCGCCACACAGGCAGTAAATGACCGTCAATAGCCCATAATTTCGCGGGTCACGTAATCCGCGAGGAGACGGCCGCGCAGCGTGAGGACAACGCGCCCGGAGAGAGCGCAAGCCCCATCGATCAGTCCATCCGCAATGAGTGCAGCGATACGCCCATCGGAGGAGCCACGCGCTCCATCGGGCAGTGACAGACCCGGCAGTCCTTCGATCTCAATGCCTTCGGACGTACGTACGCCCAGCATGACGCGCTCCAGCTCGCGTGCATCTGCGTCAAGAACCTCACCTGCGTAAGCGGGAGACTGTCCAGCATTCAGACGCCCCGCGTAGGCTCCCGGGTTCTTCACGTTCCACCAGCGCGTGCGCCCCATATGGGAGTGTGCCCCCGGCCCGAAGCCCCACCAATCCCAGTCCCGCCAGTAGGCCAGGTTATGGGCGGAGGCATGCTCATAGAAAGTCGATGGCCGTCCCGAGGCACGATCGGTCTCGGTGACGCGCGCGAAGTTCGAAATCTCGTACCATGCGTACCCAGCCCCGCCGAGCAGATCATCGGCGAGCTCGTACTTGGCAGCCTCGTCGTCAGGATCCGGGGTTGGTAGCTCGCCCCTGGCCACCTGCGCCCCCATCTTGGTCCCCTCCTCGACAACAAGCGCGTAGGCGCTGATGTGGTCGGTCTCGTACGACAGGGCAGCACGCAGGGATGCTTCCCAGTCCGCCAGGCTCTCCCCGGGTGTTCCGTAGATAAGATCCACCGAGGTCGACAGGCCAGCCTCCTTCGCCAACTCAACGACGAGGGGCACACGCTCGGGAGTATGCGTGCGATCCAGGGTCGCAAGAATCTCGGGCACCGCAGACTGCATACCGAACGACACCCGCGTAAACCCAGCGTCAGCCAGTTGCGCGAGTCCATCACGCGTCACCGTATCGGGGTTGGCTTCGAGGGTCACCTCCGCGCCCGGCGCAATACCGATGCGATCACGTAGGCCCGTCAGGATCTCAGTCAACTCGGCAACATCCAACATCGTCGGAGTACCGCCACCGAAAAACACCGTCCGCGCCTGGCGCGTGGGGAGCCCAGCCTCGGACATGACCCGAGACGCCAGAGCAGCCTCGGCGAGAACGGAGGGCGCATAATCCCCCACCTGCGCGCCCGGACCGAAACCGACCGTGTACGTGTTGAAATCGCAGTATCCGCAGCGCACGCGACAGAAAGGGACGTGAACGTACAGGGAGAGGGGACGACCGCGATCCGCCTCGACGAGGCCGGGGTCAAGCGATCCGTCGGCCGACCAGCGCTCACCCTCGGGCTGGGCGGGGCTCACCGACGCACTCCACGTCTCACGGCGTCAGCCACGCGGACGACGAATGCCGACGATGTCATGGGCGTGGCGGCCCGCATCGATGCCTCGGGTCTCAAAGTGCGTGACGACGCGCCCTGAGAAGCGCGGGGCGAATCCCCCACGCTCAGGCTGCGGATCCTGCGGGTCCGGACGTTCCCCGGCGTACGGGTTGTCAAACAGCTCGCAGGCTTCGACCACATCGCGCATCTGCCAGGCGTAGTCATCCCAGTCGGTGGCCAGGCGCCACGCTCCGCGATCGCGCAACAGGCGCGCCACCTCGAGGGCAAACGAATCGGAGACGAGGCGACGCTTACGATGCCGGGCCTTGCGCCACGGATCGGGGAAGAACGTCCAGACCTCGTCCAGGCACGCGTCCCCCAGCATGATGGGAAGCGCCTGGGCTGCGTCGGCCTCGATCACGCGGATGTTGTCCACCCCTGCGTCGACCGCCTTGGAGACGAGCTTCGCGATACCCGGAACCCACACCTCAAGGGCCAGGAAGTCGCGCTCAGGATGGGCGGCCGCAGCCGCGACGATCTGTTCGCCCGTGCCCGAGCCGATTTCGAGCGTCACGGGAGCGCGGCGTCCGAACAGCTCAGCCAGATCGAGCGTGAAATCCTGCGCGACCGTCGTGTAGCCAACGCCGCGACGCGGCTCAACCACATAGAGGTGCGCGTGCGCCTCCCATGTGCGCGCAAGGTTCGCGGGTAGTTCGCGCGTGCGCCGCGTGAAAGACTTCGTACGGCTCATGAAGACCGTGCCCTCGGGAGCCTCACCCGGACGACGACCCCCGGCCTCGTTCATCCGATCCTCGCTCACTTTTTACCCGTCGGAACGTCGGAAGTCAGCGCAGCGATAAAGGCTTCCTGCGGCACGTCAACGCGGCCGATGGACTTCATGCGCTTCTTGCCTTCCTTCTGCTTCTCGAGCAGCTTGCGCTTACGGCTAATGTCACCGCCATAGCACTTGGCGAGCATGTCCTTACGCAGCGCCTTGATCGTCTCGCGGGCGATCACGCGCGCACCCACCGCCGCCTGGACCGGGATCTCGAACTGCTGGCGAGGAATCAGTTCCTTGAGGCGCTTCGTCATGCGTTGACCGTAGTTGTAAGCCGCGTCGCGGTGCACGATCGCACTGAACGCGTCCACGCGATCACCGTTGAGCAGGATGTCAACCTTGACGAGGTCGGCACTCTGCTCGCCGCTCTCCTGGTAATCCAGGGAGGCGTAGCCGCGCGTGCGGGACTTGAGCTGATCGAAAAAGTCGAAGACGATCTCGGCCAGGGGCAGCTGGTAGTGCAGCTCCACGCGGTCCTCGCTCAGGTAGTCCATGCCCCGCATCGAGCCGCGACGCTCCTGACACAGCTCCATGATGGTGCCCGTAAACTCGGTGGGCGTCAGAATCGTCGCGTTGACGACAGGCTCGCGCACCTCAGAGATCTTGCCTTCGGGGAACTCGCTCGGGTTGTCGACGCGCACCTCGGTGCCGTCCTCAGTAATGACGCGATACACGACGTTTGGGGCCGTCGCGATGAGGTCGAGGTTGAACTCGCGCTCCAGACGCTCACGGATGATCTCGAGATGAAGTAGTCCCAGGAAGCCACAGCGGAAGCCAAACCCGAGGGCCGCCGAGGACTCCGGCTCAAAGGTCAGCGCTGCGTCGTTGAGCTGAAGACGCTCGAGGGCGTCGCGCAGGTCCGGGAAGTCAGAGCCGTCGACCGGGTAGATGCCGGAGAACACCATGGGGTTGGGGTCACGGTAGCCCTCGAGTGCCTCGGTAGCGCCTCGTACCTGGCTCGTCACCGTGTCACCGACACGGGACTGGCGCACGTCCTTCACGCCCGTAATCAGGTAACCCACCTCGCCAGCGCCGATGCCCTCTTCGGGCTTCGGCTCCGGCGAAATCACTCCCAACTCGAGGAGCTCGTGGGTGGCGCCCGTGGACATCATGCGCACGCGCTGGCGGGTGGAGAGCACGCCGTCGACGACACGCACGTAGGTGACGACGCCGCGGTACGTGTCGTACACGGAATCGAAAATCATCGCGCGCGTGGGTGCCTCGGGGTCGCCCTCGGGGGCGGGGACAGCCTCGACGATGCGGTCGAGCAGCTCCTCGACACCCTCACCGGTCTTGCCGGAGACCTTGAGAACTTCGTCCTCGTCACAGCCGATCAGCTGGGCAACCTCATGGGCGTACTTCTCGGGCTGAGCACCCGGCAGGTCGATCTTGTTGAGGACCGGGATGATCGCGAGGTCATTCTCGAGGGCCAGGTACAGGTTCGCGAGTGTCTGCGCCTCGATGCCCTGCGCGGCATCGATGAGGAGGACCGCACCCTCACATGCCGCGAGAGAACGAGAAACCTCGTACGTGAAGTCCACGTGCCCAGGCGTATCGATCATGTTGAGCGCGTAGGGGGTTCCCTCGTACGCCCACGGCATGCGTACGGCCTGGCTCTTGATCGTAATGCCACGCTCGCGCTCGATGTCCATGCGATCGAGGTACTGGTCGCGCATCTCGCGGGCCTCGACGACACCGGTCAGCTGGAGCATGCGGTCCGCGAGCGTCGACTTCCCATGATCGATATGGGCGATGATGCAGAAGTTACGGATCTGCCCCTGCGGGGTGTGGGCCGGGCGAATCTGCGCCTGCTGCGCGGGCGTGGGGATGGGCACGTGAACCTCCGTGAAGTCGTTAACCTCCTTATCGTCCCATTGTCGCAGGCGTTTGTGCCAGTTCAGGCGCGGGAAGTCGCGCACAGTGGCCACGGCTCACAGCCCTGACGCGCCTCCCATTTCCCCCTGAGCAACGATGGAAATCGCCTCGGTGAAGTCGCAGTCTTCCCAGTCATCGGGATGATCATCGCGAAGTTTGCGCGCGATGGCCTCGGCACGTTGGTCGTCACCGCGCATCGTGGCCAAGGTGAGCAAAATGGTGCGGATACGCGCCGTAAGCGGATCCCGATCCCCCAGGTATCGGCGGCAGTCTTCTGCCAGAACCGTCCACAGATCCTCGCCGGCATCCCGATCGCCTCCCATCCAGGTATTGCGAGCGATCTCGTTGCGCAGGCGCAACACCCGCCAGTCACCGCGTTCAACGACCGTCAGCAGCGCGTCCATGTTGTGCTCGTAGAGCGCGATCGCCTCGTCGTAGTGTCGATCGGCTGAAAGAACCTCAGCGAGGTTGTCGCGTACCGTCAGCAGCGTCATGTCGGCCTCGTCGCGAGTTTCTTCCATGTCCGCGAGGAGCTCACGGTAGACGCGGGCCGCCCTGTTCCACTTCCCCGTGTTCTTCCACGGCATCGCCGAATTATTGCGAATCGCGAACGCAATCTGAGGGTCGAGGCCTCGGCAGGCCTTTACATCAGCGACGAGCGCCCCGAAGCGGCGGGCCGCCATATCGTTGAACCCCAGAACCGACAGCCAGTAGGCTTCCGAGTTCCTCAGCATGAGGACAAGGGGATGGTCACGCTCCAAAGCCCTCGCTCCGAGCCGCGCGGCATCACCCGCCACGCGTCGGCACCGGTCGTAGGATCCCCGCGCGCTATGCCAGTCGACACAGAGTTTGGCCGCTTCGAGACGCAGCTCGATCGCAACCTCCTCGTCCTGGTACACCCCCGTCGCACATTCAAGGGCTCGCTCCAACGCGCCGCCAGCGGCGCTGCTCAATGCATCAGCCAGGCACGCGCGCGCCCGGGCGTCGGGTGAGTCAGGGGTGGAGGAGGCCAGGCCGAAAGCATCGAGGGATACAATCGGACCGTGAATCGTTGCAGTGGACATCGTCGTCACCTTTCATCGTTGAGGGTTCATCTGCGAACACATCCAGAATGAAACAGACAACCGCGCACTGTCACGCAGAGAAACGACCCCTGTGGATAACCTGGCCGCGCGCAGAACCCCTGTGGATAAAATCGGGCGAATCCTCCCCTGCCGTATGCTGGTCCCATGAATTCATTCGTCAGGGGCCTGTTCAACTTCCTCATCAGCGTCATCTCCGGCACCGCCGAGGAATCACAGTCGAACACCACCAAGCCATCGCAGCGTCAGCCGACCAACAAAACGACACCAAAGCCGCGCTCATCGGCGTCGCCCAGCGCACATACCGGCTCCCACCACCGCTACGAGGACCCGGCTACGTCGGGCCGTCCCCAGACGTCCATCCGCGAAGCGAGCATCGCCGACGCGCTCGCCAATGCCTCGTACACACCCATCATGGATGGGGACGCCGACCCCGGTGAAGTCGTGTGGACCTGGGTTCCCTATCAGGAGGACACCTCCGTCGGAAAGGACCGCCCCGCCGTCGTCATCGGCGCGCAGGGCGAGGGCGTATATATCCTGCAGCTGACGAGTAAGGACCACACACGCGATGCCGCCCAGGAGGCGGCCGCCGGACGCTACTGGTTCAACATCGGCTCAGGCGAATGGGATTCAAAGGGCCGCCCCTCCGAGGTCCGACTCGACCGCGCTCTGTGGGTGAAGGCCACCGACGTGCGGCGCGAGGGCTCCATCCTGCCCAAGTCGACCTGGCAGCTCATCGTCGACGCACTCGAGGAGCACTACCGCACGCACGGAGAATGACCCCGCGACACGTGACCGACCTTACGACGCCGGACAAGCACCAGGAATATGACGACAAGGCCCTGCCCTGGTATGATCGGTCGTTGGACTCCCGGCCTGGTCGGGCAGGGGGTCTGGTTAGGACCGTTTGCGGGTGTCCCCACGCCTAAGTCCCGGTCTTGACACAGCCCTCACCGACCCTGTCAGACATACATCAAGGAGAAATCCGACTGTGGCAAACATTAAGTCCCAGAAGAAGCGCATCCTCACCAACGAGAAGCGCCGCGTTCGTAACCAGTCCGTGAAGTCCGAGCTGAAGACCCTGGTCCGTCACACGCGCGAGGCCGTTGAGGCCGGCGACAAGGACAAGGCTCTCGCCGCTCTGCGCATCGCTTCGCGCAAGCTGGACGTCGCCGTCTCCAAGGGCGTCATCCACAAGAACCAGGCCGCGAACCGCAAGTCCAAGCTTGCTCGTCGCGTCGCCTCGATCGCTGACTGATCAAACGCACGTTTGACATGAAGCGGGTCGCCCACTGGGCGGCCCGCTTTCGTATACCCACTCCCCCGTGCTTGCCCATGGTCGAGGCATGCCCCGACCCGTTCCACACTCGGGCACGTCACGCGCATAGCTGAGCCCCGACCTCGTTGAAACGAGGCCGGGGCAATACTGCGACCCACCAGCGCTTACTCGAGCTCGAATGCGCCCGTGTACAGCTGGTAGTACACGCCCTTCTGCGCGATCAGGTCGTCGTGGCTGCCGCGCTCGATGATGCGACCGTGGTCGAGGACCATGATCGCGTCCGAGTTACGCACCGTCGACAGGCGGTGGGCGATCACGAAGACCGTGCGCCCCTCCATGAGGTTATCCATGCCCTGCTGCACGTGGGCCTCGGTGCGCGTATCAATCGAGGAGGTTGCCTCGTCCAGGATCATCGCAGGCGGGTCGGCCACGGCGGCACGCGCGATCGACAAGAGCTGGGCCTGGCCCTGCGAGAGGTTCGAGCCGTTGCCCGTCAGCATCGTGTCGTAGCCCTCGGGCAGGCGTCGGATGAAGGAGTCCGCATTGGCCAGCTTCGCGGCGGCAATGCATTCCTCGTCCGTGGCGTCCAGACGGCCGTAGCGGATGTTCTCCATGACCGTGCCCGTGAACAGCTTGACGTCCTGCAGGACGACGCCGAGCGAGCGACGCAGGTCCGGCTTGTGGATCTTGTTGATGTTGATGCCGTCGTAGCGGATCTTGCCGTCGGCGATGTCGTAGAAGCGGTTGATCAGGTTGGTGATCGTCGTCTTTCCAGCACCCGTAGCGCCCACAAAGGCGATCTTCTGGCCGGGCTTGGCCCACAGGGAGATATCGTGCAGGATCTGCTTCTCGCCGTCGTAGGAGAAGTCGACGTCCTCCATGACCAGCTCGCCGCGCAGGCGCGTGTAGGTGACGGAGCCGTCGGCCTTGTGGGGGTGACGCCACGCCCAGATTCCCGTGCGTTCCTCGGTCGGCTCGAGCGAGCCATCGGGCAGCTCGCGCGCACGCACGAGGGTCACGTAGCCCTCATCCTCCTCGGGCTTCTGGTCGATGAGCGCGAACACGCGGCCCGCACCCGCCATGCCCAGGGCAATCATGGGGACCTGCATCGACATCTGGCCGATCGTCTGCGAGAAGTTACGGACCATACCCAGGAAGGAGACAACCACGCCGACCGTGATGACATCGACGCCGACAAGGTGAATGTTCGGCGTCTGTTCCAGGATCATGACGCCGCCGACGATGGCGATGACGACGTACATGATGTTACCGATGTTGCCCAGGGCAGGCATCAGCACGTTGCCGTAGATGTTCGCCTTCTGCGAGGACTCGAAGAGCTTCTGGTTGAACTCCACGAATTCATCCTTGGCATCCTGCTCGTGATTGAAGACCTGGACAACCTTCTGGCCGTCCATCATCTCTTCGATGAAGCCTTCTTCGTCAGCGAGAGCCGCCTGCTGCGCCTTCATGAAGCGGCCCGACAGGCCTCCAAGCTTGCCGGTCAGGAAGGCCATGAGCGCACCCACGAGGAGCACAACGAGGAACAGCCACACGGAGTAGTAGAGCATCGTGCCAACCAGCACGATGATGGTCAGGCCCGACTGGATGAGCGTCGGGATCGACTGGCCGATCAGCTGGCGGATCGCGTCCGTATCGTTCGTGTAGGTCGACATGATCGCGCCGTGCGGGTGCGTGTCGAAGAATCGCAGGGGCAGGCGCTCCATCGAGTCGAACATGTCGTCACGCATATGCTTGAGTGTCCCCTGCGTCACGATCGCCATGGCACGCGTGTAGATGAAGCTGCCAATAACGCCGGCACCGAAGATGACAGCCATCGTGACGACGAGGCGTACCAGGGTTCCTCGCACCGCATCGAAGCCGCTCTCCAGGCCCGGGGTCACGACGTTGTCGACGATCTGCTGCATGAAGATTGAGCCGACGGCCGAGGCCACGGATGCGAGGATGATGCACACAATCGTCAGGCAGATGCGCACCGGATAGTGCCGGAAGACGTAGGCCATCAAGCGGCCGAAGGGACGCTCAATACCCTCGAGCTTGTCAGCGTCGTCGATTCGGGAGTTGCGCGTGCGTGCCATGTCAGGCCACCTCGCTTTCGCTCGCGGCGTTCTGGGAATCGTAGATCTCTCGGTACTCGCCGCCCGCTGCCATCAGCTCCTCGTGAGTCCCACGTTCCGTGATACGACCGTCGTCCAGGACGATGATCTGATCGGCATGGCTCACCGACGAGAGGCGCTGGGCGATGATGATCGTCGTCGTGCCCGGGATCTCGGTCTCAAAAGCATTGCGAATCAGCGAGTCGGTCTTCGTATCCACCGCGGAGGTCGAGTCGTCCAGGATGAGGATCTTGGGGTTCTTCAGCAGTGCACGGGCAATGCATAGGCGCTGCTTCTGGCCACCCGACACGTTGCTGCCGCCTCGGGAGATCACGTAGTCGTAGCCCCCGGGCAGCTGCTGGATGAACTCGTCGGCCTGCGCGAGCTTGCACGCATGCTCGATCTGTTCGTCGGTGGCCTCGGGGTTACCCCAGCGCATGTTGTCTTTAATCGTGCCGGAGAACAGAACGTTCTTCTGCAGGACGACGGCGACCGCGTCACGCAGGGCGCTCAGATCGTAGTCGCGCACGTCGCGACCGCCAACCTTCACGGATCCCTCGGAGACCTCGTAAAGGCGACAGATCAGCTGGATCAGCGAGGTCTTGGAGGAGCCCGTGCCGCCCACGACGCCGAGCGTCGATCCGGATTCGATGCGCAGATTGATGTCAGACAGGGCGTTCTCTTCGGCGCTCGCCGAATACTTGAAGAACACGTCCTCGAAGACGACGGAACCATCCGCAACGTCGGTCGCGCCGTTCTCGGGTGACGTGAGCGACGGCTCGTGGTTG
Source organism: Pauljensenia sp. 20925_1_27 (assembly GCF_041432835.1). NCBI lineage: Bacteria > Bacillati > Actinomycetota > Actinomycetes > Actinomycetales > Actinomycetaceae > Pauljensenia > Pauljensenia sp. 20925_1_27. Next base: position 184,247 of record NZ_JAPWAH010000001.1, read on the forward strand.
AGAACCTCGGCGATACGGTGCGCGGACTCTGCGGCCATCGTCGTCATGACGAAGATGAAGGCGAGCATCAGCATATGTGTCAGGATCTGGATGCCGTAGGTGATGAGGGCGGTAAGCCCGCCCTTCGTCAGCTCGGTCGCACCCGAGTTGATGATGATCGAAGCGCCAACGTAGTCGACGGCCACGATCGCTGCGAAGACAAAGAACATCATGACGGGACTGTTGAGCGCGATGAGCTTTTCAGCGTTCGTGAAGTCCTTGCGTACGTCCTGCGATGCCGCGCGGAACTTCGTGGTCTCGTAGTCCTCGGTCACGAAGGACTTCACCACGCGGATCGCCGCGACGTTCTCCTGCACGGAGTTGTTCAGGGCATCGTACTTCTTGAAAATACGACGGAAGATCGGGAAGGCGATGAGCACGATGGCTGCCAGGATGATGGCGAGCACCGGCACCATGCCGAGGAAGATGAGGGCCATCTGGACGTTGATACGCCACGCCATGACGATGGAGAAGACGATCATGAGGGGCACGCGCACAGCGATGCGGATGAGCATGCCGAAGGCGTTTTGCACGTTGGTGACGTCCGTGGTCATGCGAGTGACCAGAGAGGACGTCGAGAAGCGGTCGATGTCCGCAAACGAGAAGTCCTGCACCTTAAAGAAGAGGTCCTGGCGCAGGTTCTTTGCCAGGCCCACCGAGGCGGTCGCGGCGAAGCGCGCAGAGAGGATACCGCAGGCCAGCGAGGCGAAGGCCAGCCCGGTCAGGATCAGGCCCAGGCGCATGACGGGGCTCAGGGACACGCCGTCGAGCGCATCCACGAGCGAGACCATGGTCAGCGGGATCAAGCACTCGAGGATCACTTCACCGATGATGAACAGCGGGGTCAGGATCGAGGCGGTCTTAAACTCGCGTAGCCTCCCCACCAGCGTGCGGATGGTTTTCATATATCTCTTCTTCACTCCCTACGGGCGTCCGATAGACGAGGCCGGGGCGCGCATTCAGCGCCCGTGCAGCCTGCAGATGGTAATAATTGCTCTTTCGATGGCGCGCTCGGGGTCCCGCGACGCGCCCTTTGTTTCGGCGTCTGCCGTGGCGATGGCACCGAAGGCTCCCGCCAGCGACGCATCGGACCAGCCACGCAGCTCGCGCCTCGCACGGTCCACCTGCCAGGGCGCCATCTTCAGGGTGGACGCCGAGCCACCAATCGATACTTTCGCCATGGCGCGGAACTTCATGGCCAGAGCGCTGACGAGCAACTGCGGGGCAATGCCGGTCGCGAACGCGTGCCGGGCGAGCGTGAGCGCCTTCGCCGAGTTCCCCGCGACGGCCGCGTCGGCGACGTCGTATCCCGTGGCCTCAACGCGTCCCGCCTGGTAACGCCGCACGTCCTCCAGGGTGATGCGTCCGCTCACGTCGGAGAGAAGCTGCGCCAGTGCGCCCGCCATCGCGCGAGGGTCGTTACCTAGCGCGTCCACGAGGGCTTGCTGGGCCTCGGTGTCCATCTGCCGACGCGCGGCCCGCACATCGGAGGCAATGAGGGCCAGCTTGTCACGGTCATTTTTCAGCGGATCGGCGGGGATCACGGGCCATTTGGCCTTGGTGATCGTGTCGATGACTTTCTTGCCCCGAGCGTTTCCACCGGGATGGGCTAGGAACATCCACACGTCGGGGGCGGGTGCCGCGCAGTAGGCGATGAGGTCGCTGGCGAGTGCGTCGCTCATGGTCTCGAGGTCTCGGATGATGACCATGCGAGATTCGCCAAAGAGCGAGGGCGAGGCGATCACGTCGAGCTGTCCGGCCTGGTAGGTGGCCGCGTTGATGTCGGTGCGTTCGAGGTTGGGGTCGGCCTCGTGGGCGAGGGCGCGTAGCCGGTCGAGGGCACGGTCGACGAGGAGGCCTTCGGGGCCTTTGATCAACACGATGGGTGCCAGCGTTATCTCGGCTGGGGCCGCCGGGCGCGAACCGCGTGCTGCCACGTCTTCCTGCCTTTCCGCTGTGATAGTAACTCCCTAAGTCTGCCACTCGGAGGGCCCATCTGCGTCCCTCTTTGCCCACGGCGGACAATAGTCGTGGCAGGTGTCACGACGGTTTGACGGCACCCCCATAGTGGCGTCTTACTCCTGCCCTGACGTTTCACTCTCGTCAATGAGCTCGCTCTCGTCGATGAGCGGAGTTCCCCACCGCACCCACGCCCGCCAGGCAAGCCATCCGGCGCAGCCGCACGCATATATGCTCACAACGGTCGCTGCCCCGCCGGGCACGGCCACCCCATTTCCCGGTAGATCCGAGCACAACCGAGCAACACCCGCGATCCACGCCGTCGCCCACGAGGAAACGCGCGCACATGCCGAGGCGACTGGGATGCTCAGCGGGGCGAGGAGAGCGCCCGCAATCCCCGCGATCGTCGCGATGGGAACGGCGGGCTCGGCGACGACGTTAGCGATAATTCCCCACACCGGCACGGTTGACGAGAGTGACACGATGAGGGGCGCGGTCGCGAGTTCCGCGAGGGCGGGCACGCAGACCATCTCCACGAGACGACGCAGCGTCCGCCCCGCGCGCGTGTCTGCGCGAATGCGTCGGCGCGAGCGACGGATGAGCGCAGACGACGGGCCGACGACCGCGAGCGCGGCGAGCGCGGAAAGTGCGAAGCCGTAGGAGCATGATGCCCAGGGGTCGATGAGGAGCGTGGCGATGACGACGGCGCTCAGGGCGGCGATTGATTGGCCGTCGCGTCCGAGGATGAGTCCGAGTGCGGCGACAGCTGCGACGCAGACGGAGCGCACCACTGAGGCTTCGGGGCCGACGAGGATGAGGATTGTGCCCAGGACGAGGATGGTTGCCCCTAGGCGCAGGGGTTTTCGTGCGGGGACCACGAGGGTGACGGTGGCGAGGATGATGACGATGTGGGATCCGGAGACGGCGGTGAGGTGGGTGAGGGAGGTCGTTCTCATGGCTTGGGCGAGGTCTGCGGGCATGCCTCGGTCGTCCCCGATCGCCATCCCGGGCACGAGGGCGCGCGCGTCCCTGGGCAGGGAGGAGCATGCGCGCGCGAAGGTTTCGTGGGTGGTGCGCCTCCAGCCCGCTAGACCGTCGGGCCGCTCGATCAGGCGGGATCGTCTGACGCGGATCGCACCCACCGACGGCGCGTCTGACGCGAAGGTGGCGTCCAGGCTCCCCCAGACCTCGTAGATGTCACCGCGCGCGCCGCTGCCCCACCCGGAAGCGTTCACGAGCGCGGTCGCATGTGAGGGTATCCATTCCTTCCCCGCTGCGACGGCCTCGATGCGGGCGTGGGCGCGGCGTGTGGTGGAGAAGCCTGACGAGGCCGGGGCTGGGTCGGTCTGCAGGCGTACGCGCGCGTGGATGGGTCCGGAGTCGCGGCGGGCGGGGTCCCAGTCGTATTGCTTGCGCGCGACGGACCCAACCGCGAGCGCGCAGGACATGCACGCGAGGAGCAGTGCGAGGCCGAGCCGGAGTGATCCGGGTGGGGTGAGGGCATGCCGGGGGGCGCGTCGGCCTCGTCGCGAGCACGCGTAGGAGGCCGCGCAGGCGAGGGCGAGGATGGCGCACGCACTCATGGCCTCCCAGTGCACGCGATGACCTGTCGCCCACCACGTGGCAGCCCAGGTGGCGGCGGCTGCAGGCGCGAGGCGCAGGTCGATCATGCGGGGAGCGCATTGTGTGTCGTTCATCCGCATACCCCGGGTCGTATCTTCTCGATGAGTGAGGGGCCGATGCCGGGGACGTCGTCGAGTTCGTCGACGGATGTCAGGCGCGGGTGCGTGGATCTGTAGGTGACGATGCGCTTGGCGAGGGCGGGGCCGATGCCGGGTAGCGTCTGGAGTTCTGTCTCGGTGGCGGTGTTCAGGCGGACGCAGGCTCCGGCGGACGTGTTTCCTTCGGGTGATGAGGGCGGGGGTGACTCCCCTGCGACGCCGACCCGTATCTGTTCCCCATCAACGAGGATGCGTGCGAGGTTGATCGACTCCAGATCGGCCTCGGGCAGAGCTCCTCCCGCTGCGGTGATGGCGTCGATGACTCGGGAGGAGGCGGGAAGGGTGAGTACTCCGGGAGAGGCAACCGCTCCGGAGACGTAGACAACGACATCTGTGGCTTGGTCCCCCACCGACACGGACGGAGGTGCGGACGCGGCTGGGGGCGCAGTAGCTGCCGTGGCGCCGCTCTCCTGTCGCTCTGGGGAGGATTGCGCGAGGCTGTCGGCGCGTTCCTGCGTGGCGGCGTGTCTCCATACGCCCACGGCTGCGATGAGCACGACCACGACGATGAGGGCGGCGACGCTCGCTCCTCCGGGGAGGAAGCGGGCGACGCTCGGTTCGGCGGGTTCGTCATCCTCGCTCAGGGCACTGTCGTATACGGCTTTCGTCAGCGCCGCCATGCGCCGACGCGCCAACCATCGTGACACGTTCATGCATGCACGCTAACCCCGACGCATGGGCTCAGAACACGCGAAATGACACCCCTGTGGATAACTGCAGTGGGCACACGGGGGCTGTGGACAAATCACACACCCACTCCACTCACGAATAACTCGCAGGGGACCGCAGTCCCAAGGGATACTGTTCCGGTAACGTCGAAGTACAGTGGCGCACCGCGCCCAGAGCCGAAAGACCACACCATGAGCGAGAACATCGAGGATCTGAAGGCGCAGCTCGCCGCAGCGGAAGCCGCGGCAAAGGCCGCCGAGGCTGAGGCCGCCCGCGCGAAGGCAGAAGCCCTGCGCCTCCAGCTCGAAGCCGCCGGATCCGCGGCCGCGCAGGAACCCGCCGTGCAGGCCGAGGCTGAGGCCGCTCAGGCCGCAGATGCGCGCGCCACAGCCGACGCGCTGCGCAGCCAGGTGGAGGCCGCGCAGGCCACCCCCGCCACCGACGCTCCCGCCGCCGAAGCACCCGAGGCCGCCCCGGCCTCGTCCCCCGCACCGAGCGGCGAACTGTCGGCCTTCGCCGCCCAGATCCAGGGTGCCTACTCCTGGGACGTCCCCACGGTCACGATCGGCACGCTCATCGATGGTGGTGCGCGCGTTCCCGGCGTGGCCGCCAAGATGCCGCTGCCCATGTTCAACCGCCACCTCCTGGTCGCCGGAGCGACGGGCACCGGCAAGACACGTACTCTCCAGCTCCTGGCCGAGGGCCTGTCCGCGAACGGTTCCTCCGTGCTCCTGTGCGACGTCAAGGGCGACCTGACGGGCCTGGCCGAGGCCGGGGCCAGCTCCGAGAAGCTCCTGAGCCGTACCTCGGCCAACGGTCAGGACTGGGCACCCGCCTCATTCCCGACCGAGCTGCTGAGTCTGGGTGGGGCGGATTCGCAGTTCCCGGGCGTGCCCGTTCGCGCCCAGGTCTCCGACTTCGGCCCGATCCTGCTGGCCCGAGCCCTCTCGCTCAACACGACGCAGGAGCAGGCACTCCAGCTGATTTTCGCGTGGGCGGACGGCCAGGGCCTCGAGCTCGTGGATCTGCCCGACCTGCGCGCCGTTATTTCCTTCTTGACCTCGGACGAGGGCAAGGACGAGCTGGCGACGATCGGCGGCGTCTCCAAGGCCACCGCCGGCGTCATCCTGCGCGCCCTGACCGCGCTCGAGTCCCAGGGCGGCGGCCAGTTCTTCGGAGCCCCCGGCTTCGACACGGCTGACCTCATGCGCATGGATTCGACGGGCCGCGGCATCATCTCACTGCTCGGCGTCGGGGACATTTCCTCGCGCCCGGCCCTGGTCAGCGCGGTCATTATGTTCCTGCTCGCCAACCTCTTCTCCACCCTGCCCGAGGTCGGCGACGTCGAGCGTCCCAAGCTCGTGTTCTTCTTCGACGAGGCACACCTGCTGTTTGCGGACGCCACCAAGGAGTTCGAACGTCAGGTCGTCCAGACCGTGCGCCTCATCCGTTCCAAGGGCGTGGGCGTCGTCTTCGTGACGCAGACCCCCAAGGACGTCCCCTCCGACGTCCTGGCCCAGCTCGGTTCGCGCGTCCAGCACGGCCTGCGCGCCTCCACGCCGGATGACTTCAAGAAGCTCAAGGCCACGGTCCAGACCTTCCCGAAGACGTCCCTGGAGCTCGACGAGGTCCTCACGACCCTGGGTACCGGCGAGGCCGTCGTCACCGTCTTGGATCCGAAGGGTAACCCCACCCCGGTCACGCCCGTCGGCATCTGGGCACCCGCCTCCGTCATGGGCCCCGCATCCGCCGACACGATCGCGCGCATCAACCAGTCCAGCGTCATCATGGGCCGCTACCGCGACGCCGTGAACCCGGACTCGGCCGAGGAGAAACTCGAGCGCCGCGCCGCCGAGGCCCAGGCCGCTCGCGAGGAAGCCATCGCGCAGGAGGAGGCCGCCAAGGAGGCCGAACGCGCGCGGAAGGAAGCTGAGAAGGAAGCCGAGCGCGCCGCCAAGGAGGCCGAGAAGGCCGCGGCCAAGGAAGAGGCTGCACGCGTCAAGGAAATGGAGCGGCTGCGCCGCCAGGTTGAGAAGCAGCAGGAGAAGGAGGAGGCCGCCCGCCAGCGCGCCGCCGAACGCCGCACCCGCCAGGTCGAAAACGTCCTCGGGTCCGTCCTGCGCACCGCCGGCCGCGAGATTACGCGCTCCATCTTCGGCACGCGCAAGCGCTGACACCCACGATGTCGGCACGAGGCCGGGGCGCCGAACTCCTTGCGGGAGACCACGCCCCGGCCTCGTCTCACAGTGCGACCACTACACCAAGAAACGGCAAAGCGGAGTAGACTGCATCGCAATTAACCAATTCCTCGTGGGAGACCCTGATGCGTATCGGATTCATCGGAACGGGAGCCATGGCCCAGGCCATTGCTCGCGGTGCCGTCGCGTCCGGCGTCGATCCCGCGACACTGGTCTTCTCCAACCGCACGGCTGCGAAGGCCTGCGATTTCGCCGACGAACTCGGCGCGACCGCCGCTTCCTCGAATGCGTCCCTGGCCCGCCAGGCCGACATCATTTTCCTGGCCGTCAAGCCCAAGGACCAGCGCGCAGTCGTCAAGGAGATCGCCCCCATTGTGGTCTCCCGACCCGACGCCTGCGTCGTCTCCCTGGCGGCCGGACGCACCCTCGACCAGATCACCACTGACTTCGGCGCGGGCATCCCGCTCGTGCGCGTCATGCCGAACGTCGCGGCCACCGTCGGGCAGTCCATGACCGCCCTGACGGCCACGCGCGCCACAGACGCACAGGTAGCAGCCGTCCGATCCCTCATGGATTCGGTGGGCCGCACCATCCTCATCGACGAGGACTATTTCCCCGTGTTCCAGGCCCTGGCCTCGTGCTCTCCAGCCTGGTATTTCCAGATTGTTGATTCGTTCGCCCGCGCCGGTCTCAAGTACGGACTGTCCAAGGACAGCGCCGTCGAGATTGCCGCGCAGGCGATGGCGGGAGCCGCTGCTCTGCTCCTTGCCGAGCGCGAGGCGGGCACGATCCCCGCGCAACTCATTGATCGGGTGACGAGCCCCGGCGGCACCACAATCGCAGGATTGTTGGCCGCCGAGGAAGGTGGTTTGTCGACCGCACTGGTAGGTGCCGTCGACGCATCCATCCACGCCGATTCCCATCTCGGCTGACTCCACCTGCCGCGTCGCGGCTTACCTCCCCTTTATTTGGCGCACCCGCGCACCCTCAACACAGGAACACACATGTTGCTCTTCAACGCAGTCGTGCTCTCCGTGCTCGTCATGCTGATCCTCAGCATCGCACGCGTGCACGTCGTCATCTCCCTCTTCGTGGCCTCCCTCGTGGGCGGCCTGGTCGCCGGCATGGGCATGTCCGGCACGATGGTCGCCTTCCAGGATGGCCTCGCCGGCGGTGCAAAGATCGCCCTGTCCTACGCCCTGCTTGGCGCGTTCGCGATGTCGGTGGCCCACTCGGGCCTGCCGCGCCTGCTGGCGAACTGGATCATCAAGAAGCTGCGCAACGCCGACGAGTCGAACTCGGCGCGCGTAGCCCGCTCCGCCAAGTGGGGCATCATCGGCGGCGTCCTCGTCATGGGCGTGATGAGCCAGAACCTCATCCCGATTCACATTGCGTTCATTCCGCTGCTGGTGCCCCCGCTCATCGGCGTCATGAACGAACTCAAGATGGACCGCCGCCTGATCGCCTGTGCGATCACCTTCGGTATCGTCACCACCTACATGTTCGTACCGATCGGCTTCGGCCGCATCTTCCTGCACGACATCCTCTACAAGAACATTGAGGACGCTGGCCTGCCGGTTGAAGGCATCGTCAACCCGATGGCCGCCATGGCGATCCCCGCAGCCTCGATGGCCGTGGGCTGTGCAATCGCACTGCTCGTCTCCTACCGCAAGCCGCGCGAATACGAACAGCGCGAGACCTCGTTCAGCTCCAACAGCGACAAGCCCATCGACATGAAGAAGGTCTGGGCCGCGGTCGCTGCCCTCGTCGCCTGCTTCGTCATCCAGGCCGTCATGACCAAGATGGATTCCGAGGCCGACCCGCTGCTCGTGGGTTCCCTGGTGGGCCTGTGCATGATGCTTGCGATGCGCGTCGTGCCCTGGCAGCAGGCGGACGACGTGTTCAGCGGCGGCATGAAGATGATGAGCCTCATCGGCCTCATCATGATCACCGCGCAGGGCTACGCGTCGGTCCTCAAGGCGTCCGGCCAAATCGAGCCCCTCGTCCAGCAGACCTCCGCGATGTTCAACGGCTCGAAGGCGCTGGCCGCCATGATCATGCTCGTGGTCGGCCTGATCATCACAATGGGTATCGGCTCGTCCTTCTCGACGCTGCCGATCATCTCCGCGATCTACGTGCCGCTGTGCGTGGCGCTCGGCTTCTCCCCCATCGCGACCGTGTCGATCATCGGCACGGCGGGCGCGCTGGGCGACGCCGGTTCACCCGCGTCCGACTCGACGCTCGGCCCGACATCTGGTCTGAACGTCGATGGTCAGCACGACCACATGCGGGATACGGTCATCCCCGAGTTCATCCACTACAACATTCCGCTGTTGATCGGTGGGTGGATCGCGGCGATGGTCCTCTGATTCCGTCGTTCACCTTGACGAGGCCGGGACCGGGTTGCACGAATACGTGACCTGGCCCCGGCCTCGTGTGAGCGACGCGCCGGGAGCTCACAGGCCCAGCATTGGACCGAAATGCCTGGGGAAACGTAGGCTAGTGGGGCAAACAGTCCACGACTCGGATGGAGACAACTCAATTATGGCCATGAACACCCGTGCGCAGGCGCCTCGCGTGCCCGACCGCGCCGCACCCGAAGGCCTCGAAGCCAAGTGGGGTGAGGCCTGGGAAAGCCAGGGCACCTACGCCTTTGACCGCACCGCGACGCGCGAGCAGGTGTACTCGATCGACACTCCCCCGCCGACGGTGTCCGGCTCCCTGCACATCGGCCATGTTTTCTCCTACACGCACACTGACGTCGTGGCCCGCTACCAGCGCATGATGGGCAAGTCCGTGTTCTACCCGATGGGGTGGGACGACAACGGCCTGCCCACCGAGCGCCGCGTGCAGAACTACTTCGGCGTGCGCGTGGATGCCACCCTGCCCTACGACCCCAACTTCGAGCCCCCGCACGTGGGCGGCGACGGCAAGTCGATCAAGGCTCGCGACCAGAAGCCGATTTCACGTAAGAACTTCGTGGAGCTGTGCGAGCGCCTCACGCAAGAAGACGAGGCTCAGTTCGAGGCGCTGTGGCGCTACCTGGGCCTGAGCGTGGACTGGAAGCAGAACTACCAGACGATCGGCGCGCGTGCGCGCAAGGTCGCCCAGGCCGCGTTCCTGCGCAACCTTGCGCGCGGCGAGGCCTACCAGGCCGAGGCCCCGGGCCTGTGGGACGTCACCTTCCAGACGGCGGTCGCCCAGGCTGAGCTGGAGAGCCGCGAGTACCCGGGCTTCTACCACCGCCTGGCCTTCCACATCACGGACGCCGAGGCCGCCGCGAAGGCTGCCGCCGCTGGCGCGCCCGTCGAGGACGGCGTGGACGTGTGCATTGAGACGACGCGTCCCGAGCTGCTGGCCGCCTGCGTGGCCCTGATCGCCCACCCGGACGACGAGCGCTACAAGCCGCTGTTCGGCACGACGGTCGCCTCCCCCGTGTACGGCGTCGAGGTACCGATCCTGCCCCACCCCGAAGCCGAGATGGACAAAGGCGCGGGCATCGCCATGTGCTGTACCTTCGGCGACACGACCGACATCGACTGGTGGCGTGACCTGGAGCTGCCGCTGCGCGCGATCTTGCGCAAGGACGGCCGTATCATCACCGAGACCCCCGAGTGGATCACGACGGACGCGGGCCGCGCGGCTTTCGAGGAGATCACCGGCAAGACGACGTTCTCCGCGCGCGAGGCCGTGGTGGCCGCCCTGCGTGAGTCGGGCGAGCTGAAGGGCGAGCCGACCAAGACGATGCGTCAGACCAACTTCTTCGAGAAGGGCGACAAGCCCCTCGAGATCGTCACCTCACGCCAGTGGTACATCCGTAACGGTGGCCGCGCGTGGACGAACCCGGCCTCGGGAGCGGACCTGAACGAGGAGCTCATCGGCCGCGGCCGCGAGCTGGAGTTCCACCCCGACTTCATGCGCGTGCGCTACGAGAACTGGGTGAAGGGCCTGAAGGGCGACTGGCTGGTCTCCCGTCAGCGCTTCTTCGGCGTGCCGTTCCCGCTGTGGTACCGCGTGGACGCGGACGGCCAGGTCAACTACGACGACATCATCACCCCGTCTGAGGATCAGCTGCCGGTCGATCCGTCGACGGACGTTCCGGAGGGCTACACGGAGGATCAGCGCGGCGTGGCCGGCGGCTTCGTGGGCGAGCTGGACATCATGGACACGTGGGCGACGTCCTCGCTGTCCCCGCAGCTGGCGTGTGGCTGGCTGGATGACGAGGACCTGTTCGCTCGCACGTACCCGATGGATCTGCGCCCGCAGGGCCAGGACATCATTCGTACGTGGCTGTTCTCCACCGTGGTGCGCGCGGACCTGGAGTTCGGCGCGCTGCCGTGGAAGCACGCGGGCCTGTCGGGCTGGATCCTGGATTCGGACCACAAGAAGATGAGCAAGTCCAAGGGCAACGTCGTGACCCCGATGGGCATCCTAGAGAAGTACGGTTCGGATGCCGTGCGCTACTGGGCGGCGTCGGCTCGCCTGGGCCTGGATGCGGCGTTCGACGAGCAGCAGATGAAGATTGGTCGCCGCCTGGCGATCAAGGTGCTGAACGCATCGAAGTTTGCGCTCACGATGGGCGGCGAGGGCGCGGCGATCGATCTGGATCCGGCGCTGGTGACGGTGCCGCTGGATCGTTCGGTGCTGGCGGCGCTGGCCTCCGTCATTGACGAGGCCTCGGCTGCTCTGGCGTCCTACGAGCACTCGCGTGCGCTCGAGGTCACGGAGTCGTTCTTCTGGACGTTCTGCGACGACTACCTGGAGCTGGTCAAGGAGCGCGCCTACAACCGCGATGGCGCGTGGGACGAGGCCTCGGCCGCGTCTGCCCGTGCGGCTCTGGCGATCGTTATTGATAACGTGGTGCGCCTGCTGGCCCCCTACCTGCCGTACGTGACGGAAGAGGTGTGGAGCTGGTACCGCGAGGGAAGCGTGCACACCGCCCCGTGGCCGGTGGTGGCGGACCTGGCTGGCGTCGAGGGCGATCCCTCGGTGCTCGAGGCCGCGTCCTCTGCGCTAATCGCGCTGCGTCGCGTGAAGTCTGAGGCGAAGGTGTCGCCGCGTACGCCTTTCCTGGCGGTGACGGTGCGCGCCCCGCAGGCTCAGGTGGAGGCTCTGGAGTCCGTGAAGGGCGACCTGGAGGCCGCGTCCAAGGCCGTGGGTGCCCTGACCGTGGCTGCCTCCGACGACGCTGAGGCCACCGAGGCCGTGGTCGAGTCCTTCGAGCTGGGCGAGGCTCCTGCCAAGCGCAAGGGCTGATCGTTAGGCTGCTGGGGGGCCGCCCGTGGAACACCACGGGCGGCCCCCTTTTGTATGCCTGTGTTGCACCGACACAACACGGGCAGCACCACTGGGACCCACCAGACTTCATCTTGTACTTATCAGACAAGTGCATAACGCGGGCGGAAAGGATTAATCGTCATTAGGCTACAACTGTCAAGACGCAACCCAAAGGAGGGCACATGATCAGAAAAGTAGACCTGAGCGGAACCCCATGCTTCGCGCCGGGAGCAACGCTTGAAAACCTTAAGAAGGTAAACTTCATCTTCGGCCCGAATGGAACAGGTAAGACATCCATTACACGAATATTGAGCGAAGGACCCGATGACGACAGGATCACGCTCGCCGACGAATCATCGACCAGGGAGATTCTCGTCCTTAACTCGAAGTACATCGAGGAGACCTTTCAGGAGACCGAAAATGGCATCTTCTTTCTCGGGAAACAGAGCATAGCGAATCAAAATGATATCGAGAGCAAAAAGAAGGATCGAGAAACGCTCAGCGAGGAGATTGAACTTCTAAAATCAAAAAAGCGAAGTGCTGAGGATGAGCAGTCAGAGGCCGAGAAAGCCCTACTGAGCAGGATCTGGAGCAATAGAAAGATCGTCCCTGACCAGCTTTCATCATGTCTGGATGGATACAATGGAAGTAGAACGAAGCTGCGCGATAAGGTCAAAGATATTCGACAGAACCCTCTACCGCCTGAGGACACATTCCCAACAACTCTCGACGAACTTGCCGCGCAAGAAAAGGGACTCCTCACCACTACCCTTGAAATAGCTTCACGAGTACGCGCCATCCCACAGATTCCGCAAGACCTCAAGGACCTTCCTGACTTACTCCGCACGCCACTGATACCGGCGGCGGATTCGCCGCTGTCCGAACTCATTTCACAAATTCAGCATTCTGATTGGGTTCGTGAGGGCAAACAAATTATGGAGGCCCATCAGGATGCACTCGATGATCGTTGCCCCTTCTGTCAGCAGCAGACACCGCAAGATTTCAGCGAGAATCTTGCTAAGCTTTGGGACCGATCATATGACAACGCCGTCGCTCAACTCCGCTCACGCCTTACGTCTCTAGAGTCATCGCTAGAGCAGCTGTCCAGTTTCAAGGGCGAGATTGGCAAACATCAGCTCAAAGACGTCGCGGAGTATTCGCGGAACGCGCAGCTTGACACAATAGAGAAGGCCCTCTCCACATCACACACACTCCTCAAACAGAAACTGGACAAACAGTCGCAGAGCTTCGACCCGCCAGAAGAATGGGACATCGACAGCTTCAACAGCACACTTCGCCAGCTGGGTGAACAACTGAACGCGCTCATCGGCGAACACAACGCAAAGGTCAACGATCAGGACAACCTGCAGAAAGAGTTTCGCGATAAGTTCTGGATCATCTATTCCCACCACACATGCCATGATGCCTTCACGGCTTTCGACTCGATTGTCGGAGGAGAGACAGGGACAACAGCACGAATCGTCGCACTAGAAGAACAAATTGCCGAGAAAGATGAGAAGCGGAAGGAGCTAACCGATCTTATTAAAGTGGCAGAGCAGAGTCGCAGGGATATCCATCCTGCCATTGAACACATCAATCGTGCACTGTCCGGCATTGGAATGACCAGCTTTGAGCTCGGAGCATCAACGGACGACTTCATCACCGGACACCTGCCAAATGCCACTCAACGCGACGGCTATATTCTCCTTCGAGCAAACAAGTACGGACGAAAGGAGCGAACAGATGTGACGACACTTTCGGATGGCGAGCGCAACCTAATCTGCTTCCTATATTTCTTCCATCAGTTCCATAAAGACTCGGATCACACAGACAAGAAATTTACTGTCGTGATCGACGATCCGGTCAACGCCATGGATGGACTCAGCAGCTTCATCACATCCGGATATATTCGTGAATTGATTAGTGAGGTCCTTGTACTAGGCAAACATAAGGCCCATAAGTACGTCGATCAGTTAATTATTCTCACGCACAGCACACGCTTTCACATGGAAGCTGCCTATAAGATTGAGAAGGCAAACACGGATTGCGCCTTCTACACAATTGAACGAGTCTTATCACCCGCAGACCACGACAGACATGCGAAGTCTGTCATTAGCGGCCCCTTCGACGATAGCAAGATTCACAGCGAATACGCTCTCCTGTGGGAAGAGGTTCGACGTGCTTGGGATATTCTTAACTCGGCCCCCGCTGACGCGAAACCCACTGGTGACCCTCGTGCGCAGATCTCCCCACTTATTGGAAACACAATGAGACGCATCATTGAGTCTTATTTGATTCACCTCTGTGGCATCGGAAGTATTACAGAGCTGGGAGAATCAAGCGACGCAGCTACACGCGCCCTCATGGCGTTCACCAACAATAATTCACACGACGCCTTCGACATGGACCTCCACGCGGTACATAACTTGACGATTGACCAGCTCTTCCATGCATTCGAGCAAATCTTCGCTGAGCACGGCGCAGCGGACCATTACAACATGATGATGCGAAAGGGCGCAACGATCGGTGTTGACGCCTAGACGCTACTAGCGTCACTGTTCGTTGTGGGCCGCCCGTGGGGAACCACGGGCGGCCCCCTTGTCTGTACCCGCGTCGAAAGACACAGTGCTATACACGGCTGACCCGTATGCTTGTCACCTAAGGTGAAGCCATGGCAATCAAGACGCTCGATGCGTTCTTGGCGACCATCCCGAATGACGACAGCCGAGCGCGGATGGTGGAGGTGTTGGGCTGGGTAGCGCAGCACTACCCGGAGCTGGAGCTGCGCATCGCATGGAACCAGCCGATGTTCACCCACCACGGGACGTACATCATCGGATTCTCGGCCGCGTCCAAGCACATGGCGATGGCACCCGAGCGCGCCACCATGATCCGCTTCTAGCCGGTCATGCGTGAGCGAGGCACGGACTTCGGAAAGATGTTCGCCCGCCAGCCCTGGAACAAGCACTTCGACTACGAACTCCTCGATGCCTTCATCCAGCATCAGCTCGCAGAGAAGCAGGACATCACCTCGTTCTGGCCCCCGAAGTCATGAACATGCCACCACGAAACACCACGCAACCTCCTAACAACTTGTACAATTAGTACATGTCAACCGCTACGCTCTCCGATTTTCGCCAGAACCAGGCCCAGTACATCGCCGCCGCACAAGTCGAACCCGTCGAGCTTCGCTCACGCGGCGCACAGACCCGCGCTGTCCTGGTCTCCCCTGCTTTCTACGAAGAGGCAGTCGCTGCCCTCGAAGCACGGCGGGAAGCCCGCGAGCGCGAGGAATACGAGACATGGCTTCGTGAGAATGCTCTACCCGCCCTCGAACACTACCTTGAGCACCCAGAAACTGCGCACACCCTCGATGAGCTGACTGCTGCATGGGGACTGAAGTAGTGGCACCCCAACGGCGCCTTGCTATTGGCGATACTGCATACCATAACCTCGTCAACTTTCGCGGCGAGCTCCTGACCCTCAGCGGCTCAGAACAGACAACCGATGCTTACCTTGCTGCTCTACGCGATTTTCTGTCCCGTCTCGCTGAGTTCCCTCATCGCGGTGAAGCGCGTCCCGATCTTCACCCGTCAATCCGGGTGATAGGTTTTCGCCAGCGGCTTCGCATCGTTTTCGCCGTAATGGAGGATCAGGTACTGATACTCGCCGTGCAATCTGCGAGGCAAGGGCGAGTTACCCTACCTGAATCTGTCTATCAGTTCCTTGAGGCCTTTGACGGTGACGTCAGGTAGCAGAGACAGCATCCTCAGTTTGAGGGTTTTACTCCCCCACCCTACGGGAGCGTAGGATAGGGGAAGCAACCGCAGCGCCGCCGGCCCGCGGACCGCAGCGCACACCGCCCAGCGACCAGGGAGCACGCATGACCACGAAGGAAACCCCGGCCTCGTCCAACGACGACGAGACGACGCAGGCGCAGACGCCCACCGACGTCACAACCGACGCGCCTACCGACTCTCAGGAAGCAACCCCCGCGACCGAAGCCCTCGAGTGGCACGCGCCCGTCCTGGTGCGCATCGACGAGCACACGACGATCCCCCACCTGCTCAAAGAACGCGTGCAGCGCGGCGCCACCCGCCCCCTCATTCTGCGCAAGGTCGGCATCGGCGACACCTGGCGCTCCATCACGGCGCGCGAGTTCTACGACGAGGTCCACGCGCTCGCCGCCGGCCTCATCGCGCGCGGCCTCGAGCCCGGCGACCGCGTCGCAATCATGAGCCGCACCCGCTACGAGTGGACGCTCCTCGACTTCGCGTGCTGGGCGGCCGGCCTCGTCCCCGTGCCCATCTACGAGACCAGCTCCATCGACCAGGTCGCCCACGTCCTCGTCGACGCGGACGTCCACCTCATCATCACCGAGACCGTGTCCATGGCGGAGATCGTGCGCGCAGCCGCCGAACGAGAAAACCGCGACAACACGCACGTCCTCTCCCTGGATTCGGAGGCCATCGAAACCCTCATCGCGGAGGGCTCGGCCACCCCGCGCGAGCGCGTCCTCGCCCGCTCCGACGCCCTCACGAAGGACGACATCGCCACCATCGTCTACACGTCGGGCACGACGGGCACTCCCAAGGGCACGGTCCTGAGCCACGAGAACTTCACGAACCTGTGCCTGAACGCCCACTCGTGGATGCCGGAGATCGCGGCGGGCAAGGACTCGCGCCTGCTGCTCTTCCTGCCCCTCGCCCACGTGTTCGCGCGCTTCCTGCAGGTCTTCCAGATCAGCGGCAACGGCGTACTCGGCCACGCCTCCAACATCAAGAACCTGCTGGGCGACCTGGCGTCGTTCCGTCCGAGCTACCTCCTGGTGGTCCCGCGCGTGCTGGAGAAGATCTACAACTCGGCGGACACGAAGGCCTCCGGCCCCAAGCGCAAGATCTTCCGCTGGGCGGCCAAGGTCGCGATCGCCTACTCCCAGGCCCTCGACACCGAGGAAGGCCCGTCGGCGTCGCTCAAGGCCCAGCACGCACTGGCGGACAAGCTCGTCTACCAGCAGATCATCCGCCTGGTGGGCGGCAACGCGGACTACATCGTGTCGGGCGGTGCACCCCTGGCCCCCTGGCTCGCGCACTTCTACCGCGGCGTCGGCATCCCCGTCCTGGAGGGCTACGGCCTGACCGAGACGGTCGGCCCGGTCTCCGTCAACACGCCCCGCCTGTCCAAGATCGGCACCGTGGGCCCGGCCCTGCCGCCCATGTCCTTCAAGATCAGCGACGAGGGCGAAATCCTCCTCAAGGGCTCGAGCGTCTTCCAGCGCTACCACAACGACCCCGAGGCCACCGCCGCCTGCTTCACCGAAGACGGCTGGTTCCGCACGGGCGACCTGGGGTCCCTGGACCGCGACGGCTACGTATCCATCACGGGCCGCGCGAAGGAGATTATCGTGACGGCGGGCGGCAAGAACGTCGCCCCGGCCGCCCTCGAAAATCCGATGCGCTCCCACCCGCTCATCTCCCAAGTCCTGGTCGTGGGCGACCAGCGGCCGTTCATCGCCGCACTCATCACGCTGGACGCGGAGATGCTGCCCGATTGGCTCGCCGCCCACTCGCTACCCCCGATGAGCGTGGCCGAGGCGGCCACGAACGTCGAGGTCCTGGCCTCTCTGGAGAAGGCGGTGGCCTCGGCGAACGAGCACGTCTCGCGCGCCGAGTCGATCCGCAAGATCAAGGTCCTCACGACCGACTTCACGGAGGCGAACGGCCTGCTCACCCCCTCGCTGAAGGTCAAGCGCCTGGAGGCCACGCGCCGCCTCGCGCCCGTCATCGACGAGATCTACGGCGGTCCCGTGCAGAACTGACGCGCCCACGACCGAGACGCCCATGAACGAGGCCGTGGCCGGCTCGCGCTCTCCCGCTCGGTATCGGGGTTGGCGAGCCGGCCACGGCTTTTGTGGGCGGGAAACCTACTGCGAGGCGAGCGCCGCTGTGGGCGGCGTACGGGCCGCTCGGATCGCGGGGTAGAGCCCGGCGACGGCGCCGATGAGGAGAGTCGCGCCGAGGCCTGCGGCGATCACCCACCAGTGCAGGGTGGGCGGCCAGCCGTACGCGTAACACATGCCCCAGGTGACGCCGGCACCGATGAGGCATCCGGCCAGGCCGCCGAGGAAGGACAGCAGCAGAGCTTCGGCCAGGAACTGCACGGTGATGTGTCCCCTCTTCGCGCCCAGAGACCGGCGCAGGCCGATCTCCTTACGGCGTTCCAGGACGGAGATGATCATCGTATTGGCCACGCCGATGCCGCCCACCAGCAGGGCGATCGAGCCGACGCCAGCAAGCAGGGTCGTGAGCGTCTGGTCGGCCGCATTCTGTGCGGCCAGCGCGTCGGAGGGGCGCGAGACCTTCAGGCCGGTGGCCCCCTGCGGGGCGAGGGTGGGTCCGAGGAGCTCGCGCACGTTCTCCACCTGGTCCTCGGAGGAGCGCTCGTAGATCGTCGTGGGAGTCTTGCCCGCGTCGAAGTACGTACCCGCGGCGGACACCCCGATGAGCGCGGCGTTGTCGAGTTCCTCGGCCAGTGGAGCCGGATCCATGATGCCCAGGACGGTGAAGGACATGCCGCCCAGCCACACCTGGGTGCCCGGCTCGACGACGCCGAGCAGCTGCGCGGCCTTCGAGCCCAGGACAACGCCCGGGTACTTCGCGGTGGCATCGTTGAGCCACGCCCCCTTCTTCATAGTCCCGGAGACAACCTTCAGGAGGTTCGTGTCGGCCGCCATCGTGATGATGCCGCCGGTCGCGTTCGGGTCGGACAGGCGCGAACGGTACACGGAGACACCGCTCAGCGTCGAGGTCGAGGCCGCGTCGGTGACGCCCGGGATCATAAGGGTGCGACCCACGGAGTCCTCGGGCAGGATGAGGTCCACGCCCGACAGGTCGGCACCGCTGCGCGCGGTCAGCATGTTGGTGCCCAGCGCCCGCAGCTGTTCTTGCAGGCGGGCCTGCGAGGAGGCGGAGACGCCGACAACGCCGACCATGGCCGCGATGCCGATCGCGATGCCCAGCGCCGAGAGGATAGCGCGCATGGGGCGGGCCCGCAGGCCGGTCAGGCCCAGGCGCGCGACGTCCGAGAGGCGCAGCGCGGAGCGGCCGGTATCGGCGTTCTTCTTACTCGCCATGGTCACCTCCCGGGTGCGCGGAGTCGGAGACGATCTCGCCATCGCGGATGGCGATCTGCCTGGGCAGCGAGGCCGCGAGGTCGTTGTCGTGGGTGATCACGATGATGGTGGTGCCGGCCTCGTTGAGCTCGCGCAGCAGGGCGACGATGGACGCGCCCGAACGCGAATCGAGGTTGCCGGTGGGCTCGTCGGCGAGCAGCAGGGCCGGGTGCCCGATAATGGCCCGGGCGATGGCGACGCGCTGGCGTTCACCGCCCGACATCTGGTGGGGTTTGTGGTCCATGCGGTGCCCGAGGCCCACGCGGGTCAGGGCCTCACGCGCGGCCTCGCGGCGCTTGGCGCGGGGCACGCCCCGGTAGAGCAGGCCGTCCGCTACGTTGTCGAGGGCGGAGACGCCGGCCGTCAGGTGGAACTGCTGAAAGACGAAGCCGATCAGCGAGGAGCGCACACCCGACAGCTCGGCGTCTCTCAGGGAGGACACGTCGGTGCCGTTGATGAACACGCTGCCAGAGGTGGGCCGGTCGAGCGTTCCGATGAGGTTGAGCAGGGTGGATTTGCCGGAGCCGGACGGCCCGACGATGGCGACGAACTCGCCCTCGTCGACGGCCAGGGACACTCCGTTGCAGGCGTGCACGGGCGGGCTGCCGAAGGACCGGTGCACGTCGGTCAGTTCCAGGATGTGGCTCATCGGTTGGGCACCACCACGCGCTGGCCTTCGGCGATCTCGTCGCCGCTCACTTCGACGCGGTCTCCCGCGAACAGGCCGACGGTGACGGGAACCCGACGAATCTCGCCCTTCTCATCCACGACCTCGACGCCGAATTGGTCGGAGCTGAGGGCCACGAGCGCGCCGAGGGGCACAGACAGCACACCCGTGCGCGTCTGCGACGTCAGGCCGAGAGAGACCGAGGCCTCCTGCAGCCCATCGAGGGCGGAGGTGTCATCGGGGGTGACGGTGATCGGAATGATCCGTTCCTTGGTGGTCTCCTTGGAACCCTCCTCGCCATCCTTCTCGCGCGGCGGCTCGACGGAGGTGATCGTTCCGGTCGTCGTCGCGGCAGAGCCGGGCAGGCGCACGGTCACGGAGTTCCCGACGACGCCGAGGGCCTGGTCAGAGAGCTTCAGGTTCGCGGAGATGACCTGCCGCGAGGACGAGGCTGTGAAGAGCTCCGTCTCCATCGTTGCGTTATCACCGACGCGAGCCTTGAGCGCACCAATGCGCAGGTCCTCTGGTGCGAAGAGGACCGTGCCCAGGGGCAGGGAGCCGCTCTGGGTGAGCGTCAGGGCCTTCTGCCACTTCTTGATGGCCGCAATCGTGCTCCAGTCGAAGTGGGCGTTGGGCGTGGCCTCGAAGTAGCCGAGCTCGGAGAGCGCCGTCTCCAGCTGGGTGACGTCCTCGCCGTCGCTCATGCCCTCCTCGAACGTGCGCCAGGCCGGGGTGGAGCCGTGGAGCAGGTACGTGTTGTTGCCGGCGACGGTGTACACGTGCGATCCCTGGGTGAGGGTCGTGCCGGGCGTGGGCAGGGCGGTAACAACGCCCTCGAAGGCGCTCTTGAGGGTGTAGGAGTCGGCGTAGTGGAGCGTTCCCTGGACGGTGGTCTCCCCTACCAGGTCGCCGCGTGTGACGGTCGCCGTCGCCCCGTCAAAGGACTGGGGAGCTTCGGCGTCCGCGTTGGTGCCCGAGCATGCGGACAGGGTCAGCGCGCCGATCGCGAGGATTGCGAGCGTGGCCGCGGGGCATGGGGTTCGCGGACGCGTCACTTGGAGGCCCCTGACTGCTGGAAGCACTTGTTGAGCACGTCCTCGGGGATGTCCTTGACGCTGATGCCTTCGCCGGCCTGCGGGTCCTTGACGTCGTAGCCGGCCTCGCGCAGGCACTGGGCGGCCTTGACCATGGCCTCACGCGCGGCGGGGTCGTTCGCGACGTTGTCCTCGCCGGTCATGCCGGAAACCTTCACCATGCACTCGTTGAGCGCGTTGTTAAACGCGTCGGAAGTGTCCTTCAGGTTCTCGGGCGTCAGGCCCGTGTCGGGCACGTCGAAGCCCTTCTCGCGCATGCACTGAGCGAACACCAGGTTGGGGTCGTTGCTGGCCGCGTTGGTGGCCGCCGCGCTCGGACTCTTCGAGCTGGACGGGGACGAGGCAGACGATCCGGTTGACCCGCAGGCGCTGAGGGCCGCCGCCAGGGTGATGGCAATGACGGCAAGGGCGCGCGTCTGTGCGCGATTCTTCATCGAAAACTCCTTGAGGAATGCTTATCGGCAATGGTTCTCACTACCTGACTAGATTACATCCCACAAGACTGAAAGCTACCTGAAAACTATCCGGGAGCCTGCGCAGAATTTCATCAGACAACCCTGAGAGCGCAAAAAGAGGCGGGGGACGCTCGCACATCCCCCGCCTCTGACCCGATACTCCTCCTCATCGGGCGCTTATTCGGTTAGTCTTCGCCAGCCTCGGAGCGAGCAAGGTTTTGCTCCAGGAGGGACACAATCTCTCCGTGCTTGACCTCGGTCAGGGTAACCTTCCGCGCAAAGACGATGAACGCCAGGACGATGACCGCAAGAGGAGCGTAGAAAGCAGCCGTCTTGAAGGTCTCAATGTTGCCGGCCGTCAGCAGGGAGGGGTCAACATCGTTGGTCATGGCGGCCGCGATGGCGACGAAGCCGACGATGGAGTTCGACAGGGCACCAGCGATCTTATCGAGCATGGGACGCACCGAGAGGGTGACGGCCTCGTTACGCTTGCCGGTCTTCCACTGCCCGTACTCAACAGAGTCGGTGATCGTCAGAATCGCCGTCATCTGAATACACGTGGCAGGAAGGTAGAACAGGACCAGGGCGACAAAGACGACAATGAGGTTCGACGAGAAGAGAATGAACAGGACGTATGCACTCGCCATGAGCACCATGCCACCAAGGTAGAGGTAGCGACGGGGCAGGCGGCGGTTGATCGCCGGGTACAGGGGCGTCACCGCCAGGCCGATAACGAAGGCGATGATGCCAACCACCGAGTAGATATCGGGCTTCTGGAGCACGAACTTAAACAGGTAGATCATGAAGCCCGTCGTCGCAACATTCGCAATCGAGTAGAGGACGTACGAGAGGGAAGTCCACAGCAGCTGATCATTGCGCGCGATCGCCTGGAACGCCTGCAGTGGGTTGGACTTATCGGAGGGATCGCGCAGGACGCTCTCCTCCTCACGAGTACCAAAGGCGACCGCGAGACAGGTGACGATGCCGAGGATAGCGATAACTGCACCGAAGCCCGTCCATCCTTCCTGACTCTCAGAACCAGCTCCCGCAAGAGCACCGAAGAATCCAACCACGGGAACGACGATCGCGGTGACGCCGTTGTAGCCGATGGAGCCCGTGAATGTTCCGAGAGCGGTGTACACACTGCGCTCCTGCGAGGAGGAGGACAACGCAGGAATCATGCCCCAGTAGGAGATGTCACGCAGGGAGTACAGGACGTCAAGGACCACGAAGACGATCACAAAAACAACAATGAACACTCCTTTGTTGACGTTGACGAGGCCGAAGAGTCCGGTGAAGATCGCAAAAAGAAGGATGGATGATCCAACGCCGCCAATGACTTGCCAGGGCTTGAATCGCCCGAAGCGCGAGGTTGTATTGTCCACAAGGTTCCCCAAGAGTGGATCAATGAAGATCTCGACGATCCGAATAATGAAGACGAGGGCAGTGATGATCGCAATCATCGCCTTGGCCTCGGAGTCCTCATAGTCGCGGAACAGGGTCTGCGCCGCATAGTAGGTGACAAAGAATGTTGAGAGCGCGTTGTAATACGCAGCCTGCCCCAGATTGCCGATCGCGTAGCAGATTCGCGACACCCAGCTCTTGTGTACGTTTTCTTCGTGTGCCATGGTCCCTCTCCTTCGAAGCAACTCTTGCTCGGACACAACTAAGTTAACGCATTTACCTGAGAATGCCAATGCTATCTAGATCACATAAGCATATCTGCGTAACTGTATTGCATTGATTCGATCAACAGGATACTCTGACCTCAGAGCACGATCGCTCCACCGCAACGTCGCACATTCGGAAGGTCACCATGTTCCACACACCCACCGCCTCCACCCCCACATCGGCATGGCTCAGCGATCCGCAGACCTTTGCTGTCAATCGACTTCCCGCACGCAGCACACACCGCACGAACGCCCCGACACAGAGTCTTGACGGAACCTGGGAGGTAGCCGTTACGTCAAGCTCGCGCGTGACTCTCGATTCCCCCACCACCACATTCGACCAGGAAGCAGTCCACACCCTTCCCGTTCCCTCAACCCTCGAAGCTGAGGGGCTATGGCCTCCGGCGTACGTCAACATTCAGATGCCGTGGGACGGCCACGAGAACCCTCAGGCTCCCAAACCACCAGAGGAGTGCCGAGTTGCACTCTACCGGCGCACCTTCACCCTGCATGATTCCCTCCAGGAGTCTTTGAGAAAGCAAGGACACGCACGCCTACGCTTCGAGGGTTTTGCGACGGCTCTCTACATCTGGGTGGACGGCATCTTCGTCGGCTACTGCGAGGACGGGTACACGGCGAGCGAGTTTGATATCACGTCAGCACTGACGCACTCCCAGGACCACGAGATTGTCGTCGCCTGCTACGAGCATTCCAGCGCCTCGTGGCTGGAAGGACAGGACTCCTGGCGTTTCCATGGCATTTTCCGTTCCGTATCACTGGTAGCTCTGCCTGCCTGCCACGTCGCCCACCTCGCAACCAACGCTGACTACGACGCCGACTCTGGCATGGGAATACTCAATGTCACGGTCGATCTGGAGGGAACCAAGGCCGACAGTACCGCAAGCGCCCAGCTCACCGATTCGAGCGGCACTGTTGTGTGGAGTGAACGCGTGCCCGCGAACGCTCCCAGCATCACGCTTCGGGGTGAAGTAGACGGCGCACACCCGTGGACGGCAGAGGATCCGGCCCTGTATACGCTGAGCCTCACGATTCACGACGCCGATGGGAACGATTGCGAGACCGTGACTCAGCGAGTGGGCTTCCGCCGCTTCGAAATCATCAACTCTGTCTTCATGCTCAACGGCCAGCGCCTTATCTTCCGCGGCGTCAACCGTCACGAGTTCAGCCCCTGTACAGGTCGCACAATGTCCATGGAGGACATGGTGACGGACGTGCGCCAGTGCAAGCAGCTCAACATCAATGCGATCCGCACAAGCCATTACCCCAATGACACCCGTTTCCTAGACCTGTGCGATGAGTACGGTCTGTACGTCATTGACGAGGCGAACCTGGAGACACACGGATCGTGGTGCACGCCGGGTGACATCCCCACCCCAGCCACGGCGATCCCGGGATCGAAGATGGAGTGGGAGGGCACCTGCGTGGATCGCGTCGAGTCAATGGTGCACCAGGATCTCAATCACGCCTCCGTGTTGATATGGTCGCTGGGTAACGAGTCTTTTGGCGGCGAGGTGTTCCGCTCCATGTACCGACGCTGTCACGAGTTGGACGATTCTCGCCCTGTCCATTACGAGGGTGTCACGTGGGATCGAGAGTTCGACGATGCCTCGGATATTGAGTCACGCATGTACGCGCTGCCTGACGCGATCGAGGAGTACCTGCGCGATAACCCCGCGAAGCCCTATCTGTCGTGCGAGTACATGCATGCAATGGGGAATTCTGTTGGCGGCCTCAGCCACTACACGGACCTGGAGCGATACCCCGCGTACGGTGGCGGCTTCATCTGGGACCTGATCGACCAGGCCCTCTACCATGAGCCGACCGCTGGCTCGGATGGTGAGTTCCTGGCATACGGTGGCGATTTCGAGGATCGCCCCTGTGACTGGGAGTTCTCCTGTGATGGCATCCTCTTCGCCGACCGCACACCCAAGCCCTCGGCCATGGCGGTCAAACAGCTCTACTCCCCGGTCACTCTCACGCCGAGCATCGATGGAATCCTTATCAATGCCGTTGTCCTCCCGGTGCCGCTTGCTGACCTGTGTGTGCGTGCCCGAATCCTTGCTGACGGCGCGGTTGTCTGGGAGAAGGAGATCGCGGCAACAGGCATCTCCCGTGGGCGCAGCACCGTCAGTGCGGGATGGCCGTCTGAACTGCTAGCCAACACAAAACAAGAGATCGTGTTGGAGGCAGCACTTGTCATCTCCTCCGACACCGCGTGGTGCGAGGCTGGGCACATAGTCTCCGTGGGCCAGACAGTGTTCTCCTGCCCCGAGCAGGCCGACACGACACCCAGTGGCCACGCCACATTCACCGTGGGCCGTTGGAACATTGGTATGCGTGAGGGCGAGAACGAGGCTTTGCTGTCGCGTACCGCAGGTGGCATCGTCCAGTGGCGTCGCGCTAACAAGGCCATGGTCCTCTACCCGCCCAAGCTGACAACATTCCGACCGCTAACGGACAATGATCGAGGCTGTGGGCACGGTTTCGACCGCGCGTGCTGGACGACGGCTGGAGCCTACGCACGATGCGTGAACACCACCGTCGAAGAGACCGGCGAGGGTGTCGTCGTTACCTACGACTACCGTCTTGCGGGCATTGCAGATGTCACCGTGCCTGTGCGCTACGAGCTGCGCGCCGACGGCACGATTCGTCTAACGGCAACCTACCCGGGTGCGCATGATCTCCCAACGATGCCATGCTTCGGGATCGAGTGGGCACTCCCCTCGTCGATTGACCGCCTGAGTTTCTATGGCCTCGGCCCCGTCGAGGCCTACGCGGACCGCCTGGCCGGAGCAACCCTGGGCGTGTGGTCCCAGAGCGCAGCCGAAGGGCTGGCCCCCTACGCGGTACCGCAGGAGTGCGGCTTCCACCCCGGCATTCGCTGGTGCGAGGTAACGGACGACGACGGACACGGCCTGCGTGTTCAGGCACACGGCGATCTCGGGGTCTCGCTCCTGTCCTACTCCTCCGCGCACATCGAAAATGCTCGACACTGGTGGGAGCTACCGGATCCCTCCCAGCGGCCCGCGACCTACCTACGTCTGCTAACTGCACAGATGGGTGTCGGCGGTGACGATTCGTGGGGTTCGCCGGTGCATGACGAGTACCAGATTGATGCGACCCAGAAGCAGGTCCTGGACGTGACGTTGTCTCTCATGTGAGAGACATTCAGCGGCGGCGGGTGTGAGGCAACTCCCCCGCCGCCGTTATGCGTTCACGCCCGATCACTGTGCGGTGGCGCCGTGCGCGGGAATAAAGCTCTGTCGCACAACAAGGCGGGTGGACAGTAGAACGTGATGCTTATGCATGAAACGGCCCACGATCGCGTCCGAGAGGAGCATGAGTGCGGTCTCGGCCAACTCGGAGCGCTCGATCGCATAGGAGCTGAGCGTGGGAGCCGTGTACTCGCAGACCTGAAGATTGTCGATGGAGACGACGGCAATCTGATCGGGTACACGGAGCCCATGGGCAGCAAGCACCTGAATGACGCCAACCGCCAGCGGATCAGCCGCGACAAGGACAGCGTCGGGCAGATCATCCACGCACGAATCAAGTAGTGCTTCGGCCTGACTACGTCCATTCTCCACAGTGAAGGGGCCAGAGGCGCAGACGTAGCCATCAGTGGGCATGTCGAGGAGGTGCGCCCACTCGTTGAAGGCGACGGTACGCGGGTCTTGCGCGAAGACATGAGAGCCCATCATGTGCCCGGAGCCGCCGATAAAGGCGATACGCTGACGACCCTGCTCACGCAGCGTGTAGATCGCGTCGATGACCGTTTGCTGCAGGTCGGGGCGCACAGAATGAAAGAGCGCGGGCGCGGGGTTGATGTCGATAAACACGCCGTGCGCGAGCGCCTCATACAAACGGTCGAGGTCATCTTGCGCGATCGGCGCGGGACCGATAGACACAAAACCAGAGAACTCGTCCGCAGCATCGATGAGCGCATCCACGGTCGGGAAGAACGCCAGGCTCATCATGTTCTCCACCGCACGCTCTCGCAGTGCCTCACGCACGTCGGAAAAATAGGAATCCTGGGGCCCATTCGAGGGGTCGAAGTTCTCGAGCACCGCGATGATCTGAGGGACGCCGGCGCGCGATGTGCGCAGCGCGTAGCCGAGCTCGTTGGCTACTTGGATGACACGGTGGCGGGTCGATTCCTTCGCGGTAAAACTGGGGTCTCCGGAGAGGATGCGAGACACCGTCGCCTTCGAGTAACCCGTCGCCTTGGCAATATCACCGAGATTGACCATCGATCCCCCTCCCAAAACTCCCTGTGTTCAGCTTATTCAGTCTAGCTGACTCACAGCTCGCTCAGCGGGATCAACGCCGCATCGCTCGGGTACGCAACTGACGAGGCCGGGGCTTGACCCTCCCCCAGCGTGCAGTTTAGAGGCACGAACCCTCGTCGTACTCAGCCTTAATGTCCTCGTGGTGGCGAATGACCTCGCGGACCATAAAGCCCAGGAACTTCTCGGCGAAATCGGGGTCGAGGCCGGAGGACGCCGCCAGGGTACGCAGGCGCTCGACCTGGCGAGCCTCGCGATCCGGATCGGCGGGAGGCAGGTCCAGGCGGGCCTTGATGTGCCCGACACGCTGGGTGCAGCGGAAGCGCTCGGCGAGGATGTGCACAAGGGCAGCGTCGATGTTGTCGATCGTTGCGCGAGCCTCCGCCAGCTCGGCGGGGATACCGCTCACGCCAAGGTCCGCAGAAGCGGCCACCGAGGCCTCGTCACGCTGTGCCATTGTTCCTCCCGGAAGGTCTCAACTGACCTCAGTGTAGCGGGCGGGCTCAGGCGCTGCGCTTACCTTCCGAGGAGCGTTCGGGATACAGCTCGGCCTCGCCCACGCCCTCGACCAGGTCGCGGGTGACGACCACGCGGGCGACGTCGTCGCGGCTGGGCAGGTCGAACATGAGGTCCGACAGGGTCTGTTCCATGATCGAGGACAGGCCACGGGCACCCGTCTTGCGCTCGTTGGCGCGCGCCGCGATCGCCAGCAGGGCCTCGTGCGTGAACTCCAGGTCCATACCGTCCAGCTCGAAGAGGTGCTGGTACTGGCGCACGAGCGAGTTCGACGGCTCGGTGAGGACGCGGACGAGGTCCTCCTCCGTCAGCTCCTTCGTGGAGGTCAGGATGGGCAGACGGCCGATGAACTCGGGGATCATGCCGAACTTGTGCAGGTCTTCGGCGGACACGGCCTCGTAGAGGTCGCCCATCTCGGAGGTGCTCTTCAACTCCGAACCGAAGCCCGTCGAACGGCGACCCAGGCGCGCCTTCACGATGTCCTCGATGCCCGCGAAGGCGCCGGCGGCAATGAAAAGGATGCCGGAGGTGTCGATCTCCAAGAACTGCTGGTGGGGGTGCTTGCGCCCACCCGTGGGAGGCACGGACGCGACCGTGCCCTCAATGATCTTCAGGAGGGCCTGCTGCACGCCCTCGCCCGACACGTCGCGGGTAATGGAGGCGTTTTCGGCCTTGCGGCCAATCTTGTCGATCTCGTCGACGTAGATGATGCCCTTCTCGGCCTTCTTAATGTCGCCGTCGGCCTCCTGGATGAGGCGCAGGAGGATGTTCTCGACATCCTCGCCCACGTAGCCGGCCTCGGTCAGCGCGGTCGCGTCCACGATCGCGAAGGGCACGTCGAGGAGACGGGCGAGGCAGCGCGCCAGGTGGGTCTTACCCGTGCCCGTGGGGCCCAGCAGGAGGATGTTGGACTTGGTGCCCAGCATGTCCTCAGCGTTGCCGGCCTCGCGCGAGCGCACGCGCTTGTAGTGGTTGTACACGGCCACCGACAGGGCGCGCTTGGCACGGTCCTGGCCGATCACCCAGGTGTTCAAGAATTCGTTGATTTCACGCGGCTTTGGCAGCGGCGTCGTCGACGAGGAGGGCTGCTGCGAACCGAGTTCCTCCTCGATGATCTCGTTGCACAGCTCAATGCACTCGTCGCAGATATATGCGCCGGAGCCACCGATGAGCTTACGCACCTGCTTCTGGCTCTTCCCACAGAAAGAGCACTTGAGCAGTTCCGCGCCATCAGTCAGACGAGCCACGAGACCTCCAAGGTGTTGAACGTTTTGCCGTTCGGTCGGATGTGCTTTCGCACTTACTAGCAAATAACGTAGTGCACGCGAGGTATATTCCCGCGTAGCCACGCCTATTGTTATGAAAAGTTCACCCGTAGCCGACAATTGTCAGCGCGGCAGAGGCCTGACCAGGCAGATAGCAACGAGGCCGTGGCACCCCACACACATCAGCGCGGGAAGGCCACGGCCTCGTCAGTGACGAAAAGGCGTCACAGAGCCTTGCGGGACTCCAGCACCTGGTCGATCAGGCCGTACTCGGCGGCCTGCGGCGCGGTGAGGATCTTGTCGCGCTCAATATCGCGGCGCACCTGCTCCACCGGCTTGCCCGAGTGCTTCGAAAGCGTGTCCTCGAGCCACACGCGCATGCGGTCGATCTCGTCGGCGACGATCTGAATGTCCGAGGCCTGCCCCTGCATGCCCTCCATCGCGGGCTGGTGGATGAGAACGCGGGCGTTGGGCAGCGCCAGGCGCTTGCCGGGCGAACCAGCAGCCAGCAGCACGGCCGCAGCGGAGGCGGCCTGGCCCAGGCACACCGTCTGGATCTGCGGCTTGATGTACTGCATCGTGTCGTAGATGGCGGTCAGCGCCGTGAAGGAGCCGCCGGGCGAGTTGATGTACATGGTGATCAGCGAATCAGGATCCTGGGACTCCAGGACCAGCAGCTGCGCCATGACGTCGTCCGCGCTGGCGTCGTCCACCTGCACGCCCAGGAACACGATGCGGTCCTCGAACAGCTTCGTGTAGGGGTTCTGGCGGCGGAAACCGTAAGCCGTGCGCTCCTCGAAGTCGGGCAGCACGTAGCGGGCCTGCGGCATCTGGCGGGCGACCGCCTCAAAGTAGGGCTGGGTGCTCATCAGTTCTCTCCTCGCGTTCCGATCTCCTGCGGGCTGTCGATCACGCGGTCAACGAAGCCGTACTCGAGGGCTTCCTGCGCCGTGAACCAGTGGTCACGATCGCCGTCGGCCTCCACCTGCTCGACGGTCTTACCCGTGCGAGACGCGGTGATGGCAGCGAGTTCCTTCTTCATACCCAGGATCAGATCCGCGTTGATGCGGATCTCCGTCGCGGAGCCGCCGGCGCCGCCCAGGGGCTGGTGCAGCAGAACGCGAGCGTGGGGCGTGATGTAGCGCTTGCCCGGGGCACCCGCGGTAAGCAGGAACTGGGCCATCGACGCGGCCAGGCCCATGCCGACCGTCACGACGTCCGGCTTGATGTACTGCATCGTGTCGTAGATGGCCATGCCGGCCGTCACCGAGCCGCCAGGCGAGTTGATGTACAGGTAGATGTCGCGGTCCGGGTCCTCGGCCGCGAGCAGCAGCAGCTGCGCGCAGATCGCGTTCGCATTCTCATCGCGAACCTCGCCACCCAGCCAAATGATGCGCTCCTTGAGCAGGCGCTGGTAGACCGAGTCGCCCAGTCCCAGCTGCGAGCCTTCGCCGGCAGCCCCGGTATTGTGCACGCTCACGCGTACCTCCTCGTCTGTTCGCGGGCCCAGTCGGCCCCATTGATGTCAACCGTACCCGCTGCGCGCCCGCTCGTGCGCGCGCCGGGCCGTCGTTTCGCTGTCGGCACATGCGTTGAGCACGCGCTCAACACATGCACTGAGGGGGCGAGGCTCGCGCCCCACCCCCTCAGCTGAGAGTTAGTCACTCGTCAGCGGGTATACCCGCCGCGGTTCACTCCTGCTCGTCGGCAACCTCGGTGATGATCTCCGCGCCCTCTTCGGTGGCGGGATCGGTGCCGAAGAACTTGCTCAGGTCGACGTCGGCGCCGTTGGTGTCCTTGACGGTGACGACCTTCAGGGCCTCGATGAGGGCCTTGGAGCGACCCAGGTCGGCCACGACGTTGGCCATCTGCTGGGAGGAGGAGAACAGCTGGTTGATGTCGATGCCGAAGTTCTGCGACATCTGGATCGCGTAGTCGATCAGCTCCTGCTGGGAGACCTGCACGTCGAACTTCTTGGCCAGGGCCTCGGAGAGCAGCTCGGTGCGCATTTCCTTCTCAACGGCCTCGCGGGCTTCCTTCTTGGCCTTGGGCTTGGCGTCCTCGCCGACGCGGTGCTCGACCTGGTGGTCGACCGCGGACTCGGGCAGGACGATCTCAACCTTGTCCAGGAGGAGGTCAATGAGGGCGTCGCGCGCGGCGAGGGCCTGCTGGGACTCCTTGGACTGGGCGGCCTGCTTCTTCAGGTCTTCCTTGAGCTCATCGATGGTGTCGAACTCGGAGACCATCTGAGCGAAGTCGTCGTCAGCCTTGGGCAGCTCGCGGGTCTTCATGGCCTTGATGGTGATGGTCACCTCGGCCTCTTCACCCTCGTGGTCGCCGCCCTTCAGCTTGGAGGTGAAGGTGACCTCTTCGCCGGCCTTGGTGCCGCGCAGGGCGGTGTCCTGGCCGTCGAGCATGGAGCCGGAGCCGATCTCGTAGGAGACGTCGGAGGCGGAGTCAACCTGCTCGCCGTCGATGGTGGCGACCAGGTCGATGGTCGCGAAATCGCCGGTCTTGGCCTTGCGGTTGATGGTCTTGAGGGTCGCGAAGCGGCCGCGCAGGTCCTCGAGTTCCTTCTCGACGTCCTCTTCGGTGACCTCGGTGGGCTCAACCTCGACGACGAGCTTCTCGTCGATCTCGGGCAGCTCGAAGGCGGGGACGACGTCAACCTCGGCGGTGAAGACGAGCTGGCCGCCCTGGGCGCCGGTCACGTTGGGGATCTCGGTGACGTCAACGGTGGGCTGAGCCATGGGGCGCAGGTCGTTCTCGTTGACGGCGTCGGAGTAGTGGCCGGGCAGGACCTGGTTGACGACCTGCTCGATGACGGCGGCGCGGCCGAAGCGCTGGTCGATGATGCGCGGAGGCACGTGGCCCTTACGGAAGCCGGGGATGTTGACCTGTCCGGCGATCTCCTTGTACGCCTTGTCCATTTCGGACTTCAGTTCCTCGAAGGGAACCTCAACGGTCAGACGAACCTTGGTGGGCTCGAGGGTTTCAACGGTGCTCTTCACGTGCGTACGCTCCGTAGTCTACGAATTCGGGAACGCCCATTTCGGGCGCATAACAACTCGCTTAGTGTACGCCACGACCCCGCTGATGTCCTCATTCGCAGGCGTTAAGTGGGCATATCCACCCCTCTTTCGTCGCTACGAGTGCGCAATGCCACACACCAGCGCGCTTCGCTCCCCCATTGACGAGGCCGGGGCCGCCCACGCTCAATGGCGCACTCAGGGGGCGAGGTAGTGGGAGCGTCCTCGCACGACGGCCGCCAGGCGGGCGCGGGGCACGTCAGCGACGAGGCGTACGGCGCTGGTGATTTCACGGTGGATGGCACGGGCTTCAGCGTCGTCTGTTGCGGTGAAGCGCGCGGTGACGCGCGGCTGACCGGAGGCAATGGCGATATCCCAGGATTCGAGCCGAGTGACGGATCGCGCGGCGGCCTCGACTTCTTCGGGGGCCCGACCGGGCGCGAGGGTGGTGACCGTCATGATGGTGCGATAGGACGGCATGGACTCCCCCGGTTCGTATGAAAAAAACCGCGGCGCTATGGCCGCGGTTGGTCGGGGTGACAGGATTTGAACCTGCGACCCTCTGCTCCCAAAGCAGATGCGCTACCAAGCTGCGCTACACCCCGTGGACTACTGCCCGCTGCCCCATCATACGGGAGGAGAGTATAAATGTCGCGCACGTGGACAATACCCGCTAGGATCTTCGTGTCCCCTTCGGGGGTACGCGGATGTAGCTCAATGGTAGAGCCTCTGCCTTCCAAGCAGATCACGCGGGTTCGATTCCCGTCATCCGCTCCAGCACTGGGAAAGCCCCGGGCCAAGTGGCCCGGGGCTTTCCTGTCACTCCATCACACTCACACGGTCTCGGGGAACGTGGAGGTGTCGATGACGTAGCGGTAACGCAGACACCGGTCCAACACGACGATCACAAGTTTGCGTCGATGAGAACCTCACGCGGCATGTCCCCGTATTTCTTGGGCGTCGCAATGCCATACGCAAGCAACGGATTTTCCTGTAGCAAGGGTTCAATGACGGTTCCAAGCCAGTTTTCACAGAGCCCAGCACGAGTCGCTAAATCATGGAGAGCGGCGAGAATCTGGTAGGCCGAGTGTTGATCGAAGGGGCGATACGTGCGTTGTATTCTGCGCTTAGTGTTCTTCTGCATAGCCGGCTCGTCTGTCACGGCAGTGTTCCAGAGTCTGCCATAGTGCGAACACCGATTGCGCAAGTACACGAAAGAACGAACTTGCGAGGGAAGAACAGCGCGTGAGGTATTCAGCGACTCTGCCATGTCATCGAGAACTCCTGAGTCTCCGGAGGCCGTGATCATACGCGACAGGCACCCAAAGCTCAGAACCTCAACTGCGACCCATATCGGCATCCTGTCATAGGCCGCAGGCAGATACGTTGCGCGTTCCTTGATGTCGTCGCGGTAGTGCGCAATGAAGGCATCCGTACTGCGATTAAGGTCAGATAAAATCCGCTCATCGACGTGAGCGATTTTTTCGGATGGCGGCCTAGTGAAGCCAACGCCCCGAGCAAAAGTTCCAACGGGACCAACATGGGTTCCGTAGTAGTAAGCGAACCGCGTTCGTAGGACGATTTCACACGTGGCCAATAGATCTTGACAGGCAGCGGCGAGTGCTCGCTCCGCCACATATAGCTGATAAATCCGACTAAAGCTGGTTCCCGGAATGAAGTTGTTGTCACCATACTCCGGGTCTTTCTGCCAGTAACGGAAATACCCCGAGAGCCTGTAGTAGCTGACACAAGACAAAACCTGAACAGCACTGCGCTCATCCTCGATACGCATACCACGCCCCGCGAGCAGTTCCAGCTGCTCGTCGAAGCTGAGCCAATCTTTCTGCATCAACAGCATCCTCGCTGATAAAAATGGCCCCGGTCATTTGTGCATTGCTGATGCAAGAGGCCTGACCGGGGATCTGTTACTGGAAGGTTACAACACTCCCCCACCATGAGCAAGTAGGTGCAGCATGATCTCGGGCTAGCCGTAGCACAACATACTTCAACAACAGAACACAGGTAGGTGATGCCCGCGAATGCAAGAATGTCCGGGCAGACAATCGCCAGAGAATCGGAAAGCCCCGGGCCACTCGGCCCGGGGCTTTCGCGTTACACCCTCACGCTCACGCGCTCTCAGGGAACGTGGAGGTGTCGACGACGTAGCGGTAGCGCACGCGCGAGGCAACGACGTTGTTGTAGGCCTCGGTAATCTCCTCACCGGTGATCATTTCGACCTGTGGAATGATGCCGTGCTCGGCGCAGAAGTCCAGCATCTCCTGGGTCTCGGCGATGCCGCCGATCTGGGAGCCCGCGAAGGACTTGTCGCCGTTGACGAAGGCGCGCAGCGGCAGGGAAACGGGCTCGGTGGGCAGACCCACATCAACAAAGACGCCGTAGGGGCGCAGGGCGGCCATGTATCCGGCGTAGTCGAGGCCGTCGGCGGACACGGTGCACAGGATGAGGTCGAAGGAGCCGCGCAGGGATTCGAGGGTCCCCTCTTCGCTGGTCGCGTAGAAGTGGTCGGCACCGAAGCGGCAGGCGTCGGCTTCCTTGGAGCGGCCGTGAGAGATAACGGAGACCTCCGCGCCCATGGCCTTGGCGATCTGCACGCCCACGTGCCCGAGGCCGCCCATGCCGAGGACGGCCACGCGCGAGCCGGGACCCACCTGATAGTGCTTCAGCGGCGAGTAAGTGGTGATGCCGGCGCACAGAAGGGGCGCGCAGGCCGCAAAATCCAGCTCCTCCGGGATATGCAGGGCGAAGTCCTCGCGCACGGTGAAGCCGCGCGAGTAGCCGCCGGTCGTCGGGTTACCGTCAGCGTCGGCACGGTAGGTCCACAGGGTGCCCGGCGTCGAGGTGCACCACTGCTCATAGCCGGATTCGCACATCTCACACGAACCGCAGGATCCGACCAGGCAGCCTACACCCACGCGGTCCCCCACCTTGAACTTGGTGACGCCGGGGCCGACCTTGGCGACGGTGCCGACGAACTCATGGCCGGGCACGAGCGGGTAGACAACGGGACCCCATTCGCCGCGGGCAGAGTGAATGTCGGAGTGGCAGATGCCCGCATAGGCGACGTCGAAGTAGATTTCGCCCTCGCCGGGCTCGCGAATGTCGATCTGCAGGGGGTGGAACTGGGTGGTGGCGTCGTCGCATCCGTAAGCGATCACGCGGGGCATGACAACTCCTTTGTCCGGTCAATTAAAGATGCTACAAGCATACTGCAGAAACAAAAACCCCGACGCGTAAGCGCCGGGGCAATGGGGTGGCTGACGGGACTCGAACCCGCGACGTCCTGGACCACAACCAGGTGCTCTACCAACTGAACTACAGCCACCATCGCGTCGCCATGAAGGTAACGGATAGAGCTTAGCACTACCCATCCGAGATTGAAAACTCGAGCACTACCCTCACGGCGGTGGCGTGCGTCACCAGTGGGCGCGAGCGGAGATCGCGTCGGCGAAATTACCGAGCGCGTGGGGGGTGGCGCCCAGGTACAGGTCGGCGTCCACGAGGGAGACCTCCATGACCAGGAAGGAACCCTTGCCGTCCGGGACCAGGTCCACGCGGTTGAACAGGAACTGCTCATCGTGGCCCAGACGGGAGCGCACATAGCCGTGCAGGACGCGGCGGATCTCCTCGCCCCACTGCCACGCGACGGAGTCGGCGGCTTCGGCGGTGACCACAGCCTCGTGCATCTCCGGGTTGGTGACGGAGGCAGGGTGCAGCGCCGAGCGCTTCTCGACCGCGTGGGAGACCAGGCCGTTGAAAAAGACGAGGGAGATCTCGCCGTGCAGGTCGATTTCCTCAACGTAGCGCTGGATCATGACCGAGCGGCCATCACCCAGCAGCCCCTGCACCTGGCGCATGGCGGCCTGGCGCTGGCGCGTGTCCACGGTCGTGTAGCGGCCGATGTCGCGTACGCCGGAGGAGACCGCGGGCTTGACGACGAACTCGCCGAAAGCCGGGAAGCGCGTGTGGATCTGGTGCTTGGAGAGGTTCTGCTCGGGCTCGAGCCAATTCGTGGGAATCGTCGGCATACCGAGAGCTGCCAGATCCCTCAGGTAGTGCTTATCCGTGTTCCAGTTGAGCACGTCCTTGGAGTTTTGCACGCGGGTCAGCTGACGGGTCCAGTCGAGGAAGGCCTGGCGGTCGGATGCGTAGTCGGACACGGAGCGCACGACAACCATGCCGGCCTCGGACCAGTCGACGTCGGGATCGTTCCACACCTTGATCTGCGGGTCGCAACCGCGCGACGCCAGCTCATCGAGCAGGCCCTCTTCGCCGGGGAAGAGGTGGGGCATGGACGAGCAGGTCACCAGGGTGACTTTGGGGTGATCCGTCATAGTTATCTTTCTATCGTGGGGTTAAGGAATTAACGAGGCAGTGGCTGGGAACTCACCGCAGGCCGAGCGGACGCTGCGCGGCCTCGGTGAGGAGTTCGGTCAGCAGATCCGAGTAGGAGACGCCGGCGGCCGCCCACATCTGCGGGTACATCGAGATGGGGGTGAAACCTGGCATCGTGTTCACTTCGTTGATGATGACGGTGTCGGTGGCCTCGTCGAGGAAGAAGTCGACGCGGGCCAGGCCCTCGCATTCGAGCGCGTCGAAGGCACGCCACGCGGTCTCACGGATGCGATCGGCGTACTCAGGCGACACGTCGGCCGGGCAGGACAGGCCCACGACATCGTCGACGTACTTGTGCTCGTAGTCGTAGAACTCGCCCTCGGGGATGACAATTTCGCCCAGGGGCGCGGTGCCACTGCGCCAGTCGGAGCGCGATCCGAGGACACCGCACTCGACCTCGCGGCCGGAGATGGAGGCCTCGACGATGATGCGCGGGTCGTGGTTCGCAGCCTCCTTGATGGCCACGGGCAGGTCCTCGCGGCAGGTGACGCGCGAGATGCCGACGGAGGATCCGGCGCGGCAGGGCTTAACGAAGACGGGGAATCCGAGGCGCTCGATGCGGTCCATGCACGCGGAGGCGTCAGCATCCCACTGACGAGCCGTAACCAGCTCCCAGTGGCCCACGTCAATACCGGCGGCCGCGAGCACGGTCTTGGTCAGGTGTTTGTCCATCGACACGGCCGAGGAGGTGACGCCGCAGCCCACGTAGCGCACGCCGGCCATCTCGAAGAGGCCCTGAATGGTGCCGTCCTCGCCGTAGGGGCCGTGCAGGAGCGGGAAGACGATGTCCACGTGCCCCAAATCCTCCACGCCGACGACGCGCGAATCCGGCGCGTCCGGGTTGCCGTCATAGGTGAGTTCGACGAGGTTGCCCTCGCCCGGGGTCAGGGCGACGCGGGTGGTTCCAGCGGTGACGGACTGACCCTTCCCGTCCTTGAATTCCAGCGCCGACGGGTCATCGGCGACGCGCACCCACTGGCCGTCACGCGTGATGCCCAGCGGGATTACGTCCCACTTGGTGCGGTCGATGGCGGTGAGGATGCCGGCGGCGGTCGAGCAGGAGATTTCGTGCTCGGAGGAGCGTCCACCAAAAACGATGAGGACACGAGGACGAGAAATTGCAGTCATGGGTCCAAGACTACCGCGCGGGAGGCATGTCCCGCCCGCGTGCACACCGTTCAGACGAGCTCGATTTTCCAGCCGTCCATCTTTTGCGGGCGAGCCAGCAGCATGCGGCCCATATCCTCGATACTCGCGCGCCCTTCGACGACCTCGACGACGGCACCCGTGATCGGCATGTCGACGCCGACAGATGCCGCGACCTGCAGGATCGGGGCGGCCGAGGCGACGCCCTCAACGACGCCCGGGGACAGCGCCAGGGCCTCAGCCAAGCCCATTCCGGAGCCGAGGCGGTGGCCGAGGGAGAAGTTACGCGACAGTCGCGACGAACACGTGGCGACGAGGTCGCCGATACCGGACAGGCCCGCGAAGGTCGCGGGGTCCGCGCCGAGCGCCGTACCCAGGCGCGTCATCTCCGCCAGGCCGCGGGTGATGAGGGTCGAGCGCGTGTTGATGCCCAGGCCCATGCCCTCGGCCGCGCCGATAGCGACAGCGATGACGTTCTTGGTAGCGCCCGCCATCTCGGTACCCACAACGTCTGTGGACACGTACGGGCGGAAGTAGGGGTTGTGGCAGGCCTTCGCGATCTCCTTGGCGAGCTCCACGTCAGATGCGGCGACAACCGTCGCCGTGGGCTGACGCTCCGCAATCTCGCGCGACAGGTTCGGGCCGGACAGGACCGCAATACGATTCTCGGGCACGCCCGAGGCCTCGGCGATGATCTCGTCAACGCGCTTAAGGGAGCCGAGCTCGAGGCCCTTGGCGAGGGACAGTAGGGCGACGCCGGGCGCAAAAGCCTCGCGGGCGGCGCTCAAGGTGGCACGCACGGCCTTGACGGGCACGGCAACGACGACGAGCTCGCGATCGGCCACGGCCTCGCTGATGTCGGCGGTCGCACTGATGCGATCCGACAGCGCGATACCCGGCAGGTACGTCGGGTTCTCTCCCCCGTTGATGAACGCGATGGTGTCGGCGTTACGCCCCCACATCGTCACGCTTACGCCCGCGTCAGCGAGCACCTGCGCGAACGTCGTTCCCCACGCGCCCGTTCCCAGCACGGCTGCTGTTGTCATACTCATCGAGACCTCCCTGTCGAGGCCATTCTACTAGGATTGAAACAACCGACCCTACCCGGAGGAACTGTGTCTCACCGTCGAGCCCTCGCCGCGAGCGCGGCCGCCTCACTGCTCCTGTTGGGTGCGTGCACGCCCGGAGCCCCAACGAACGTGCCTCAGTCAGCCGAGGCCTCGCCGAGCGCCTCCTCCCCCGCGGCGTCTGCGAGCGCGAGCGTGGCACCCGAGACAACGCCGACGCCAGATCCTGGGCTTGATGGCACGCGGCCAATCAACGCGGATAACTGGATGTCGAGCGTGGAGGGGTTGCCGCCGGTGCGCTCGGATGATCCGGCCAAGGCCCTGGCGCTGACGGGGATCCGCGCGGCGGCGCACGAGGGTTTCACGCGCGTGGTGTTGGAGTTTTCGGGCGAGGGGACGCCAGGGGTCCGCACAGCCGCGTGGACGGACGAGGCCGTCGAGCAGGGCCGAGGCCTGCCCATCCAGGTTGAGGGCGGGGCGGTCCTGGATCTGGTCATCGATGGCACCCCCATGACGGCCTCCGACACCCCCTACCCGAGCGGGACCCATACGCGCGCCGGGGATCTTGACGTCGTTTCAGACGGCTCCTTCGAGGACAACACGCACATCGTCATTGGCGCGCCGACCGCGCGCGAGTTCCAGATCGGATTCTTGTCCAACCCGGTGCGCATGGTGATCGATATCCGCGATTAGCCCTTCTTACGGGCCTTCTTCGCTTTCTTTGCCTTTTTGGCGAGTTCTTCCTCCCACCAGGGACCGGCCTGCGTGGCAGGATCCCAGACCTTCTCGGGGACGGGCAGACCACGCAGCTTGCCCACGCCCGCGCGAACGGCGTCACTGATGCGCTTGGTCGCCTCGTTGACGGCCTCGTGATCCTCGGACCCGGCGGGACTCATCAGGTCGGAGAGGTCGACCGGCTCGCCGAAGTGGTAGGAGACGGGGCGCCCCGGGCGCATGTCCATGCCCTTGGCGTTGTAGGGGGCCATGATGTCCTGCGGTCCCCACTGCGAGACGGGAATGACGGGCACACCCGTGTCGAGGGCCAGTCGGGCGGCACCGGACTTGAACTCCATCGGCCACTGGTCGGGGTCGCGGGTGAGAGTGCCTTCCGGGAAGATGCCGACGACCTCGCCTGCGTTCAGGGCTTCGCGGGTGGGTGCCAGGACGGCCGAGGGGTTGGAGTCACGGTTGACGGGGATCAGTCCCATTCCCTTGATGATCCAGCCGAACACGGGCACGGAGAACATCGACTTTTTCGCGAGGAAACGCACGGCGGTGTCGCGCTTCATGAAGTACCAGCACAGGCACAGCGGGTCGACGTTGGACAGGTGGTTGGGGACCAGGAGAAAGCCGCCCTCGGTGGGCAGATTCTCTTCACCGCTCACGGTGAACTTGATCCAGGGCGTCATGATGGGCGTCAGGACGCCCTTCGCGAAGGTATAAAAGCCGGAGACAGCACTCATGGCTTCATTCTACGGGGGCCGCTCCCTGGGCGCCCACGCCCGCATGGACCTCACACGAGGACGGAGACGACTCCCGGGGCGACGTCCACGGTGAAAGGAATCGAGGCGACGCGATCCCCATCCGCCATAGCGATGGTTCCCACGGGGGCAGCAAAGGAGACGACGCGCGCACTCTCCACTTCAATGGCGGGATGCGTCTTCGCCCGTCCGGCGACAACCCTGGCGAGCACCGGCAGGGCACGAGACAGCGGCAGGGGGCCGACGTGGCACACCTCGAGGACGCCGTCGTTCATGTCGGAGGACTCCACCAGGGTGATGCCGCCGCCGAAACGCCCGGAGTTGGACACCGACGCGATCCAGCCGCTCATGTTGCGCTCGCGCCCATCCACAGTCGCCACAATGTCGGTAGGTTCGTGCGAGGCCAGGGCCGCGAAGGCCCCGTAGCCGTAGGCCAGCGGTCCAGACGTCAGCGAGGACTCGTTGGCGAGGATGTTCGCGCGGGCATCCAGACCGATCGAGACGACGCCGAGGGCGAGGCGCACGCCTTCGCGCGAGCGCACCCACATACCGTCCAGAGGACGCACCCGGGAGGTCAGGGAATCGGAGGAGAGCGCCCCGGCCTCGTCGGACGTCAAACCGAGGCGCGCCAGGGAGCGCGCACGGGCTAGCGGATCTGTGCCGATGCCCAGCGCGCGGCACAGGTCGTTTCCACGCCCGCCCGGCATGGGGACGAAAATTGCGTCAGACTCGTGGCACCCGCGCGCAACCGCGCCCAGGTACCCGTCACCGCCCAGAGCCGCGACGAAGGAGCCAGACGCGACCTCGCCGGCGATCGCCGCCGGGTCGTCGCCGGGAGTCGTCAGGCGAACCGCGACCTCCCAGCCGCCACCGCGCAGGATACGCACGATACGCGGGCCCAGGCGCACGCTGCGCCCGCCCGCCGACATCGACGAGACCAG
The DNA here is from genome assembly GCF_041432835.1 of Pauljensenia sp. 20925_1_27. Lineage (NCBI taxonomy): Bacteria > Bacillati > Actinomycetota > Actinomycetes > Actinomycetales > Actinomycetaceae > Pauljensenia > Pauljensenia sp. 20925_1_27. Next base: position 225,392 of record NZ_JAPWAH010000001.1, read on the forward strand.
CAACAAAATGCTGCGTCGCGCGCCCGATGCGCCCGATGCGCCCATGATCTCAGGCGTCCAGGTAGCGCACGCGCGCATCGAGCTGATGGAGCTTGCGCGTGAAGTGCTCGTAGCCGCGCGAAATCACGTCGATACCCGACACGGTGGACGTGCCCGTCGCGGTCAGGGCTGCGATCAGGTGCGAAAAGCCACCGCGCAGATCCGGGACCTCAATATCCGCGCTGTGCAGCGGGGTCGGCCCCGAGATGACCGCCGAGTGGTAGTAGTTCTTCTGGCCAAAACGACAGGGGGTTCCACCCAGGCACTCGCGGTAGACCTGGATGTTCGCGCCCATCTTGCGCAGCGCCTCGGTGAAACCGAAACGGTTCTCGTACACGGTTTCGTGCACGATCGACAGGCCCTCTGCCTGGGTGAGCGCCACGACGAGGGGCTGCTGCCAGTCCGTCATAAAGCCCGGGTGCACGGCGGTCTCCAGGGCGATCGAGTGCAGCGGCTCGCCCGGGTGGTAGAAGCGGATGCCGTCGGCGTCGATATCGAAGGCGCCGCCCACCTTGCGGAAGGTGTTGAGGAACGTCGTCATGTCGGGCTGGTGAGCGCCGCGCACGTAGATGTCGCCGCGGGTAGCCAGGGCGGCCGCCGCCCACGAGGCGGCCTCGATGCGGTCCGGCAGAGCCGTGTGACGGTAGCCGGTCAGCTTCGCGACGCCCTCAATGCGGATCGTACGGTCGGTGTCCACGGAGATGATCGCGCCCATCTTCTGCAGGACGTTGATGAGGTCGAGGATTTCCGGCTCGATGGCCGCACCCTTCAGGGTCGTGATGCCCTCGTTGCGCACGGCCGTGAGCAGCGTCTGCTCGGTCGCGCCCACCGACGGGAACGGCAGCTCGATAATCGCGCCGTGCAGGCCGGAGGCGGGGCGCTTGATGTGCACGCCGTCGGGCTGCTTGTCGACGATCGCCCCGAACTTGCGCAGCGTCTCCAGGTGGAAGTCGATGGGACGGCCACCGATCGCGCAGCCACCGAGCTCGGGGATGAATGCTTCGCCCAGCTGGTGCAGCAGCGGGCCGCAGAACAGGATCGGAATGCGCGAGGCACCCGCGAGCGTGTCGATATCCGAGCGCGACGCAACCTTGACGTTGGAGGGGTCCATGCGCAGCGTGCCGCGATCCTGATCGAAGTCGATCTGGACGCCGTGCAGGCTCAGCAGGTCCGAGACCACGTCCGTGTCGCGGATCAGCGGCACGTTGTAGAGCTCGGAGGGGGTGTCAGCGAGCAGCGACGCGACCATCGCCTTGGGGACGAAGTTTTTCGCGCCGCGCACCGTGATCTCACCGCGCAGCGGATGGCCGCCCTCAACCTGAAGGATCGATGACATGAGTGCTCCTCACTATGACGTAACTGGCCCCTACTCTAGCTAGGTAGGGGCCAGTATGCGCAGTGCTTTCAGTCGCGAGCGGACACAACGTCTTCCTTGGGCAAGAATTTCGCTGGGAGCGTGCGCGGCTTGAAGGAGGGACGCTTCGCCTCGTAAGCAGCGATCTCGTCCTCATGGCGCAGGGTCAGGGCGATATCGTCCAGGCCCTCCATGAGGGTCCAGCGCACGTAGTCGTCGATCTGGAAGGTGCCCGAGATCGCACCGGCGCGCCAGGTCTTATCCTCCAGCGACACGGTGACCTCGGTGCCGGGCTCGGCCTCGAGGAGCTTCCACAGGGACTCGCAGTCTTCCTGTGAGATGATGCCGGTGACCAGGCCCTGCTTGCCGGAGTTGCCGCGGAAAATGTCGGCGAACTTGGGGGCCAGGACGACGCGGAAGCCGTAGTCCTTGAGCGCCCACACGGCGTGCTCACGCGAGGAGCCGGTGCCGAAGTCGGGGCCGGCGATCAGGACGGAGCCGTTCTTGTATGCGTCCTGGTTGAGGACGAACTCCGGGTCGTTGCGCCAGGCTGCGAAGAGGGCATCCTCGAAGCCCGTGCGGGTCACGCGCTTGAGGTAGACGGCGGGGATGATCTGGTCGGTGTCGACGTTGGAGCGGCGCAGCGGGACGCCGATGCCGGTGTGGGTGATGAACTTTTCCATGGGTACGTCAGTCTTTTCTTCCGTGGGGGACGAGGCCGGGGCCCTCCCCCGCTGTCGGGTGGCGGAGGGGCGTCAGAGGTCGGCCGGGGAGGACAGGGTGCCGCGCACGGCGGTGGCGGCCGCGACGAGCGGGGACACCAGGTGTGTGCGGCTGCCCTTGCCCTGGCGGCCTTCGAAGTTGCGGTTGGAGGTGGAGGCCGAACGGTCTCCCGCGTTCATCGTGTCGGGGTTCATGCCCAGGCACATGGAGCAACCGGCGTTGCGCCATTCGGCGCCGAAGTCGGTGAAGATCTTGTCGAGGCCCTCAGCCTCGGCCTGCAGGCGGACGCGGGCGGAGCCGGGCACGACCATGACGCGCACTCCCTCGGCCTTGTGACGGCCCTTGACGACGCTGGCGGCGGCGCGTAGGTCTTCGATGCGGCCGTTGGTGCAGCTGCCGATGAAGACCGTGTTCACCGCAATCTCGCGCATCGGGGTGCCGGCTGTCAGGTCCATGTATTCGAGGGCGCGCTCGGCGGCCGCGCGGGCCGTCTCATCCGTGAAGTCCTCGGGGGCGGGGACGGTGGCCGAGAGCGGCACGCCCTGGCCGGGGTTGGTACCCCAGGTGACGAAGGGCTCAATGTCGGCGGCCTCGAGAATCACCTCAGCGTCGAAGACAGCGTCCTCATCGGAGGCGAGGGAGGACCAGTATTCGACGGCGCGATCCCAGTCCTCGCCCTCGGGGGCGTGGGGGCGTCCCTTGATGTAGTCGAAGGTCGTCTGATCGGGGGCGATCATGCCGGCGCGGGCACCCGCCTCGATCGACATGTTGCAAATCGTCATACGGCCCTCCATGGAGAGCTCGCGAATCGCCTGACCGCGGTACTCCAGGACGTAGCCCTGACCGCCGCCGGTGCCGATCTTGGCGATGACGGCGAGGATGATGTCCTTGGCCGTCGATCCCTCAGGCAGGGACCCGTTCACCGTAATCGCCATGGTCTTAAAGGGGGCCATCGGCAGGGTCTGGGTGGCGAGCACGTGCTCAACCTGGCTGGTGCCGATGCCGAAGGCCAGCGCGCCGAACGCGCCGTGCGTGGAGGTGTGGGAGTCGCCGCACACGATCGTCATGCCGGGCTGGGTCAGGCCCAGCTGCGGGCCAACGACGTGGACGATTCCCTGGTCGGCGTCACCCAGGGAGTGCAGGCGGATGCCGAACTCCTCGGCGTTCTTACGCAGGGTGTCGATCTGGGTGCGGCTCGTAATGTCCGCGATGGGCAGGTCGATGTTGACCGTGGGCGTGTTGTGGTCCTCGGTCGCGATCGTCAGATCGGGGCGGCGAACCTGTCGTCCCGCGAGGCGCAGGCCCTCGAACGCCTGCGGGCTCGTCACTTCGTGCACGAGGTGGAGGTCGATGTAGAGCAGGTCGGGGGCACCATTTTCCCCCTTGGACACGATGTGGTCTCGCCACACCTTTTCTGCCATCGTTCCGCTCATTGTTCCTCCTCTGGTCCCCACTTTGGAGACACGGTGTCATTCATACGTCGCAATCAATGGAACCGCCTTATCCGCCATGCGACCCGCTGATCTCACGTCTCGGACGCACCTTTGATCTGTTTCACTATCCGACAATTTGCTATCTCAAAAGCTGAGATATTAAATAGTTGTATGGAAGAGCAAACATCCAGTGGCGTCGGCGTTCTTGACAAAGCTGCGCTGGTTCTCAGCGCTCTTGAGGCAGGACCCGCCACCCTCGCCCAACTCGTTTCCAGCACGGGGCTCGCACGCCCCACCGCCCACCGACTGGCCGTTGCCCTCGAATACCACCGCATGGTCGCCCGCGACATGCAGGGGCGTTTCATCCTCGGCCCCCGCCTCCAGGAACTCTCCTCCGCAGCCGGCGAAGACCGCCTCCTCCAGGCCTCCATGCCGGTCCTCCAGGCCCTGCGCGATCACACGAAGGAATCCTCCCAGCTCTTCCGCCGCCAGGGTGATTACCGCGTGTGCGTGGCCGCCTCCGAACGCGAGATGGGCCTGCGCGACTCGATCCCCGTGGGTGCCACACTCTCCATGAGCGCCGGTTCTGCCGCTCAGGTCCTGCTGGCCTGGGAAGAGCCCGACCGTCTCCACCGCGGCCTGTACGGAGCGTCCTTCAACGCTACGATGCTCTCCGAGGTGCGCCGCCGCGGCTGGGCGCAGTCCGTGGGCGAACGCGAACCCGGTGTCGCCTCCGTCTCCGCACCCGTGCGAGGCCCTTCCGGACGCGTCCTCGCGGCCCTGTCGATCTCCGGCCCCATCGAGCGCATGGGTCGCCAGCCCGGACGCCAGCACGGCCCCTCCGTGATGGCGGCCGCCAACAGGCTCACCGAATTCCTTTCCACCGTCGAAGACGCCGCGGACTTGTAAGCCGCGACCACTGACGATAAACAAACGGGTGGGCCGGGACGATTCGATCGTCCCGGCCCACCCGCTGTTTCAGGGCTCCCCGCTACGCGACCCAGCGACCAGAACGGTCGAAGGTGTAGGCCGTGCCATCGATGACGACGCGCCCGGTCGCCATGGCGCCCGACGCCTGGCAGAAGTACCAGCTATCGCCATCCTTCACCCATCCGATCGCCATCTGGCCGGACTCGGTCAGGTAGTACCAGTGACCGCCCACGGCAGCCCAACCGGTGGCCATCGTGCCGTTACCGTTCAGGTAGTACCAGGCGCCGCCCAGGTTCACCCAGCCGGTGGCCATCGAGCCGCTTCCGTTCAGGTAGTACCAGATGTTGCCGTCCTTGAGCCAGCCGGTGGCCATGGCCCCGGTATCGGGATCCAGGTAGTACCAGGAGCCGCCCACGGCAGCCCAGCCGGTCGCCATCGCGCCGGACGGGGCGTAGTAGCGCCATGCGCCATCCTCGACCTGCCAGCCGGTCTTCATCCAGCCGCTGGCATCGAAGGAGTAGGTCACGCCACCGCGCACAACTCGCTCACCCGCGGGGTAGGTTCCGTCCGCATAGCGCAGCCACCAGCGGCCGTCCCCCGAGGCGACCCACTGGGCAGTCTCCGGGTCCGGCGTCGGGTTAGCGTTGGGGTCAACGCGGTCACCCGTCGCCTGCGTGAAGACGGCAACCGTGCGAGCCGGGACCGTCACAGAACCCGTCTTCGCGTCGAAGGACGAGTCCTTGACGACCGCGTCAGAGCCATTCGCCTGAGCGTCATGCAGCTTGAAGACGCGCCCGGCCAGGCCATCAACAGCCGTCGTCATGGTCTTATCCGTCGCGTTGAACACGACGAGCGCACCGTCGAGCGCCGCGTCAACGTCGCTGCCCGCCCCGGCCTCGTCGTTGATGAGCATGACGATCGTGCCGTCCACGGCCCCCTCACCCGAGTTCGGGAAGGACACCTTGGAACGAATCAGATCGGCGCTGCCCAGCGTAAACAGGCGCGAGGACGAGCGCACGCGCAGGAAGTCCATCGCGATCTCCGAGGAGGTGTCGATCTGCTCGGGGCTCGGCTTCAGATCGGGGTTCTCCAGCAGCGGACGCATGTGATCCCAGGCCGCGCCGTTCTTTGACTTCACGGGCAGGCCGTGGCCAAAACCGTTGTCGTGCATGGTCCAGTCGATCGCGTTGTAGTAATCACCGGAGTTGAAGGAGTCGCGGTCCAGGGACTTCGAGCGCAGCATCTCCGTGCCCGACGCCCAGAAGGAGGGCGACTGCGACAGGGCCACGGAGGCCTGGCTGATCAGCGACATGCGCACGCGGTTCTCCATGGGAGCATCCGCCGGCATCTTGTAGGTGACCAGGTCGAAGAGCGTCTCGTTGTCGTGAGCATCCACATAGTTGACGTTTTCGGCAGGCTGGGAGGCAAACCCTGCTCCCTGGCCGTTGTAGTCCAGCTGGGCACCCGAGACCGTCTTTCCGTCGTAGGTGGTCAGCGTGTAGTCCTTGAGATTGCCCGCAAGTCCGAGCTTCACGAGATCCACGCGGTGCAGGTAGTCGGCGCGACGCTCCGCCTCCGAGCGGGTATCGAGGCCGTTGAAGTCCGAGAACGCGCCCGAACCAAAGCCCTGGAAGACGCGGTGATCCTCATCGAAGGGACCGCCGCCATGCACGGCGTCACGCAGACGGTCGTTGAACGCGCCGATGCCCGTGCCGTCCAGCTGGCCCTGCGTGGCCTGGGTGAACAGCGCGTTATTCGCGACCTCACCGAAGTTCCAGCCCTCGCCGTAGATGTACAGGCGCGAACCATCCACGCCGTCCTTCTCGAGCGTCAGGGACTTCAGGGCTTCCTTCGCGCGCTTCATCTCGGCCGCCGGGTGGTGACCCATCAGGTCAAAGCGGAAGCCATCGACGTGGTAGTACTTCGCCCAGTGGATCATCGAGTCGATCATGAGGTGCTCGCTCATCGCGTTTTCGGTCGCGACGTTCGAGCAGCAGGTCGAGGTCTCCACACCGCCGGAGGCGTTGAGGCGCTGGTAGTAGCCGGGCACTACTCGGTCGAGGATGGAGCTGGCCGACTGACCCGCCGCAGGCGTGTGGTTGTAGACCTGGTCGAGGACCACCTGCATGCCGATCGAGTGCAGCCCGCCCACCATGGAGCGGAACTCGCGCACGCGCGCGCCACCGTTTTGATGCGAGGACGTCGCGTAGGAGCCCTCGGGAGCCATCCAGTGCAGCGGGTCGTAACCCCAGTTGTAGGCATCCTGGTCCGCCACTGCACTCACGGCTGCCTGCTGTTCCTCGGAGGCCGGGCCGGCATCCTCGGGGATTGCAGGCGTCTTCTGGTCGGCGCGCTTCTCGGGGATCGTCGCGATGTCGAAGGTGGGCAGCAGGTGCACCGTGTTCATGCCGGCGCGGGCCAGCTCGTCCAGGTGACGCATACCGTTGGACTCGAACTGAGTGAACGCCATGTAGGTGCCGCGCATGTACTCGGGCACCGAGGTGTCGGCAGCGGAGAAGTCGCGCACGTGCAGCTCGTAGATCGAGCGCTGCGCATCGTCCGCAATGACGGGTGCCTTCGAGTTTTTCCACACGGCGGGTGCGATCGAGGGGTTGTTCATGTTGACCGCGACCGAGCGGGTCGAGTCGACGGTCAGGCTCACCGAGTAGGGGTCGGTGACGAGGTTCTTCTCCACCTTGCCTGTTTCGGGCACGTAGACGGTGACCTCCCACAGGTACTGGGCGCCCTCGTGGATCTCGCCCGCAGCGTTGTCCACGCTCCAACGCCCATCGTCGCCACGCACCGCTTCGGTGCGCAGGCCATCGCCTGGGATATCAGCGTCGGATCCGCTCGGCGTCGAGGTGTTCCACGACACCAGCGCGACGCTCTTCGCCGTAGGAGCCCACAGGGCGAACGTCGGGTTGCCCGCCTCGTTCCAATTCACGCCGTACGAGGCCTGGGTGGCCGCCTCCGCGTACAGGGAGTCGAGCACGGGAGCGATCTGCACGCCAGTGAAGGCGTTGATACTCTCCCCCGACTTCTGGGCGACCGCGATCTGACCGGTGAGGGCCTCGCGTGCCATGGCCTCGTCGATGGGGGCCTTCAGCGCGATGTAGCCGTTGAGATTGGGATGCGCCGTCGTCACCTCAGCGGGCAGATCGCCAGCCACACTCAGGGCGGTCGTCGTGGCCCCAGTGACCGCGCCGTCCGACAGACCTGCGCCGCCCTCGGGGGCGGTCACCAGCTCGTAGGACAGAGCCGCGGAGCCGTCCAGCACCTGCGCGCGCGTGACGCCCTCGGGGAGCAGGGAGGTCGGCCACGCGAGGGTATTCGCGCTCACCCAGTACGCACGCTGCTCGCCGTTGCCTGCGACCGGGGCGTCAGCGCTGGCGATAGCAACCTTGTGCGTCGAGGAATCGTAGGTGAAGGTCACGAGCTTGTTCGCTTTCGTTGCAAACTGATAGTTGGCGCCGCCGACGGCGCCGTCCTGCCCGTAATTCTCGTTGTCGGATCCGCCGATGGCAACCTTGAACTCGTAGTCACCCTCAGGCAACGCGGTGGTGGAATACGTGTACGTGCCATCGCCTACCGGCTCCAACAGAGGCGCCAAGCACTGAGCCTGCCAGTTTTCCGAACAGCCGAGCGACTTCTGGAAGGTACCGGGCAGCGTCACCGTCTGATCGGTCGCCGTGTTCCACACGCGGTGCGTCGCCCGGTCGTAATAGAAGGTCACAGACGTCGTTTCATTGAGCGTGTAGGAGATGTTCGCTCCCCCCGCAGCTCCGCCGGCTCCGAAGGCTGTATCCCAGGAGCCGCCCTCAGCGACCTTGTACTGGTAGTCTCCGGCCGGCAGCGTGAACGTCGCGCTATAGACGCCGGTCGCGTCACGCGTGAGCGCCGCCTTGGCACAGTCTGGCGCCCAATCGGCGTCGCATCCCATCGCCTTGTTATGGCTGCCGGGGATTGTCACCAGCACATCCGCGCTCGCTTGCGCACCTCCCGCATCGGCGGTAGATGCCACACTGCCCTGGTTTGACGTATCCGTGTCAGGGGCAGCCCACGTGGCTGGCACAACACCCCCCATCACAGCGATTGCAGCGCCAACGCCCAGCGTTCGGCGCAGCGTCGTCCTGTTGAGTCGGTATGTCACGACAGACTCCCTCGTCTAAAAGCGGTCCCCTCCCATGGGGGCTGCTTCTAGGTTAGACACACTGCAACGGCTCCGAAACTTTTCTGCAAAGGACAAGGTAAAACGCGGACCGTGTGGTTAACAAAAAACCTCGCCACCGTGATAGTGACGAGGTTGTTGGTACCCCCAGCCGGATTTGAACCGGCGTTAACGCCGTGAGAGGGCGTCGTCCTAGGCCGCTAGACGATGGGGGCTTTGATTCACTGATGAACCGTACCCCCAGCCGGATTTGAACCGGCGTTAACGCCGTGAGAGGGCGTCGTCCTAGGCCGCTAGACGATGGGGGCCTTCACTGAAACTTTCGCTTCAGATCGCTGGGGTACCAGGACTCGAACCTAGAATGGCTGAACCAGAATCAGCTGTGTTGCCAATTACACCATACCCCATTGGGTATCACCCGCTTCGTTTTCACGTCGCTGGCGACAGGAGATAACTGTAGCGGACCGAGGCCCTCATGCCAAATCGAAGGCCAGTGGTCCCGATCACCCATGTATCACTCCCCCTCGGCCGAGCCTCCTCCGCGCGCGACGAAGCCCCGGCCTCGTCCCAGAAAAAGGGAACGAGGCCGGGGCCGAGCGCAGCGATCAGGCCAGAGAAGCGCGCAGGGAGCGCAGGCGAGCCAGCGAGGACTCGCGGCCCAGGATCTCCATGGACTCGAACAGCGGCGGGGAGACCTGGCGGCCGGTCACAGCGACGCGCAGAGGCCCAAACGCCAGGCGGGGCTTCACGCCCATCTCGTCGACGATGCGGGCGCGCAGCGCCTCCTCCAGGGAGGTGGTCGTGAACTCGCCGAGGCCCTCGACGGTCTCGATGGCGGCGTCCAGGACGTCCACGGCGTTGTCCTTCAGCTTGGAAACGGCCTTCTCGTCCATCTCCAGCGCATCGTCGGCGACGAAGAGGAAGCCGAGCATGCCCGAGGCCTCACCCAGGACCTGGATGCGCGTCTGGATCAGCGGGGCGGCCTCAGTGAGGATCTCCCGCTCACGATCGTTCAGCGCCTCGAAGGAGTCAGCCGACACCAGCTCGTCGCGATGCAGGAAGGGCACCAGGCGACCGCGGAAGTCCTCGCGATCCAGCAGACGAATATGCTCGGCGTTAATGGCGATGGCCTTCTTCTGATCGAAGCGCGCCGGGTTCGGGTTCACGTCCGAGATGTCAAAGGCCTGGGCCATCTCCTCCATGGAGAAAATGTCGCGGTCCGGAGCAATCGACCAGCCCAGGAGGGCCAGGTAGTTGTTGAACCCCTCGGGGATCATGCCGGCAGCCTTGTGCAGCAGCAGGTTCGACTCGGGGTCGCGCTTGGAGAGCTTCTTGTTCCCCTCACCCATAACGTAGGGCAGGTGACCGAAGCGCGGCATGAACTTCGCAACGCCGATCGCCTCGAGCGCGCGGTACAGGACGATCTGGCGGGGCGTCGAGGAGAGCAGGTCCTCACCGCGCAGCACGTGGGTGATCTCCATGAGCGCGTCATCGATGGGATTGACCAGCGTGTAGAGCGGGTGACCGTTGGCGCGCACGATGACGTAGTCCGGCACGGAACCGGCCTTGAAGGTGATCTCGCCGCGGATCAGGTCCGTGAACGTGATGTCCTCGTCGGGCATGCGCAGGCGCAGGACGGGCTGGCGGCCCTCGGCGCGGTAGGCGGCGATCTGCTCCTCCGTCAGATTGCGGTCGAAGCCGTCGTAGCCGAGCTTCGGGTCCTCACCCTTGGCGCGGTGGCGCTCCTCGATCTCCTCGGGGGTCGAGTACGACTCGTAGGCGTAACCGGCCTCGAGCAGGCGGGCGGCCACGTCACGGTAGATATCCATGCGCTCGCTCTGGCGGTAGGGGCCGTGCGGGCCGCCCTTACCGATACCCTCATCCCAGTCGAGCCCCAGCCACTGCAGGGACTCGATGATCTGGTCGAAGGACTCCTGGGAGTCGCGGGCGGCATCCGTGTCTTCGATGCGGAAGACGAAGGTTCCTCCCGTGTGGCGGGCGTAGGCCCAGTTGAACAGGCACGTACGGACCATGCCGACGTGAGGGGTTCCAGTGGGCGAGGGGCAAAAGCGGACGCGAACGTCGGCGCCGGTGGCAGTTGTTTCACTCATGATTCCTCCATCCTACTCCAGCGGTGGCTGTTGCATTTGCTTGATGGGTGGGCGCGCTGCGACGCGTGGTGGGACCGCGGATACCCTGGTTGCATCACCGGGATAGGCGCGCGCCGCATCCACCGACTCTTTCAGGAGGACACCGTGTCCGTTCGACTCTTTTCCGACTCCCACCTCTACCGCACCGGTTCCCTGAAATGGACCGGCATCACGACCGCGAGCGGGGAACCGACGATCGGCGCGTGGGTGGCGGAAATGGACTTCGGGACGGCACCGGAGGTCGCCGATGCAATGAAGGGCGCGATTGACGACGGTCTGCTCGGGTACCAGCCGACCTGGCTGGAGCCGCGCCTGGCTGGGGCGACCGCCGAGTTCCAGAAGCGTCGCTTCGGCTGGGAGGTGGACGCCTCGCACGTGCGTCTCACGGCCTCGGTCCTGCCCGCGCTCGAGGCGACGATCGATCACCTGGTGCGCCCGGGCGCCCCGATCATCGTGCCAACGCCCGCCTACATGCCGTTCCTGACGATTCCGGGCAAGTTCGACCGCCCCGTCATCGAGGTTCCCTCGCTGCGCGGCACGCGCGCCGGGGGCCACGGGTGGGCGCTCGACCTGGAGGGGATCCGCGCCGGGCTCGAGGCCGGGGCCGGCCTGGTCATCCTGTGCAACCCGTGGAACCCGGTTGGCCGCGTCCTGCGCGAGGACGAGCTGCGCGCCCTGCACGACGTGGTTGCCGACTACGACGCCCTCGTGTTCTCCGACGAGATCCACTCTTCCCTGGTGTTGGATGAGTCGATTCCCTTCGTGTCCTACGCTTCTCTCGGCGCCTCGTTTGCCTCCCACACGGTGACCGCGACCGCCGCGTCGAAGGGCTGGAACATCGCGGGCCTGCCTTCCGCGCAGGTCATCCTGCCCGACGAGGCGCTGCGGCAGCGCTGGGACGTGTTCGCCGCCGACGTGCGCCACGACGCCAACGTTATCGGCACGCTCGGAGCGATCGCCGCCTACGAGCACGGCGACGCCTGGCAGCGCGAGGTCAAGGACCTGATCCGCTCGAACGTGGACCTGGTCGAGCGCGCCCTGGCCGACACCCCGATCGACTTCGTGCGCCCCGAGGGCACGTACCTGACCTGGTGGGGCTTCGAAGGCGTCGACCTGGGACCCCTCTCCCCCGCCGCGACGCTGCGCGAGCGCGCCCGCATCGCCGCCAACGAGGGGCGCACCCTGGGCACCGACTACGCCTCGTGGGCGCGCATCAACCTGGCGTGCGCCCCCGACGTGGCCTCGCGGATCGTGGAGCGTGTCCTCGGCCTGCTCTGATCGGTTGTCACGGGCATTTGCCCCCACCGTCGGCCAACATTCCCAAGTCCTCGGCCCGTTCTCTACCGTTGTTAGAGGCATGAGATACGCAGCATTCCTGGGTTTGTTCCCGAGCGTTATCCTGATCATGGCCGACTGGTAGTTCTGCGGGTGTGAGGCTTGGTGTTCATTGCTGTCGTGCGGGGCTTATCGGTGTTGGACTTCCTCACGACCGAAGGATTCAACCCGATCGGGAGGATTCAACCCGATCTGGAGGATTCAACCCGATCTGGAGGATTCAACCCGATCAGAAGGGGTTGAATCTTACCGATCGGGTGTAACACCTCATCGGCAACAAGTGGCATTTCGGATGTCAGGTACGCGCTTCTTCGTGCCGTGCGTGTCATTCCGTCCATCGCCTGCAGAAGTGCACTCAGTGCGGAGGCGTCACGCCGCCCATTCGGGCCACGCGCAGGTTATCGGGCCCACGTGCGTAAGAGAGAGAACACACACCCGCCGGCGGAGCGCGATGGAAACCTTTGAGCACAACAACTTCGCATGCAATTCGATCGCGCAGCCGTTCAACAGCCTCTACAAACGTTGCAATTCCAAGGTTGCTATCTGGTCATGCGACAGCACCCCGGGGGAATTGCATGCGAAATTGAGGCCGCCCCGGCTAGCTTCCACAGCTCTGTTGGAGACTTGGCCTTGTGCGCGCCGCCGACGACGATCCCACCAGCAACGACAATCACCGGACCTTCACAAGCGTTCGCTCATCCCTCTTCCTACATCAACGAGGCCGTGGCCGGGAACGGTGGACACCCACCTCCCGGCCACGGCCTCGTCTGTGCCGGCACGTTCAGGCGCTCAGGGCCGCCTCGATGCCTGCGAGGACGGTCTGGCGAGCGGCGGAGGCCGCCTCGACGACGGCGGTCGGATCCGTGGGGGCGTCGGCGAACGACAGGTCGGAGACGACCGACATTCCGGCGACGCGCACGCCCAGGGCATGCAGCGTGATGGCCTCCATGACGGTTGACATGCCCACGCAATCCACGCCGAGGCCGGCGAGAATGCGGCTCTCTGCCATGGTCTGATACTCGGGGCCTCGCAGGATCGCGTACGTTCCCTCGCGTTGGCACACCCCGCGCAGCGCATCCGTCATCTGCGCATCCCACACGGCCGACACGTCCAAGAACAGCGGCCCGTCGAAGGGCGAGGCACCGCTGACGTTCACATGGTCGGTGATCGCCATGACGTCACCGAGATCCCAGTCTTTCAGGCACCCGTTCGCGTTCGTGAGAACCGCGCGGCTAATACCGGCGGCCACAGCTGCACGGGCCAGGGCAGTGACGGGACGAGGCCCCAGCCCCTCGTAGAGGTGCGTGCGGCCCGTGGCCACGAGGACCACTCCCCCGCGCGTCTCGTAGGCGCGAAGCTCGCCGCCGTGACCGTCCGCGACCGGCGCGACGACGCCGGGGATGTCACCCAGGGCAACGGTGGCGACGGGCGCGCCCCAGGCCTCGTCGAGGGCCTCGGCCAGGCCCGAACCAAGCACGACGAGCGCATCCGGGCGTCCCGCAAGGGAGGTGAGGACGCGACCGCCGACCACAGCCTCGTCGTCCAAGAGAGCCTGAGTGAAGCGCGGGTCGACGCTCACTGCTCGCCCTCGTCCGCGCCCTCGGCGTAGGTGCGCGAGGGCAGCTTCTCCTGCGCGCGCACGCGGCCCGCGCTGGTCGCCCAGTAGCCGACGAAGCCGACGACCATCGCCAGGAGGATACCGATGTTGGCGCCCGCCCAGTCACCCTCGCGGCCACCCAGGGGGCCGAGGAGGTAGCCCTGCCAGGACAGCCAGGAAGCGCTCGCGTTGACGACGAGGCCCCATCCCACGAGCGAGCCGACGATCAGAGAGGCGACGGCACCCCAGTTCACCGAGCCGTAGCGACCCGAGGGAGTGAAGAGCGAGGGCTCGTCGTAGTCCTTGCGACGCAGCGCGATATCCGCCAGCATGACGCCGCCCCACGCGGCGATGACGACGCCCAGGGTCGTGAGGAACGCCGTGAAGGGCGTGAGGAAAGAGTCCGCAAAGAACACGACGACAATCGTTCCGACCGTCATGATCGTGCCATCGATAGCCGTGGCAACGGGGCGCGAGACGGGCACGCCCGTGGCCAGCAGCGACAGGCCCGAGGAATAGATGTCCATGACGATGCCGCCAATCAGGCCCAGGATCGCAACCAGAGCAAAGGGCACGAGGAACCAGGTGGGCAACAGCGTCGTGAGCGCGCCAATCGGATCATTACCGATCGCCTCAGAGAGGGACTCATCGGCCGAGCCAACCAGGAGGATGCCGAAGAAGACGAGGACGACCGTGGGAAGCGCCGCGCCCAGCGTCGTCCAGCCGACCACGCCCCGCGTCGAGGCAGCGCGCGGCAGGTAGCGCGAGTAATCCGCAGCCGCATTGATCCAGCCGAAGCCGAAGCCCACGAGGAGCATGCAGCCCGCGCCGAGCACCGCGGTCAGGGGGGCCGACGGACGCGAGGAGAGGACCGCGAAGTCAATCGTGGGAGCGACCAAAACCAGGTAAATGATCGTCAGGGCTGCGGTGGCCCAGGTGATCCACGTCTGAACCTTCATGATCGCCTCGAAGCCGAGGATGCCCGAGCCGGCCGCCAGGACGACGACGAGGATCAGCGCGATGATCTGGGCGACGACGTGATTCTTGAAGCCGAGCGCTCCCATGACCGTGGCCGTGGCCTGGACGGCCATGATCGCCAGGAAGGTCTCCCAGCCCACCGTCAGGATCCACGAGATCGCCGCGGAAATCCGGTTGCCGTTGAAGCCGAAGGCCGCGCGCGACAGGACCAGCGTCGGGGCAGAGCCGCGCTTGCCGGCGATGGCGATAAGGCCACACACGACGAACGAGAGCGCGACGCCCACGACGGACACGACGATCGCCTGGGCGAGGGAGAGTCCGAAGCCGAGGACCCATGAGCCCCACGAGATGCCCAGGACCGAGATATTCGCCGCGAACCACGGCATGAACAGGTCAGAGGGTTTTCCCTTGCGTTCGGATTCGGGGATGACGTCCAGGCCGGCCATTTCGACGGCCAGAGCGCCCGATGACTGGGGTTCGCTCACGGTGTGCTCCTATGCGACGGAGATATTGTCAGAACGACGTAATCCTATCACACAGGTCACACGATTAGGCTCGGACGACAGGATTCGTCAGGCGCCCGATCCCCTCGATCTCAATCTCCACGCGGTCGCCAGCCTGAACGAGGCCTGCACCCGCAGGCGCGCCAGTGGCGATCACGTCGCCGGGTAGCAGCGTCATCTGGTGGGACACGTAGGAGACCAGCTCGAAGGGGTTCCAGATCATGTGCGCCGTCGTGCTGTCCTGAGCGATCTCGCCGTTCAGGTAGGAGCGGATCGACAGATTGGTAACATCCAGGGCGGGGTCGACCGTGATCCACGGGCCCAGCGGGCACGCCGAGTCGAAGGACTTACCGCGAGACCAGGGGCCGCCCGTCATCGCATCGCGGGCGGTCGCATCGTTGGCGATCGTGTAACCGAGAATCACCTGCGGCGCGTCCGAGGCGCTCACGTCCTTAGCCAGAGACTTGATGACAATCGCGAGCTCACCCTCGAAGGCGACCTTGTTCGACCAGGCGGGGATCGCGATCGGATCATCAGGGCCCACGACCGAGGTGTTGGCCTTCAGGAAGATCGGCGGCTCGGGGCGTTCATCGGCCGGAATCGGGGTGTCCGAGTAGTTATCGCCGATACCGACGACCTTCGAGCGCGGGATCACCGGGGAGAGCAGGCGGACCTCGTCCAGCTCGTAGATCTGGCCGGAGGGTTCCACGGGCGAGAACAGCGGGTCGCCCTTGAGCCCCACGATCCTCGTCGAGCCCTCCTCGAGGGCACCGTAGACCGGGTTCGTACCATCGGAAAAACGTGCGATTCTCATGCCGGTAGCCTAACGCAGCCGCGCGAGCGTTGCGCCGAGCAGCGCCGACATACACGACGCCGGGTGCGCGAGGCACGACATGTGCCCGGCGCACCCGGCGAGGTGGTCGGCAGCTATTACTTCTTCTTGTGCTTGGGACGCTTCCAGACGCTGCCGGGAACGTCGCCGGGCAGCAGCGGGTTCTTCTCGCCCACGAAGACGGGTTCCTCGATGCCGCCTCGACGCTGCGTCTCGTAGTCGCGCAGCGCGCCGAGCACCCAGCGGGCCAGGAAGACCAGGGCGACCAGGTTCGTGATCGTCATGACCGCCATCGCGATGTCGACGGCGTTCCACACGACGTCCAGGGTCAGCAGCGCGCCGATCGTCGCAGAGAGCACGCACACGACGCGCACGGTCCAGCTCGCCCAGCGGGCATCCCCGAAGACGAAGGACATGTTCGTGTCGGAGTAGACGTAGGCCGCGATGATTGAGGAGTAGGCCAGGACGAAGATGAGGATCGCCATGGGGACGATCGTCCACGCGCCCAGCTCGTGGGCGACGGCCAGGGTCGTCAGGTTCGAGGGGTTCACGTCCGCGCTGCCCCACACCTTGTCGCCTGCGATGAGGATGACGAAGGCGGTCGCGGTGCACACGACGATGGTGTCGATGAAGACGCCCAGGGACTGGATGAGGCCCTGGCGCACCGGGTGGGACACGGTCGCGGTCGCGGCGGCGTTGGGAGCGGTACCCTGGCCGGCCTCGTTGGAGAAGAGGCCGCGCTTGGTGCCGTTGACCATCGCGGCGATGATGCCGCCGCCCAGGCCGCCGACGGTGGCGTCCACGGAGAAGGCCGAGGTGAAGATCTGGCCCAGCACGGTGCCGAACTGCGTGATGTTCATGAGGCAGACGATGGCGACCATAATGACGTAGACGGTCGCCATGATGGGGGCCATCCACTCGGTGACGCGGGCGACGGTGCGGATGCCGCCGAAGATGACCATCGCGGAGAAGACGAAGATGAGGCCGGCGACCGTGAGCTGGGCGGCGGAGAAGCCGCCCGCGCCGGGCAGGGGCTGCTTGGCGGCCTCCCCGAAGGCGCTCGTGAGCGTGCCCGCGATCGCGTTGGACTGCACGGACGTGATGACGACGCCGCAGGTCACGACGGTAATGACGGCGAAGATGTTGGCCAGGACGCGGTTCTTCATGCCGCGCTTGATGTAGTAGGCCGGGCCGCCGCGGAAGGAACCATCGGAGTGCTTCACCTTGAAGATCTGGGCCAGCGTCGCCTCGAAGAACGCGGTCGCCATGCCGACCAGGGCCACGACCCACATCCAGAAGATCGCGCCTGGACCGCCGAACATGAGCGCCGCGGCCACGCCGAAGACGTTGCCGATACCCACGCGCGCGGCCAGCGAGATCGCGAAGGCCTGGAACGAGGAGATGCCGCCGTCGGCTCCCTTGCGCGATCCGAGAACCGTGCGCACCATCTCCGGGAAGAGACGCAGCTGCACGGCGCGGGAGACGACCGTCAGGACGAGGCCCACGCCGATCAGGATAAAGATCGTCAAGTGCATCGTGATCCAGTCAGCGATGTGCTGCTCGATCTGGGCAATGTGTTCCACAGGAGCCTCCCGGGGTGTCTATCGACGAGGCCATGGTTGCGTCGCGGGGCCTCGCGCGCTTCGCGGGACGCACCCGCGCGTTGTAATGGGACCCGTTCATCTTGCCACAGGGCTTCGTACCCGGCAGGCGACGTCTCGCCACGTGCACGGCCACGCGTCTCCGCCTGACTGGCCCAGGCCTCGTCGATGAGCTGCGGGAAGGGCCCGGCGGTGCGGGGACGCAGACGTGGGCGCACTCTGGGACAATGGGAGTATGAGCGCGACTTTGAACGAGATCCTGGACGACCTGGAGGACGAGGGCCGCCTGGGCGACGACGATGCCCTGTACGAGGCCTTCGTGTCGTGGGCGCAGGGAACCGGGCGTCCGCTCTACCCCCACCAGGAGGAGGCCCTGGTCGAAATCCTGGCGGGTAACCACGTGATTGCGGCGACCCCCACGGGGTCGGGTAAGTCGATGATTGCGCTGGCCGCGCACTTCACGTCGATGGCGCACGGGGGCCGCTCGTATTACACGGCGCCGCTCAAGGCCCTGGTGTCGGAGAAGTTTTTTGACCTCGTGTCCCTGTTTGGCGCAGATAACGTCGGCATGGTGACCGGCGACGTATCCCTCAACGCCGACGCGCCCATCATCTGTTGTACGGCCGAGATTCTGGCGAATCAGTCGCTGCGCGAGGGTCCCACGCTGGACGCGGACATGATCGTCATGGACGAGTTCCACTTCTATGGGGATCGTCAGCGCGGGTGGGCGTGGCAGGTGCCGCTCCTGGAGCTGAGGGCCCCGCAGGTGGTGGCGATGAGCGCGACACTGGGCGACACGACGCGTTTCGAGCGCGCATGGAAGGAACGCACCGGGCGCGACGTGTCCCTTATCGACGACGCGGAGCGTCCCGTGCCCCTCGAGTTCGAGTACGTCGTGGACCGCCTGCCCGACACGGTCGAGCGGCTGCTGGGCGAGGGCCGTTGGCCCGTCTACATCGTGCACTTCTCCCAGCGCGACGCCGTGGCGACCGCGCAGTCGTTTGATCGTTCCTCGCTGATTTCTCCCGAGCAGAAGAAGGCGATCGCCGCGCAGCTGGCGGGCGTGTCGTTTACGAAGGGCTTCGGGCAGACCCTCAAATCGCTGCTCGCGCAGGGCATCGGCGTGCACCACGCGGGCATGCTGCCACGCTACCGTCGCCTCGTCGAGCGTCTCACCCAGGCGGGCCTGCTGCCGATCGTGTGCGGCACGGACACCTTGGGCGTGGGCATCAACGTGCCGATCCGCACGGTGCTGATGACGTCGCTCGTGAAGTACGACGGTCGTCGCATGCGCCACGTGAGCGCGCGCGAGTTCCACCAGATCGCGGGCCGCGCGGGCCGCGCCGGCTTCGACACGGTCGGTTTCGTGCGCGTCCTGGCCCCCGAGCACGAGGTCGACGGCGCCCGCGAGCGCGCACGCCTGAGCGCCGCACAGGAGGCCGCACGCGACGCCCGCGAGGCCAAGCGCGCCGCCAAGAAGTCCGCGAAGAAACGCAAGGGCCCCGGCGAGGGCGAGATCTCGTGGACGCGCTCGACGTTCGAGCGCCTGGTGGACGCGGCCCCCGAGCAGCTCACCAGCCGTTTCGAGATGACGCACGCGATGGTCCTCAACGTACTGGCCGGTGCGCCTACGGCCGGGCGTGACCCGGGCGAGCACCTCGTGTGGCTGGCGCGCAACAACGACGATCCGCCCACGGATCGCAACCCGCACCTGCGCCGCCTAGGTGAGATCTACACGTCGATGAAGCAGGCGGGCGTCGTCGAACACGTGTCTTCAGCCGAGGCCTCGGCGTCGGGTGAGCCTCGCCTGCGCGCGGCCACCGACCTGCCGGATGACTTCGCGCTCAACCAGCCGCTCTCCCCCTTCGCGCTGGCGGCTCTCGAACTGTTGGATCCGCAGTCCCCGACCTTCGCCCTGGACGTCGTGTCGGTCATCGAGTCGGTCCTGGAGGATCCGCGCCCGCTCCTGTTCGCGCAGGAGAAGGCGGCACGGGCCGAGGCCGTGGCCGCGATGAAGGCGCAGGGCATGGAGTACGACGAGCGCATGGCCGCGCTGGAAGAGGTGACGTGGCCGCGCCCGCTGGCCGATCTGCTGGGCGACGCGTTCGCGGTGTACCTGCACGCGAACCCGTGGATTGAGGATCAGGAGATTTCCCCGAAGTCGGTGGTGCGCGAGATGATCGAGAACGCGCTGACGTTCACGGGGATCGTGGGCCGATACGACGTGGGTCGCTCCGAGGGCATCGTGCTGCGCTACCTGACGGACGCATACCGTGCGCTGCGCCAGATCGTGCCGGACGAGCTGATGACGGACGAGCTGCGTTCGATCATTGCGTGGCTGTCGGCGCTGATCCGCGCGGTCGACTCCTCGCTGCTGGACGAGTGGGAGGCCATGTCCACGGGTCAGGCCCTCCCCGCGTCCGAGGGCGACGGCACGGAGGGCGCGGAGCTGGCGTTTGGCGCGCGGGAGGACGGGACCGTTCCCTTCAGCGCGAACCGTCACGCGTTCCGCACGGCGATCCGCGGTGCCCTGTTCGAGCGCGTGGAGGCGATGAGCCGCGACAACGTCGAGGCCTTGGCGCGTCTGGACGAGGCCTCGCGCACCCCGGTGGTCGCCCCGTGGGGCGAGGACGAGTGGGACGCGGTGCTCGAGCGCTACTGGGCGGAGCACGAGTGGATCGGCATCGACCAGCGTGCGCGCGCCCTGTCACTGTGTTCCCTGAACGAGGCCCCGACCCGCGAGGACGTGCTGGAGCTGGCCCCCGCTGTGGTTTCCTCTGATTTCGAGCACGCCCAGGCCGTGCGCATCGAGGCGATCGCGGACGCAGTCGATCAGGCTGCGGCCGGCACGTTCTGGCTGGCTACGCAGACCCTGTTCGACTCGGAGGAGGACATGGACTGGCGTATCGTCGCCCTCGTGGACGTGCCCGCCTCGGACGAGGCTGGCAGGGTTGCCCTGGCGACGATCACCGTCGGGGCGCGGTAAAGTTTCTCTCCCTTAGAGGGGCACCGCCGGGACGTCAGGGGCCGCGACGGCCTCGTTGATGTGACAATTCGGATGAGTCGGGTGGGAGCGACACCGAAAGTCGTGGTCCCCGCCGCCCGAGTTATCCTCGCAGAGCGGGCCTCTCGCCGATTTCCTGCTGGAGCCGCACAAGGTATCCGTCGGGATCCTGGATAAGGAACTGCCGAACGCCGATCTCTACATCGCCCGCCCGGTACCACTTCTCTTCGGGTTCGACGAAGATCGGCCATCCTGCCTCTGTGATGCGCTGCAACGTGCCGTCCAGATTGTCGACCTGAACCTCAAAGTTGATACCCCGACCAAGGGGGAACTCAAGGGGACCTGTCGCCCAGGTCCTACCCTGGTCGATCTGGTCGAGCATCAGGTGCGCGTTACCCAGGACGAGGTAGCCGAATCCTTCCTCAGGCCGCTCGTAGCGGAGGGAAAAACCGACGAGATCGCACCAAAAACGGCGTGATTCCTGATAATCGGTGACGGTAAGTTCAGGGACAAGCCCGGGCTCGTTGCTCATGGCCTCACTCTAGCGGCCTCGGACGAGACCGTGTCCGGGAGATGCACACACCGTTAGCGCCGGGAGGCTTTGCGGATCAGCCAATCCGCGCCCGCGAAGAGCGCCATGAAAAGCAGGGCGCCGATCAGGATCGCCACGATGTTGATCGCAACCTGCGTATAGCCGATGCGCCACACGTTGACGAAGCCGTAGGGGTACTGGTGCGTGAAGGAGCCTCGCACGAGCGTGTACGCCACCCACGCGACCGGGATCAGCAGGGCGCGCCCCAGCGTCGCCCACGTGATACCGCCGCGCGGCCCCACGAGCGCGGCCGTACCCACGAAGGCGGCCGGGACGACGATATGCTGCAGCGGGTTAGTGACGAGCGCGAAGCCGGAGAGGACCTCGTAGGGGCCAATCAGCGTCGCGTAGACGATCGCGGTCACCGTGATCATCATGAGCGCGCACAGGTGAGTGGCCCTCCCCCACGCCCCGACGCGGCCTCTGCGCGCGAGGAGGGTCGAGATGATCGCAACCATAATGTTGGACAGCTCGGTGAAGTAGGACAGGCAATTGATGAGGCGCTCGGGCGCGCCCGCCCAGCCGTGGGCGGCGCCCGCGAAGAGGCCCTCCTCGACGTAGGTCGGCGCAGCGTAGCCATCAAAGGCCGTAATGATGAGGGTGGCGGCAACGCCCGCCCAGGCGAGGGCGGCGACCACCCAGTAGGCGGCGCGCCCGCGGCGGCTTAGTTCAGTCATAGTCATCGTCTTCGATGATGGCACAGCGGAAAAACGCAGTCACGGTAAGGGCGCAAGTATCCCACGACCCGGTCATGCGGCCCCAACGGTCCTCTTCGCATTCCTCCCCCACCCGGTGGGCCTGCACACACTCCCCCTCATTCCCGCATGCAATTCATTATTCGGATCAGCCTTGAGAGCTCAGAAACCGCATGATTTCAACACCTCTCCTTCAAACACTGAAGGACCGGCAGGGGAATTGCATGCGAAATTTGGGGGGCGCGGGAGTATCGGTGGCTGGGATGAAGACGGAAACAGGACGAGGCCGGGTCAGACCTGGGCGAGGTCCGTGACCTCCGCGTTCGTCAGTTCGACGAGGTCGAGGGGGCTCAGTTCGACGCTGAGGCCTCGGCGCCCGCCCGAGACGATCATGGTCTCGTGGTCCAGGCACGCCGAGTCGATGAACAGCCGGTGCGAGGTCGTCTGTCCGAGCGGGCTGATGCCGCCCACGACGTAGCCGGTGCGGCGCTGGGCGACGGAAGGGTCGGCCATTGCGGCGCTCTTGGCGCCGGCGGCCTTTGCAATCAGCTTCATGGACAGGTGAGCCAGCGCGGGCACGCAGCCGACGACGAACTCGCCGGTGGGCTCCAGGCGCACCATGAGCGTTTTGAAAGCCTGGGTGGGGTCAATGCCCAGTTTTTCAACGGTTTCTTCGCCGAACGCCCGGGCGGCCGGGTCGTGCTCGTACTCATGAACGGTAAAAGCAACGCCGGCCGCCGTGAGCGCCTCGATGGCGCGGGTGGGGCCACCGCCGTGGTCTTTGCTGTGTTTACGAGCCATGACCCCAGTGTAGGACGCGTCAGAGGATGGATGCGGTCGGGTCGTCGATGACGGCCTTGCCGAAGGGGAAGCAGGTGATCGGGATCATCTTGAGATTGGCGATGGCCAGCGGGATACCGACGATCGTAATGGCCTGCGCGGCGGCGGTGGTGACGTGGCCGATGGCGAGCCACAGGCCCGCGACGAGGAACCACACGATGTTCATGAGAGCCGAGCCCGTGCCCGCGCCCGGCTGGTCGACGACGCGCTTACCGAATGGCCACAGCACGTATCCGGCGATGCGGAAACAGGCCACGCCCGCGGGGATCGTGACGACGAAGATGCAGGCGACGACACCCGCGAGGAGGTATCCCAGGAAGAGCGGAAGTCCTCCGAAGAAGAACCAGATGATGTTGAGCAGGGTACGCATGGCGTGTCCTTTCGTTGATCTGTGAACATACTAGTCTGACACGCCGCGCCGCTCAGATGTCCCTGAGTCACCCCTGATTAGCCCCTGATAGCGCCTGCCCGTCTACCATGAGGGTATGAGCATTCCCGAGGCCATTGCCGCTGCCCGCGACCGCATCGACCGCGCGACGTCCGCATGCGGGCGCACCGATTCGGTGCACCTGGAGCTGGCGGTCAAGACGCGCACGCCCGAGGAATGCCGGGCTGCCGCCGCTGCCTTGCGCGACGCGGGCCTGCCCATCCTGCTCGGCCATAACCGCGTGCAGGAGGCGCGCGCGACGGTGGACGCGATTCGCGAGGTGCCCGGCGCGCGCATCCACCTGATCGGGCCCCTGCAGTCCAACAAGATCAACCACGCGCTGGCCTGCGTGGACGCGATTGAGTCCCTGGACTCCCCCGCCCTGGCCTCGAAGATCGACGCGCGGGCGACCGGCACGCTCCCGGTGTTCGTTGAGGTGAACGTCTCGGGCGAGACCACGAAGCACGGCTGCGCTCCCACCGACGTCTCCGAGCTGATCGACGCGGTCGAGGCCTCGGCCCACCTGCAGCTCACTGGCTTCATGACGGTGGGCCTGAACTCCCCCATCGAGGCCGACGTGCGCGCCGCGTACGCGCAGCTGCGCGACATCAGGGACGAGGCCGCCGCGCGCCTGGGCGTCGAAGAGTCGGACCTGGCGCTCTCGATGGGCATGAGCCGCGACCTGGAGTGGGCCATCGCCGAGGGGGCGACGATCGTGCGCCTGGGCACGGCCATCTTCGGGGAACGCCGCGCCTGAGCGGACCGCTCGTTCGCGCAAGCACAGCACCGACTAGGATTATCTCCATGATGACTGTTCTCGCTGGAATGTCCGCCGCGATCCTGGCGCTCGCCCCGATCACCAACCCGATCGGTGGCCTCGCAGCATTCGCGGGACTCACCGCCGGTGATTCTCCGGCCGCTGTGCGCTCGCAGGCGTGGAAGACAGGCATCTACGTGTTCGCCATCCTGACGGTGTTCGCGGTCAGTGGCTCGCTCATCATGCGTTTCTTCGGCTTTGACCTGCCCGCCCTGCAGATCGCGGGCGGCCTGGTCGTCGCACACTCGGGTTTCTCGATGCTGGAAAACAAGAAGCGCTCCACCCAGGAGGAGGCCCAGCACGCGACGACCAAGACGGACGTGTCCTTCTCCCCCATGGCCTTGCCACTCATCGCGGGGCCCGGCTCGATCGGCGTGGTCATCGCGCTGGCCGCCCGTAACACGGCCATCGGTTTTCACGTCGGCATCGTTCTGGGAATCGCGGTGACAGCCGCCGTCATCGCGCTGCTCCTGCGTTACGGCACGCCCTGGATCGACAAGCTGGGTGCCACCGGCGTCGGCGCGATCGTGCGCATCATGGGCTTCCTGATCCTCGTCATCGGCGTCGAGCTCATCATCCACGGGGTGCGCGCACTCCAGCTCTTCTAAGCGGAAGCCCGCCCCGGCCTCGTCGATGAGACGAAACTGAAGCGGGCAGCCACGAATACGGGGCGCTCAGGGGATGCGGTGCACCCACTCCTCGCGCGCGAACTTCGTCTCGCAGCGCTCGCGCGCAACTGCAAGGTCCTCGTCGGTGATGGTGCCGACCGTGGCGTTGTACTTCTCCTTGAAGTGGTCGAAGAACGCCTGGAGGATCTCCTCGCGGGGAAGGCCGGTCTGAGAGCGCATGGGGTCCACGCGCTTGACGGCGCTGCGGGTGCCCTTGTCACGGATCTTCTCCATGCCGATGCGCAGGACCTCGTTCATCTTGATGGCGTCGATGTCGTAGGCCATGGTCACGTGGTGGACCATGTAGCCGTTGGCCCAACGCTTCTGCGCGGCGCCGCCGATCTTGCCGAACTCGGAGGCGATGTCGTTGAGCGGCACGTACTTGGCCTTGATGCCCAGCTTTTCGAGGACCTCCATGACCCACTGATCGAGGTACGGGTATGCCTGCTCGAAGCTCATTCCCTCCACGAGGGCGGTGGGGATGACGAGCGAGTAGGTGATGCAGTTGCCGGGCTCCATGAACATGGCGCCGCCGCCGGTGACGCGCCGCGACACGGTGATGCCGTAGCGCTCCACGCCGTCCTGCTGGATTTCGTTCTGGTAGGACTGGAAGGAGCCGATGACGACCTGCGGGCCGTT
The DNA here is from genome assembly GCF_041432835.1 of Pauljensenia sp. 20925_1_27. Taxonomy (NCBI): domain Bacteria; kingdom Bacillati; phylum Actinomycetota; class Actinomycetes; order Actinomycetales; family Actinomycetaceae; genus Pauljensenia; species Pauljensenia sp. 20925_1_27. The sequence continues at coordinate 250,717 of NZ_JAPWAH010000001.1, forward strand.
CCACTCCCACAGGCGCATGAAGGGCTTGCGGCGCCCCGCGGCCACGTCTTCGACCAGGGTTTCGTCCATGGCGACGTTGATCATCGGGTCGACGACGGGACCGTGGATGACGTCGAAGTCGATGTCGTCCCACGACAGGGCGGCGCCCAGCGCGCGGCGTACGGCGATGCCGACGGCCTCGGGGGTCACCCCCATGAGGGTGTCGCCTTCGTGGAGGGCACCCTCCACGCGCGCAGCCAGATCCTTCGCGCTCGACGAGGCCGGGGCCCCTTCGAGGGACGCGGTGATCCGGGTGAGCGCGTCGTCGGGGTCGAGGAAGAAGTCGCCGGACACGCTCACGCGCGCGAGGCGATCCTCCTCCACGTCGGTGTCGACGACGACGAGCTTTCCTCCGGGGACTTTGTACTCTCCATGCATGCCCACGATTGTAGGCGCTCCGCTCACGCCCAGTCGGGCAGGACGCGCACGCCGCCCTTGTCGGCGGACGCAGCGAGCATGCCGTAGACGCGCAGGGCGTCGGAGACCTGGCGGGGGCGAGGCTTGGAGGGCTTCCACGGCGCGGCGCCCTTTTCGGCGCGGCGGCGCTCGAGTTCCTCGTCGCTCACGTTCGCGCGCAGGACGCGGTTGTTGACGTCGATTTCGATCTCGTCGCCGGTGCGCACAAGGCCGATCGCACCCCCGGCCGCGGCCTCGGGCGAGATGTGACCGATAGAAATACCGGACGTGCCGCCGGAGAAGCGGCCGTCGGTGATGAGGGCGCACTTCTTGCCCAGGCCCAGGCCCTTGAGGTAGGAGGTCGGGTAGAGCATTTCCTGCATGCCGGGGCCGCCCTTGGGGCCCTCGTACAAGATGACGACGACGTCGCCTTCCTTGACTTGCTTGCTGAGGATGGCCTCGACGGCTTCCTCCTGAGATTCGACGACGAAGGCCTTGCCGACGAAGTGGAAGAGGGACTCGTCGATGCCGGCGGACTTGATGATCGCGCCGTTGGCGGCGATGTTGCCGTAGAGGACGGCCAGGCCGCCGTCCTTCGTGTAGGCGTGCTCGACGGAGCGGATGCAGCCGGCCTCAGCGTCGGTGTCGAGGGACTCGAAGAGGTTGGCGGTCGAGAAAGCCTGGGTGGTGCGCACGCCGCCGGGGGCGGCGAGGAAGCGGTGCTTGGCCTCGTCGGTGGCGCTCCCGCTGCGCACGTCCCACGCGCCCAGCCAGTTCTCCAGGTTGTCAGAGTGGACGGAGTGGACGTCGCGGTGGAGCAGGCCCGCGCGGTCGAGCTCGCCGAGCAGGGCGGGGATGCCGCCGGCGCGGTGGACGTGCTCGATGTGGTAGGTCGTGGAGTTGGGGGCCACCTTGCACAGGCAGGGCACGCGGCGCGAGATCGCGTCGATGTCGTCGAGCGTGAAGTCGACGCCGGCCTCGTTGGCGATGGCGAGGATGTGCAGGACGGTGTTGGTGGAGCCGCCCATGGCCACGTCCAGGCTCATGGCGTTTTCGAAGGCTTCCTTGGTGGCGATGGAGCGCGGCAGGACCGAGTCGTCCTCGTTGTCGTAGTAGGCGCGGCACATGTCGACGATGCGCGTGCCGGCCTCGGTGAAGAGCTTCTTGCGTTCGATCTGGGTGGCCAGGGTGGTGCCGTTGCCGGGCAGGGCCAGGCCGATGGCCTCGTTGAGGCAGTTCATGGAGTTCGCGGTGAACATGCCGGCGCAGGAGCCGCAGGTGGGGCACGCGTTGGCTTCGATGCTGGCGAGCTGGTTGTCGCTGACGGAGTCGTCGACGGCCATGACCATGGCGTCGATGAGGTCGAGGCGGTGTTCGACGACGCCGTCGACGGCGGCGCCGGATTCCATGGGGCCGCCGGAGACGAAGATGGTGGGGATGTTCAGGCGCATGGCGGCCAGGAGCATGCCGGGGGTGATCTTGTCGCAGTTGGAGATGCACACGAGGGCGTCGGCGCGGTGCGCGTTGACCATGGTTTCGACGCAGTCGGCGATGAGGTCGCGGCTGGGCAGGGAGTAGAGCATGCCGTCGTGTCCCATGGCGATGCCGTCGTCGACGGCGATCGTGTTGAATTCCTTGGCGACGCCGCCGGCCGCTTCGATGGCTCCGGCGACGAGGTCGCCCATGTTCTTCAGGTGCACGTGGCCGGGGACGAACTGGGTGTAGGAGTTGGCGATGGCGATGATCGGCTTGCCGAAGTCGCCGTCCGTCATGCCCGTGGCGCGCCACAGGGCGCGCGCTCCGGCCATGTTGCGGCCTTGAGTGGATGTTGCCGAGCGCAGCGGGCGACTCATGATGTGCCTTTCTTTTGCCTTGTAATGACTCAACAGTAGGAGCGTGGGCGCTGCGTTTCCGTGCGGGTTTCGTCTCATGGACGAGGCCGGGGCTGGGTGGGGGCGGTTTTCGCGCGGGATTTCGGGGACTGTGGTGAGTGGGTCGCCGTGTCAGTGGGTGGACGCTTGTGGGCGTGATTGCAAGGAAAACGCAAGGAGCACGTGCGTGAATTAGCGTCTTGTCAGATGAGTAGTTGATCGCATTGGTCACGCTTCGGACATTCGGCCTCGTTCTCGACGCGCGAAACGTAGGCTGGGTGCACAGATTAGAGAAAGGACTGCGATGACCATTCGCACCACTCATGTTGGTTCCCTGCCCCGCACCCCCGAGCTGATCGAGGCGAATCGTGCGCGCCGTGAGGGTTCGCTCGGCGAGGCTGACTTCACGTCGCTGCTGCAGGATCAGGTTGACGGCGTTGTGAAGCGTCAGGCTGAGATTGGCCTGGATATCGTCAATGACGGCGAGTACGGTCACGCGATGATCGACACGGTTGATTACGGCGCGTGGTGGACGTATTCCTTCTCGCGTTTCGGTGGGCTGTCCTTTGAGGACGTGCAGCGTTTTGATGTGCGTCCTCCGGCTGGCCGTGACGGTCGCCTGTCTTTCTCGTCGTTCGCTGAGCGCCGCGACTGGCAGCGTTTCGCGGACGCATACGCGGATCCGGATTCGGGTATTCACATTGCGAACCGCAACCCGATCGCGTTCCCGACGATCACGGGTGAGCTGACCTATATCGGTGCCGAGGCCGTGGAGCGCGATATTACGGGCACGAAGCACGCGCTGGAGGCGGCAGGCAAGCCCGTGTCGGATGGTTTCGTGGCGGCGATTTCGCCGGGTTCGGCGGCTCGCGTGGCCAACGCGTTCTACGAGGACGACGAGGCCGTGGTGTGGGCGTGCGCGGATGTGCTGCGCGAGGAGTACAAGCGCATTACGGACGCGGGCCTGACGGTGCAGATTGATGCGCCGGATATCGCGGAGGGCTGGGATCAGATGAACCCGGAGCCCTCTGTTGAGGATTACCGTGCGTTCTCGCGCGTGCGTATTGACGCGCTGAACCACGCGCTGGAGGGCATTGACCCGTCTCTGGTGCGTTTCCACGTGTGCTGGGGTTCGTGGCACGGCCCGCACACGACGGATATCCCGTTCAAGGACATCGTGGATCTGGCTCTGCTGGTGAACGCGAATGGCCTGACGTTCGAGGCGGCGAATGCTCGCCACGCGCACGAGTGGACGATCTGGCGCGACATCGAACTGCCTGAGGGCAAGTACCTGATCCCGGGCGTCGTGTCGCACTCGACGAACGTTGTGGAGCACCCGGAGCTGGTGGCTCAGCGTATCCGCCAGTTCGCGGACATTGTGGGCGACGAGCGTGTAGTGGCGTCGACGGACTGTGGTCTGGGCGGCCGCATCTACCCGTCGATTGCGTGGGCGAAGCTGGAGGCTCTTGCCGAGGGCGCTCGTCTCGCATCGAAGTGATCGCCTGACTGCTGGCCTGGGGCGCGCGGGGTGGATGAGTATCCACCCCGCGCGCTTTTCCCAGGGTTTTCTCAGCCAAAGCTCCTTCTTCTTTGAGCTTGGCGTCACACAATGGATTGTGTGTTGCAGCCCCCGCTTCCGGGTCGGCTTGCCGCGGTGGGGATCGCACGCCGCGTCGGGTTCCGGGATTGGGGGCTGCGGCGCGTTTGGGGTCATCGGATCATCGCCATCTCAATTCATTTCTCCGTCATGCGGAAAACGGAGCCCTTTCTTCGTTATTCTGGAAGTAAGCACCCATTGTCGAGGCTGTTCGAGGGAGAACATCATGGGAGCAAACAACAGGGAGGGCATGCACTCCATCCGTTCGCGCGTTGGTTTGCTCGCTGCCGCTCTTGTCATCGTCGCCACGGCTTGTGGCTGCCAACAGACCACGCCCGCGGCGGAGGGGCCGTGGGCGGCCGACATTGAGCAGGCGCGCAGTGAGTGGGCGTCCAACGAGTTCGTCCAATCTGTCCTCGCCGACTCTGCCATCAGCGAGGCAGAACTACAGGACATGCGTCAGCGAGTGCTGAGCTGCCTAACAGACAAGGGCGTCACCGGCGCATCGTTCGGCCCAGGTGGCACGCTGAGCGTCCCCGATCAGCCGGTTGGCTCCTCCATATCCGCCGAACAGCAACAGGAGTTTGTCTCCAGCTGTTCCACCGATGCCGGTCAGCCGATCATCGAGGCGCTCGAGTTCGACATGCGAGTCAACCCGGATCACCGGGATTTCAACGAGCTGTACACGCAGTGTTTGATCCGTAATAAGGCGGTTGAGCCGTCCTTCACGGCCCAAGAGCTCGCGCGCGCTCGCGAGAGCGGAACGCCTCTCGACAGCGCACTGCCTTTCATCGACCCATCCCAGGGTCCCGACATTTGGCAACGATGCGTCGAAGACCCCAGCAAATGACCACAACCACCCTCAGGAGTTGAGATGGCATCTTCTCGCCGCTGGCTCGCCCTCACCGCGTTTGTCGCTCTCATCGCCGGTGCGGGCGGGGTCAGCGCGGGTATCCTCATTGCCTCGCCGCCCACCCCGGCCTCGTTGGCATCGTCATCTGCTCCGTCGACGGTCCCCGTCACCACACGCGAGTTCACCGACACGCGCTCCCTCACCCTCACAATTCCCCCGGCCTCGCCTCACGAACTTACCTCCCCCATCGCCGGGCGCATCACGGCCCTCCAGGCAGCACCGGGAACTCCCATCACGTCAGGTTCCATTCCCTGCGAAATTGATGGCCTTCCCCTTCTTGCCTTAGCCCTGTCCACTCCTCTCTATCAGGACGTGGTGGACGGAGCGACCGGACCAGACATTGCGGCCCTGAACGCTGAGCTTGCGCGGCTCGGCTATGCGGCTCCCGCAGATTCTCAGCGGGTCACGGCCGCCACGCGAGCGGCCCTGGCCTCGGCGATGGGCGTGAGCGACGGAGCTGGAGGTGTCCCCTCCCGTATCGAAGCCTCTCGCGTCCTGTGGATTCCAGCGCCGACCGTCACCCCTTCGTCGGTCCCCGTTCACCTGGGTGACAGCGTCGATACACAGACCGTTCTCCTCACCCTTGAGGACTCCCGCGACGCCTTGCGCCTCTCCGTCCCGCCGGACGCGTATCCCGAGGACCACGTCATCACCCTGGGGGATACGGACTACCCGGTCCCCTCTGACGGCATCATCACCGACCCCACCCTGACGGCGACGATCCTCTCCTCGCGCGAATACACAGCCTTCATCCGTTCCACACCGAGCGGCGATGGACCCGTTCAGCTGCCCGTCTCCTGGAAGCTCGCCTCCCCCATCACCGTCACGGTCATCCCGCCGGCCTCAGTAGTCGGAGACGCAACGAACGCGTGCGTCTTCGAGGACGGCGCGCCAATCCCCGTCTCTATCGTTTCTTCACAGCTTGGCCGAACCTACGTCCTGCCAACGACCCCGCTCTCCGCCGTCGACACCGCCGTCGAGGGACGCTCATGTCCGTCGAGCTAGACAACGTCGGGCACAAGTTCGCCGCAAGCCCGTGGCTCTTTCGCCATCTGAGCGCCCGCTGCGAGGACGGTGCCCTCACCGCCATCATCGGCCCGTCCGGTTCTGGCAAATCAACCCTGCTGTCGCTGATCGCGGGATGGGAAACTCCAGCCGAGGGTACGATCAGCGTCCCCCATCCGTCTGGTGAGCAGAACCCCCGCATTGCGTGGGTCTTCCAGAACCCGTTCGGCGTTCGCGCGCGCAGCGCGATTGACCACGTGGCGCTGCCCCTGCTGGCCCGCGGCATGAGCCGGGCGCAGGCCGATGCGGAGGCACACCGGCTCCTCGACGCTTTCAATCTGGCGCATCTGGCGACCCGCCCATTTCGGGATCTGTCGGGCGGCGAGGCTCAGCGTGTGCTCCTCGCGCGCGGGCTCGCATGCTCCCCCACCCTGCTCCTCGTGGATGAACCGACCGCGCAGCTTGATCAGTCCACGGCTCGCGACATCGCCTCCACGCTCGGCTCGCTGCGCGAGGACGGGGTGAGCGTCGTGATCGCGACGCACGATCCGTCGATTCGCGCGCAGTGCGATGCCATCATCGACCTCGCCCACTTCCAGGAGGAGGAACAGCGATGAGCACACTCTCGTGGCGCGCACTCCTGTCCGAGGCCTGGAGGGACTGCCTGAGCGGGACGGCCCGCATTGGGATTCTGACCGTCCTCGCCACCGCCCTGGTCGGAGGCATCATCTGCGCCGATGCGTTCTCCCTTCGTTCCGTCAGCGTTGAGGCTGCCTCTTTCCGTGTCCATCTGGGATCAGTGCGAGTCCTCCAATCGCAAGGCGGCATCGACGGGGCCACTTGCGATGCGCTGTCGCGAATCCCCGGGGTGCGTGCAGGAGCCGTTCGCTCGGTCGAATCCGGCTTGTCCCCGCTCGCCCTTCCTGCCTCGTCGCTACCTCTGTATGAGGCCACGCCCGGAACCGTCTCTCTCCTGGGGACGACAACGGCCGATCCGACGGGAATTCTGCTCCCTGAGCAGGTAGCCGAGGACCTCGGCACCACTCAAGGAACCCTTCTCCCCCTCGCACACGGGCAGGCCGAGGTCGCGGGCACGTACCCGTGGGACGAGAACGACGGGCGTCGTCCCGGCTACGCCTACGCTGCTCTCGCCCCCGTGCCAGCAATGGGGACCTTCGATGAGTGCTGGTACGAATCCTGGCCGCACAGCGACGACGTCGATGCCCTGGTGCGCTCAACCCTCGTTGGAAGCGACGACCAGAATGCCCAGGTCCTGGCCATGAACCCAACGCGCGGGACGACCTTCGACGCGGCGGGGCGACTGCGATATAGGCCGACCTGGTGGGCGTGGATCGCCGCGAGCGCAATCGGTGCCGCGCTAGGGGCCGCTGCCACATGGTGGCGTCGCCTCGAGATCGCCTCGGCTCTGCACGCTGGGCTCCGCACGTCGGATACGACGGTCCTCCAACTGTTCGAGGCCGTGGCGTGGGTGGGCGGCGCATGCATCCTCACCTCCGGCATATGTCTGACGATCCTGAGCGGAGCAGCGCCCGACGATCGCTCCGATCTCATCCGTTTGGTCGCAACCGAGGGTGTCTGTGCCGCGTCGTGGACGCTCATAGGTGTCGTGATTGCCTCCATGACGATCCGCGAGCGCCAGCTGTTCACGTTCTTTAAGGGCCGATAGGTGTCTGCGCGTGATCGCGACTACAATTGATGTATGAACATCCTCGTGATTCAAAACGACCCGATCGTTCCGGTGGGTCAGTTGTCCGCCTTCCTCGGCGGTCACGAGGTGGTGCGCGCCTGGGAGGACCCGCAGCGTCTCCAGGACCTGGCGGTCGCTCCCCTGCCGGGTGCCCTCATCCTGCTGGGTGGCCGCGCGAACGCCTACGACGACGAGGCCTGGCCGTGGCTGGAAGCAGAACGCGAACTCGTGCGCCGCTGCGTCGCCGCACGCATCCGAGTGCTCGGCATTTGCCTGGGCGCCCAGCTGATCGCCGCGACCTTCGGCGGGCGCGTCAGCGTCACTGACCCGGCGGGCCCCGAATACGGCGTCATCTCCCTGGCCTGGGGCACGAACGACCAGGCGGGCGGCGGCGGAGCCGTCCCCCTGCGCATGGCCCTGGCCTCGACCCACACGGTGTTCGCCGACCACGGCGACGCCATCGTGGAGCTCCCCCACGGCGCGCGCGAGTGGGCGCGCTCGGACAAATACACGCAGATTTTCTCCTACGGCACGGCCTTGGGCGTCCAGTTCCACCCCGAGGTCACGCGCGAGACCGCGACCGTGTGGGCTGTGAACAACGAGGACGTTGATACCGAAGACATCGTGGCCGGATACGACGCCCACGAGGGCGAGCTGGCCTCCACCTGCAAGACGCTCGCCGACTGGGTCAGCGGCGTCTTCTAAGGCGCACACAGAATCGCAGTGCGGGCACCCCCACGCGGTACCCACACTGCGATTGACAATCGGGCCTCGTCGCAGCGAGCGGAGATGAGGCCCGGCTTCTATTTTAAAGGAAAAAGCCGCAGCTACAAGGCTTTTCCAGGAACCAAGACCACCACGTGGGACGACTTGACAACGTTCCCATCCACAGCCTCGTCGCGGCGCGCGACGCACCCGGTCAGGGGGCCGCGACCTGCACGAACGAGCCCGTGCCGTACGCCCACACGCGACGCTCGGCGGCCGAGACGAACACGGCCTGGCCACGGCTCAGCTCCACGCTGTCCCCGCCCTGCTCCTCGCTCACGTGCAGGGTGACCGACCCGGAGGTCGCGATGACGATGCGCGGGCCCTCACCTGGCACGGCGACCTCGTCCACACGGGAGGCGTGCTTGCCGGGCGCCAGCGTCGTTACTGACAGCTCGAACTCCTGGGCGGGTGCCAGGAAACGGTCCGTCGTCGCCGAGGGGTGCTCGGGGGCCACGCGCACGGGCGGCAGCGCCGAAAACTCGGTGATTTCCACGAGCTGGGCGGAGTCCACGTACTTGCCGGTCAGGCCCGCGCGCACGACGTTGTCGGAGGAGGCCATGACCTCGATGCCCAGGCCCGACTGGTAGGCGTGGATCTGGCGCGGCGGGATGTAGACGGCCTCGCCCGGGCGCAGGGACACCGGGTTCATGAGGAAGGCGACGATGATGCCCGGGTCGCCCGGGTGCTTCTCGCCCAGGACGCTCACGAGTTCGTCGGTGCGCGGCGAGGGGGACGTGCCGGACGCGAGGCGGGAGCGGCACGCGGCCACAAACTCTTCGACGAGCTCGGGGGTCGCCGGGGAGTCCTCGTCGAAGATCCAGGTCGCCAGGGAGCGCAGGCCCCCGCGCACGGTGGACAGCTTGAGGCGGTGACGCAGGCGGTCGGCGAGCTCGCCCTCCAGGCCGACGAGGAGCTGGCGGGCCTTACGCGGCACGCGAAAGCCCACGAGCGCGCTGAACTCGGTGAGCGCGTAGATCATCTCGGGCTTGTGGTTCATGTCCCGGTAGACGCGGCGCGTGTCCGTGCGCTCAATCCCCAGGACCTCCTCGCGGAGGTAGCCCTCGCGCGCGATCTCCTTCGTCGGGTGCACCTGCAGGCTCAGGGTCTGGGCGGGGGCGATGATCTTCGCCAGGTACGGCAGTGTCGGTCCGAACGCGTAGAGCAGGCCTCCGCCGAGGGCTCGCTTGGGGTCCTCGCCGATGTGCTCGGCAAGGGTCTGCCCGCCCGTGAGCAGTGTCGGTCCGTCCGGGTGGGCGCCAAACCACACCTCGGACACCGGGTCGTCCCCGGCGGCGGCCCCCAGGAACTCGGGGATCGCGTTCGTGGAGCCCCACGCGTCAGCTTTCGTCCAGCCGATCAGTCTTTCCATAGGTCGAATCCTATCGGTATCGGGCGCTCAAACACGCGAGGGACGAGGCCGTGGCCCCATCCCCCGCGCGCGCGCGTCACTTAGGCGTTGGGTTGAGCAGCAGTTTCGCGCGCCTCGAGGGCAGCAAGCGCCCCGCCGCGCGCACGGAGCTCGGCGTAGGTGCCGGTCTCCACGACGCGGCCCGCGTCCATGACAATGATCTGGTCGGCATCACGCACGGCGCTGATGCGGTGGGCGATCTCGACGATCGTACGGCCCTTCGCGACGCGGGCGATGCCCTCACGCACGCGCGCCTCGGTGGCCGGGTCGACCTGACTCGTCGCCTCGTCGAACACGTAGATCGGGGCGTCTCGCAGGAGCGCGCGGGCCAGGGCCAGTCGCTGACGCTGGCCGCCCGAGAGGCGCTCGCCCATGTCGCCAACAGCGGTATCCAGGCCGTCCTTTTCCGTGGCCAGCCAGTCGGTGAGGTCCACGGCCTCCAGCGCGCGCTCCAGGTCAGCCTCGCTCGCGTCGGGCGCGGCGAGCAGCAGGTTGGCGCGCAGCGTGTCGTTGAACAGGTAGGGGCGCTGGGGGGCGGAGGCGACCGTCGCGCGCAGGTCGTGCAAAGACACCTCGGCCACGTTCGTTCCGCCGATGGTGACGGTGCCCGAGGCCGGGTCCCACGTGCGGGTCAGCAGCGAGGCCAGCGTCGACTTGCCCGAGCCGGAGGCGCCCACGATGGCGGTGCGCTTCCCGGCGGGGATGTGGATACTGACGCCGTCCAGGACGGTGGGGGCGGGCGCAGGCGCGTCCTCGTCCGTCGGGTAGGAGAAGGTCACGTCGGTAATCTCGATGTCGCCGGGGGTCAGGGGCTTGGGGTCGGCCGGGTCGGCGACGACGGGCGCGCGGTCGGTGATCGAGAAGACGCGGGCGGCCGAGGCGAAGGCCTGATCCAGGTCCGCGGCGAACTCCTCGACCGCGAGAACCGGGCCGAAGGAACCCATCGCGATACCGAGGGCGAGGCCCGCCTGGGGCAGCGTGAGCGTTTCGGCGAGCACGTTCGAGCCCGCGACCATGGCGACCGTGACGATACCGAGGGCGACCGCAGCTTGGTTCAGGCCTCGGCGCAGCGCGATCCAGCGGCCCTGGGTACCAAGACCCGAAGAGATGCGCTCCTCGATCGCGCTCATCTCGGCCTCGCGGCGATCCTGCGCCCCAAAGGCGAGGACCTCGCGCACGCCCTGCACCGAGTCGGTCACGTGGGCGGCAATCGCGCCGCGGGCCTCGCGCAGCTCGCGGGCCGCGCGGGCGGTGGAGCCGGAACCCAGGAAGGGAATGACCGCGCCGACGATCAAGAGGAAGGGCGCCAGCACGGCGGCCAGCGTCCAGGACACCGCGGTGCCCATCCACACAATAGACAGGATCGGAACAATGATCGCGGTCGTGACGGGGGCGAGCGTGTGGGCGAAGAAGACCTCGACGCGGTCGATGTCCTTCGTCACGCGGTTCATGATGTCGCCCGAATCCAGGCGATCCGTACCCGCGGGAGCCTGGGGCTCGAGCTGGTCGTAGAAGTAGTTGCGCAGCATCGCCAGGGAGTGGAAGGCCACGAAGTGACCGGCGAACTGCTCGAGGTAGCGGGCCAGGCCCTTGAGCAGGCTCAGGCCGATGGCGCAGGCGATGATCAGGGCGATGCCCCACGCGCTCTCCCCCGACGCGAGGCCGGCGACGGCCCAGCCGCCCAGGGCGAACAGGGCGATGCCAATCATCAGGAAGACGATGCGGGCGGCGATGGAGGCCGCGAGGGGCGGCAGGACGCGCCGCGTGATCGACAGGAGTCGAAAAGACAGTTGCCTGCGGGTCATCGGATCGTTCCTTCCTGCAGGGTCGCGACGCGGTCGGCGCCCTTGATGGTGGCGTCTCGGTGAGAGATCGTCAGGGTCGTGCGCCCGGCACACACGGTCTCCAGGGAGGCGAGGATCTCGCGCTCGGAGGCCAGGTCGACGTGGGCGGTGGGCTCGTCCAGGATCATGATCGACGCGTTCTTCAGGAAGGCGCGGGCGATCGCGATGCGCTGGGCCTCGCCGCCGGACACGGCCAGGCCTCGGGCACCCACGCGGGCGTCGAGGCCGCCCGGCAGGGTGTCGACGAACTCGCCCAGGTGAGCGGCGCGCAGAGCCTCGATGAGCTGGTCGTCCGTGGCGGCCGGGGCAGCCAGGAGCAGGTTGTCGCGCAACGTGCCGGAGAACAGGTAGGTGCTCTGCTCGACGACCGCACTCTGGGCGCGCACCCACGACAGGGGCGCGGTGGCCAGGTCGACGCCGTTGAGGCTCACGCGGCCGCGCGTGGGGCGCAGGAAGCCCTGCAGCAGCGCCGAGATCGTGGACTTGCCGGCGCCCGAGGGGCCAGCGAGCGCGACGTGCTCGCCCTGGGTGAGGGTCAGGTTCGCACCGCGCAGCACCGGGGTGTCCGCGGTGTAGGAGAAGGACACGTCAGACAGGGCGATCTCGCCGGGGGCGGACGGGAGCGCGGGTACCTTCACTCCCTTCGCGTCGGTGACGGGAGGAGTCTGAGAAATGAACTTCTTGATCTCCTTGTTGGCGGCGATGCCGCCCATGCCGATGTAGAAGAACTGGCCGATGCGGTCCAGCGGGTCGAGCATGATCGAGGAGAGAAGCACGAGGGACATGCCCTCGCCGACGCTGATCGCCCCCTGCCGGTAGCGGATGAGGGCGAGGGCGATCGCGCCGGTGATCATGCCGAGGGAGAAGACGGAGTCGATGACGAGGAGGATCAGCTGGTTACCGGCCAGGTAGCTCATGACCTTCGAGCGGACTTCCTCGGCGGCCTCGGCCAGGCGCTGACCCATGTCCTTACCGGCGTTCATGAGGGCCAGGTCGCCCAGGCCCTGGATGGCGTCGAGCTCCTTCGCGGCGAGCTGGCGCGAGGAGTGCCGGTAGCGCGAGGACACCGGCTTGAAGGCCTTGCGGAAGCCCATGACGCAGATCGGGACCAGCGGGATCGCGATGGCGAGGAATCCGCCCGAGGCCGGGTCGATCGTGAGGGCGATGACGATGACAACGAGGATCGGGGTCGTCAGCGACGCAATCATGGGGGCCAGGAAGGTGCCCTTGTAGGCGGCGACGCGCTCGACGCCGTCGGTGGCGGAGTTGACGACGCGGCCCGCACGCTCGTTGGTGCGCTGCGAGGGCCCCAGGGCAAAGACCTGACGGATCATCGAATGGCGCAGGGCGGGTTCCATCTGGTTCATCTGGGCGGCGCCCAGGGCGCTCACCGCCCAGGCGAAGAAGCCCGATCCGAGGGCGCCGAGCACGGCGATCCACCACGTCGACCAGGAATGTCTGCCGACAACGCTGTCGATACCCCAGCCGATCGCCAGGTAGGCGGCAGCCAAACAGAGAGCCGCTGCCCACGAGCAGACGACCATGATCGCGCGTTTCATCGTTCTCCTATCGACATGACACACACGAGTACACAACCAAGGATAGCCTTAGTTCTGTTCTGACACCACTGTCACCAAGCTATAAAAGCGCCCACCAACAAAAGAAACCACGGCCTCGCGTCAATCGACGAGGCCGCGGCTCCCTCACGCGTCAACGCTCAGGCCAGGCGGTACGTCCAGCCGTAGGGATCCTCGGCGCGACCCCACTGGATATCGGTGAGACGCTTGTGGATCTCGCGGGTCTTGTCTCCCACCGCGATCTCGACGTCGAAGTCGTCACCAGCCAGGCGAGTGATCGGGGTGACCACGGCAGCCGTGCCGCAGGCGAAAACCTCGGCGACGGCTCCCGAGCGGATACCGTCCACGACCTCGGACAGGGCGATCTTCTCCTCGTGCACCTCCACGCCTTCGTCGCGCAGCATGCGCAGGATCGCGCTGCGCGTGCCGCCCTCGAGGATGACGCCGGTGAGCGAGGGTGTACGGATCGTGCCGTCCGCCATGACGACGAACATGTTCATGCCGCCCAGCTCCTCGAGGTACTTGCCCTCGTAGGTGTCCAGGAAGCAAACCTGGGAGAAGCCCTTAGCCTCGGCCTGGATCTGGGGCAGCAGGGAGGCCGCGTAGTTGCCGCCGGCCTTGGCGCTACCGGTGCCGCCGGGGCCAGCGCGGTGGTACTCGCGCTCCACCCAGATAGCCACGCCCGACAGGCCGCCCTTGAAGTAGGGGCCCGAGGGAGAGCCGATGACGTAGTAGTCGACGACGCCCGCGGGGTGCACACCCACGAACTCCTCGGAGGCGAACATGAAGGGGCGCAGATAGAGCGAGGAGCCGTCGACGTCAGGAACCCACTTCACGTCGGCGCGCACGTAGTCCACCAGGGAGGCCACGAAGTCCTCGCGGCTCAGCTCGGGCAGCGCCAGGCGGCGAGCCGAGTGATTCAGGCGCGCGGCGTTGTAGCCGGGACGGAAGGTCCACACGGAGCCGTCCGCACGCTTGTAGGCCTTGATGCCCTCGAACACGGACTGGCAGTAGTGGAAGACGGAGGCGCCGGGGGTCAGCTCGAGCGGGCCGTAGGGGATGACGCCGCGGTCTTCCCAGCCACCCTCGCGGGTCCAGCGCATGTGAGCCATGTGATCCGTGAACTTCTTGCCGAAGGCCAGGGTCGACATGATCTCGTTGTACTCTTCGGGCGTCGCCGGATGCGGGTTGTGGGTCAGGGGGAAACGACCGGCCAGCTCGTCGGCGGCGGGAAGTACCTGGTCGCCGGCAGCCTCAAGTTCCGTGGGGGTGTGCTGCGTCGATGCCATGAGGTCTCCTGTCGTGGATTTTCACAAAGATGAGGCCAGAATATGCCCGCAGTCCGCATTGTGGCCGATTGATTTCGGCATGTGACCCACTCCCCCACACCCTGTGGACGTTCTCACCCCGAAGAAGACTCACTCGTAGTGTGTCCACATGCGCAGGACGCGGACAGTGCGCTCCTCTTCGAAGACCTCGTAGACAAGCCTGTGCGCAATGTTGATCCTGCGGGAATACATGCCTGCGAGGTCACCCACTAGGCGCTCGTAGCGGGGAGGCGTCGCAAACGGATCCTCTTTCAAGAGCTCAATGAGAGCCTGCGCTTTCGTCCTGAGTCCACTAGCAGAGAGCTTCTTCGCATCCTTCGCGGCCTGCTTGGAGAAGACGACCCGCCACATCGCTACCATTCCACGTCGTTGAGGGCATCGTCGAGGTCTTCGCGAGCAGCTTCCTTCAGACTGTCCGCCATTCCGGGAATCCCCTGCAGATACAAGGTTTCCTGGATGGCGGACCAGTCGGCCTCGCCGATGAGAACTGCGTTTCCTCGACGGCCGGTGATCGTGATGGGTGTCGACTCCTCGTTCACGGCGTCGATGAGCCGATACAGGTCCGAGCGGGCGGCAGTAGCACTCACAGCAGTCATGATCTTTCCTTTCCAACTCCATCATAACGTACGCTTTTACGTACGTATAGGCCCGTACGCACGATTACTGCCGAAAGGATACGATCGACGCATGACGACTCTGCCTGACGCCCTTGCCTTAGCCCTGCCCTCCCGCGAGCGCCGCTCCCCCGGCCTGGAGCTGGATGACGGGCGCTGGATGGCGGCCGCAAAGTCGGGCCTGTACATCTTCGGCACCGAGGCCTCGTCGACGGACGGGGAGCCTACCCCCGAGGTGTTCCCCTGGTACGACGTGGCGCGTGCGCGCTGGGAGGCCGAGGGCTCGCTTTTCGCCCTGGAGTGGGTGGATCCGGCCCGCCCGGCCCTGGCGGGGCGCGGGAAGGGCGACCCGAAGGACTTCATGCGTCATACGAGCGAGTTCGTGAACCGCTCGATCGTCCTGCACTCCCAGGTGGAGGTCGGCAACGGGACGACGGTGACGGCGTGGGTGCGCCGCGGCGAGGACGGGCTTTTCTCCGTGCTGACGGCCGACGGGCCGCTGGATGCCGACGGGCAGCGCGAGGCGGATGCCCTGGAAGCCCGCGTGCGCGACGCAGTCGGTCTCGACTGATCGACGAGGCCGGGGCTCCCCATCGGGGCACACTCCCCTCGCGTGCATCCGCAGTCCCCCTCACCCGCGCTCACTCGCGCGCATCCTCAGACGACAGCGGGACCCATCCGACCAGGATGGGTCCCGCTTCCATATCCAGGCGGACGCCCGGAATCAGTGGATGACGTCGACGCGCTCGAAGGGGTCGAGGGAGAAGCCCTGCTCGAGGATCGCGCGGCTCCACTCGCGTGCGCTGAAGAGCGAGTGGTCGCGGTAGTTGCCGCACGAGTAGGCATCGGTGCCGGGCACGTCCTCCCAGGTGACGTCCTCGGCGATCGCGTGCAGGGAGGAGGCCAGTGCCTCGGTCACCTCGCGCACCGACGGGGTGCCCCACATGATGAGGTGGAAGCCGGTGCGGCAGCCGAACGGCGAGCAGTCGATGACGCCGTCGATGCGGTCGCGCAGCAGGGAGGCCAGCAGGTGCTCGATCGTGTGCAGGCCCGAGGTCGGGATCTCCCCAGCGTTGGGCTGGAGGAGGCGCACGTCGAAGTTCGAAATCTGGTCGCCCTTCGGCCCAGCCTCCACGTTGATGAGGCGCACGTAGGGTGCCTTGACGGCGGTGTGGTCCAGGGTGAAGCTCTCAACTTCGGCCATCGGTTAGTCCCTTTCGGTGTAGTTTTGCCGGCGTTGCTCCAGGCGCATGAGCTCCCGGAATGTCTCGGAGTAGTTGGGGTCTTCCTCGTTCATGCGCGAGAGGGCCGCGCGGGCCTCGCCGAGCTTGCGGGTCAGGTCCATGCGCACCATTGCGGCCACCACGCCGCGGCAGTACGAGCGCACGTCGGCCTCGCCCGCGACGGGCAGGGGCGCGACGGCCAGCTGGGTGACGGCGGGGCCGATGGTCTCTCCGGCGGTCTCGAGGATCACCTGGACGAAGTGGCGCGAGGCCGCCAGCGTCGCGTTCTCGCCCGGGCCGAAGTGGGCCTCGGCCTGGCGCATCATCTGCGTGAAGGCGTCGAGGCCGCCGACCGCACGAATCGCGTCGTGGACGGCGCGGTGCGTGGGCACAGTGAAGGACTGGCCGTCAAGCTCCTCGAAGCCGGAGCCCACGGCGAAGAGCGGGTGCTGGAGGACGGCCTCGAGCGCCTGGCGTTCGACGCGGCTGACGGGGTCCTCGGGGCCTCGGCGCTCGGGCATGGGGGCGGGACGGCCGGCGCCCGCCATCTCGATTTCTCCAGGGCGGGCCTCGTGTGAGATGACCTCAACGCGTCCGGCCGCGCGGATCGCCTGTTCGACCGTGCGCATGTCCATGCCGAGCCACCCGGCCAGCTGACGCGTGTACTCGCCGCGCAGCGCGCGGTCCTTAATGTGCGCGACGATGCCGGCCGAGGCACGCAAACCCTGCACGCGGCCCTCGGCACTGCGCAGGTCCATCTGGGACAGGACCGAGCGGATCGCGAACTCAAAGAGCGGGATGCGTGAATTCACCAGGTCGACGATCGCCTGATCGCCCTGGGACAGCCGCAGCTCGCAGGGGTCCTGCCCGCCCGGGGCGACCGCCACGAAAGTCTGCGCGGCGAAGTTCTGGTCCTCACCGTAAGCGCGGAGCGCGGCCTTCTGTCCGGCGCCGTCGCCATCGAACGTGAAGATGACCTCCGAGCCGTGCGCGCGCCCCGACGACAGGAGAACACCGGCGGCCGGATCCGCATGGTCGCCCAGCAGGCGGCGAATGATCTTGACGTGCTCGGAGCCAAAGGCAGTGCCGCACGTGGCCACGGCGTTCGTGACGCCCGCGACGTGCGCGGCCATGACGTCCGTGTACCCCTCGACGATCACGACCTTGTGCTCCGTCGCGATCGTCTTCTTCGCCAGGTCCAGGCCGTACAGGAGCTGCGACTTCTTATAGATCGGGGTCTCGGGGGTGTTGAGGTACTTGGGCGATTCCTTGTCGCTGTCGTCCAGGCGACGGGCACCAAAGCCCACCGTCGCGCCCGTGATATCGCGGATCGGCCACACGAGGCGCCCGCGGAAACGGTCGTACACGCCGCGGCTGCCCTGCGAGCCCAGGCCCGAAATCTGGATTTCCTGGTCCGTGAAGCCCTTGGAACGCAGGTGGCGCGTCAGGGAATCCCACGAGGCCGGGGCGTAGCCGACCCCGAAATGCGCGCACATCGCCTGGGTAAAGCCACGCTCGGCCAGGAACGTGCGGCCCTTATGCGCCTCGGGGGAGGCGAGCTGGCGCTGGTAGAACTCTTCGGCGACGCGGTGTGCGTCCAGGAGGCGCTGGCGCTTGCCCGGCTCCTCGGTGCGCACACGCGCCCCGCCCTCTTCGTAATGGAGGGTGATCCCGGCCTTCGCAGCCAGCATTTCCACGGCCTCGGTGAACGGCAGGTGGTCCATCTTTTGCACGAAGGAGATGACGTCGCCGCTCTCACCGCACCCAAAGCAGTGGAACATGCCCAGGTGGGGGCGCACGTTAAAGGAAGGCGTGCGCTCGTCGTGGAATGGGCACAGGCCCTTCAGGGAGCCGATGCCCGCGGGTCGCAGCGCTACGTGCTCGCCGATGATCTCGTCGATCTTCACTGCGTTACGTACCGCTTCGATGTCGTCCTTGCGAATCAGACCCGCCATGTCCCTCAGTCTACCGATGCCCGCCCACGTCTGCGTCCGATCACGCTCACAGCTGCGAGGACAGCATTCCGCACCAGCGGGCGTGCCACGCGGAGGCCGACACGTCGGTGAGCGAGGCAACCTGGTCGATGACCGCGCGCAGGCGCACGCCGTCGTCGGAGGCGGCCCGCCACTGCGCGGCGAACACGGGTTCCAGGGCCTCGGCCCCGGCCTCGTACAGGGCGTCGACGAGGTCGGCGAGGAGCGTGCGCTGCTGGTAGTACACCGGCTCACTCTCGCGCGGGCTCATGACGTAGTGGACGGCCATGCCCTTGAGGATCTGGATCTCGGCGCGCACCTGGCGCGGCACGACGAGGTCCGCGCGGTAGCGGCCCAGCGGCTCGTCCCCGAAGGTTTCGCGCGTGGCGGCCACGGTCGCCGAGCAGAAGCGGCCGATCAGCTCGCTCGTCGCGTCCTTCAGGTGCGCGAGGGAGGCGTAGGAGCCATCGAAGGAGCGCAGCCACACGGGCATGGACACGATCCGCTCGAGGGCCTCCTCCAGGTCCGAGCGCGCGACCGACGCCCCGTACCAGTCCAGGGTCGAGGCCACGACCGCCGAGCAGTGCGCGTCGTCGAAGAGATCGGCGGGATCCAGCTTGCGGGTCGCGACCGCGTCCTCGACGTCGTGGACCGAGTAGGCGATGTCGTCCGACAGGTCCATGATCTGGGCCTCCAGGCACCGCCTGCCAGCCGGCGCGCCCTGACGCATCCACGCGAACACGGGCGCGTCGTCGGGGTACACGGAGTACTTGCGGGTCGATTTGGCCAGGTCTGGGCCACCGGCCTTGACCCACGGATACTTGCAGATCGCGTCCAGGGTCGCCCGCGTCAGGTTCAGGCCTGCGGGAACGCCGCCCGTGCCGATGACCTTGGGCTCTAGGCGCGTGACGACGCGCAGGGTCTGGGCGTTGCCCTCAAAACCACCGATCGAGGCGGCCGCCGCGTCCAGCGCGCGCTCGCCGTTATGCCCGAAGGGCGGATGTCCGAGGTCGTGGGATAGGCAGGCCGCGTCCACGACATCCGGGTCCGCCCCCAGTTCCTTACCGAGCTCACGGCCCACCTGAGCAACCTCGAGGGAGTGCGTGAGGCGCGTGCGCACGAAGTCATCCGAAATCGGGCCCAGCACCTGCGTCTTTTCGCCGAGGCGACGCAACGCGGACGAGTGGAGGATGCGCGCGCGGTCGCGTTCGAACTCGGTACGTTCGGAAGACTTGTGCTCCTCGGGCACCCAACGCTCGGAATCGGCGGACGCGTACGAGCGACGCGCGTCGCCACCATCAACACCGGGGATTGCCAAGGAAAACTCATTCACGGGGCCATTTTACTAGGGAAACGCCTGCGCAGAACGGGCCCAGGCCTCGTGACCGTCAAAGCGGCACAAATTACCCACAAAATACTGTGAGATAGACCGTCGCCTCTGTCACTACCTGTTCAAACATGCTAATTGTCAAGTGTCGCATTCAGCGTCGAATCCCCATCCATGGAAGGAGTCCCCCGTGTCCAACACGGCACAGGAAATCCTCGATGCGGTCGGTGGTCCCGGCAACATCAGCCACTTCACCCACTGCGCGACGCGTCTGCGCTTCGAGCTCAACGACGCGTCGATCGTCGACAAGGACCGTGTCGAGGCCATTGACGGCGTCCTCGGTGCCGTCCCCCAGTCGGGCGACCGCTACCAGATCGTCATCGGCGGAGCGGTCCAGTCCGTCTTTAACGAGATCAACAACCTGCCGTCGATGAAGTCGGGCGCCGCCGCCTCGAACGACGACGTCAAGGCCGCCGCCCGCGCGAAGGCGCGCGGCAAGAACGCCATCGTCGACGCGTTCTTCGAGTACCTGTCGGACTCGTTCCGCCCGCTGCTGCCCGTTCTGCTTGGCGCATCTCTGATCCTGGCGCTCCTCGCGGTGCTCGACGCCCTGCACATCGTCGACACGCGCGCCGAGACGATCCCCGCGTGGCTGGGCTACGTGAACTCCATGTGGCGCGCGGTCTTCTACTTCCTGCCCGCGATGGTCGCCTACAACGCCTCCAAGAAGCTGGACATCGACCCGTGGGTCGGCACGGCCGTCATCCTGTCGCTGCTCACCCCTAACTTCATCGGCCTGAGCAACACCTCTTCGTTCAGCGAGACGACGTGCACGACGACATCCCTCGGATCCGAGCAGTGCGTCACCCAGATCGGTTCCCTGCCCCTGCAGCTGTCTGACTACGGTGGCCAGGTCTTCGTGCCGCTGCTGATGGTGCCGATTCTCGCGCTGGTCTACAAGGGCCTGAAGAAGATTGTCCCCGCGAACGTCCAGATGGTGTTCGTCCCCTTCATTTCCTTCATGATCATCATGCCGCTGACCGCCTTCCTGATTGGCCCCCTGTCGATCTGGATCGGTAACGGCCTGGGTGGCGGCCTCGCCTGGCTCAACGGCCACGCCCCCATCGTGTTCTCAATCATCATCCCGATCATCTACCCCTTCCTGGTGCCGCTCGGCCTGCACTGGCCGCTCAACGCCCTGCAGCTGGCCAACATCGCCGCGACGGGTTCGGACTTCATCCAGGGCCCCATGGGCGCGTGGAACTTCGCGTGCTTCGGCGCCACCGCGGGCGTTCTCTTCCTGTCGATTCGCGACCGCGACACCGACATGCGCCAGACTGCTTCCGGCGCCCTGGCTGCGGGCCTCTTCGGCGGCATCTCGGAGCCGTCCCTCTACGGCATCCACCTGCGTTTCAAGCGCATCTACCCGCTGATGCTCACCGGCTGTGTCGTCGGCGGCCTGGTTATCGGCATCGGTGGCGGAGCCACCACGAATACCTTCGTGTTCACCTCGCTGCTGACCATCCCCGTCTTCAGCCCCATGGCCGTCTACGCCCTGGGTGTCGCCGCCGCGTTTGTCACCGCGTTCCTGATGGTCGTGCTGTTCGACTACCGCACGAAGGAGCAGAAGGCGGAGGCTCGCGCGAAGAAGTCGCTCCTCGAGGACGACGCTCCCGCGGCTGCTGCCACCCCCGCTGCCACCCCCGCTGCTGCTCCTGCCGCTGCTCCGGCGGCCGAGGCTGCTCCCGCTTTCAGCGACGAGGCGAAGGCTGATCTGACGCTCACCTCCCCCATGGCGGGCACGATCGTTGCGCTGTCTGACGTGGCCGACGAGGCCTTCGCCGCCGGCGCGCTCGGCCCCGGCGTTGCCCTATCGCCCGCCGCTGGCGCCGTCGTCGTTGCCCCGTGCGACGGCAAGGTGACGGTCGCGTTCCCGACCGGCCACGCATACGGTATTAAGTCTGCGTCCGGTGTCCAGGTGCTCATCCACATCGGTATGGACACTGTGAAACTGGAGGGCCGAGGCTTCACGCCGCACGTTGCGAAGGGCGACATCGTTCGCCGTGGCGATGTGCTGGCGCAGGTCGATTGGGACGTCATCCGCGAGGCCGGCTACGACACGGTCACCCCGATGGTCGTCACGAACAAGAAGAAGTTCGGCGAGATCACCCCGGCCGCTCCCGGCCCGGTGGGTATCAACGACACGGTCGTGACGGTGTCCCCCAAGGAAGCCGCACAGTGATCCTGTGATGCAAGAGTGGTGGGCGAGCCGATTGGCTCGCCCACCACTTTTTATTGCATCGGTGGCAACCAGTGTTCTTTCGTCGACACCGCGCATGTTCTTGCACAAGCTCAAGCGAGGTGGCTAGACTGTTGACCACTCGGTTACCTTGCCGCAGGAGTGCGAGGTTCCACCTATTAAAGGAAGACGGAGCGATGCCAGACGTTGCATTCGACTCAGAGTTTCTGCTTTCTTTTCGGCGCGACGACGGATGGGATCCGAATCAATGGTGACACCACGAACACGAGGTGCCAGGCGGAGCCTACGGCGTGTGGCACTAGCATCGGGCTGCACGCTCGTCCTCACAGGTGGCGTAGTAGCGGCTCCCCCCGCGCACGCGGAGGACCGAGAGATCACAGCAGCAGACCAGCCCTACTACTCTTACTATCACCTGGACTCGGCGCGGGCCAAGGGCTACACGGGCGCAGGCGTCACCATCGCGATCATCGACGGCCCTGTCGACACCTCTGTCCCGGAGCTGGTAGGCGCAAATATTACGGACAAAAGCCCCTGCTCAGTCTCATCTAGCCCTGCTCACAGAAGCCACGGCACCGAAGTTGCCTCACTATTGGTCTCACGTGCTTACGGCATGGTGCCCGATGCTGCGTTGCTCGCTTACCAAAGCATCGATACCAACAGCGCGGCGGGGGATGATTGCCCGATGAAAGCTGGTGTTCTGCCAACCGAAGTGTCATCGTTGATCAATAAAGCAATCAATGACGGAGCAACAATTATCAATTACTCCGCAACCTCACCTTCACCTTCAAACCACCTTAAGTGGGCAATCGCTCGTGCGATGAGTCAAGGCGTCATCATCACTGCTGGTGCAGGAAACACTGCCTCAGACAACACTGAGAATTCTTTGTCGCAGTGGTCGGGCGTCGTCGGTGTTTCCGCCATTGGTACCGATGGAAAGTTCGCCTCCTATTCCTCCTGGGGGCAGGGAGTCACCACGACCGCTGTCGGGGGCCCCGTCATTGCGCGGGATGCAGACGGCAAAATCTCTTCTACTCAGGGCACCTCTTTTTCGGCTCCTATTGTCGCGGGCATTCTCGCGCAGGCGCATGCCAAGTGGCCCAACGCGACATCGAATCAGCTTCTCCAGCTTCTCGTCAACACTGCGAGCACACCTGAGGGCGGTAGAGACATCTACGTCGGGTACGGACCAATTAACCCCGGAAAAATGCTGAACACCGATCCGGGCCAGTACCCCGACGAGAATCCCCTGGCAGACAAGGGGGGCGGATCGAGCCCGACACCCGCGGAGGTTCAGCAGTACGCCGATGGACTCGTTGATCCGAGCGAGATCGCGTATGACAACTCCTACGTCTATCGGGGCCTCGACGAGTCTCAGGTAACGATCAAGAACAATCAGTACCCAACTCACCTGGGCACCAGCCCTCGCTTTCACGGAAAGTAGGCGACGCGACACAAGCGCTAGATCCCAGCGCCCTCGACGATATCCAGGACGGCACGCACCTGCTCGACGGTGAACTGGCCGGGGGCACTCCCCTCCCAGCCGGGCAGGGTGGCGAAGGTGGCTGCGGAACCAAGCGCAGAGCCGACCAGGCGCGTGGGCGCGCCGTGCTGCCCCATAGCGATGCCGATGATGGGACGATCGTAGGCCTCGCGCGCCCACGCCTGCGCGGCCAGGACGCGGGCCGCATCCGTCGCACTGTGGGCCATGCACGCGAACTTGAGGACGTCCGCGCCGGCAACATTCATGGCAGCGAGGACCTCGGCGAGCCGTTCATCGCTGGGCGTGGCCTCAAAATCGTGGAAGGAAGCGACGACGATCGCCCCCACCTCGTGCGCATCCTCGATGAGGGTAGAAGATCCGTCGCGCGAAATCTCCACGTCGACGCCGCCCACACACGAAGCGAGCCTGCGCACGAGGGCACAGTACTCCTCGTCATCCAGATAGGCTTGACCGCCCTCGACCGACGTTCGGATGGTCGCCAGGACCGGCAGCGGCGAGGAGTCCGCGACGTAGCGGGCCATGCTCACGAGATCTTCCCCGACGTCGGAGGCGGACACGAAGTGCGCCCCGACGAGTGAGGAGAGGAAGGTGTCGGCCCGCCACTCGACGATGTCCGCGCGGCACGTGGCCATTGCCTGAACTTGCCCGATGAGGGAGCGTGAGTCCCCGCTGACGGGGACGATGACCTGGGTGCGTCCCCCGAGAGTCGCCTTCTTGGCGGCTCGCCCGATGGTGACGAGTCCGGGCGCAGGGTCGGGGTCGGGCGCAGATTGGTGAGGCATGATTCCTTCGCTTAGTATCCGATTTCTGCCAGGTGCAGGCGATCTCGTTCGCTCTGCGTGAGGTAGGGGTGGTCCAGCCAGCCGTCGGGCAGGTGGGGGGTCTTTTCGCCGCCTGCTCGGCCGCGAGGTCCGCGCGCGGCGGGCGGGAATGCCTGGTCGAGGTCGAGGTCCGCGAGGCGCTCGTGGAGCTCCTGGAGGGTCGAGACCATGGACAGGGCGTGGCGCTGGGGGCCTCCGACGGCGAATCCGCGCAGGTACCAGCCGATGTGCTTGCGCATCTCGCGCAGCGCGCGCCCCTCGTCGCCCTGGTCGACGACGCACCAGGCGGCGTGGCGCTCGATGACGGAGACGACCTCGGCGAGGCTGGGGCCGGGCGGGATCGTCCCGCCGTGGTAGGCGGCGACGATGTCGCGGAAGATCCAGGGGCGTCCCTGGGCGCCGCGCCCGACGCTGATGCCGTCGCAGCCGGTGCGTTCCAGCATGGCCAGGGCGTCGGCGGCCTCGAAGACGTCGCCGTTGCCGAAGACGGGGATGTCGAGCAGATCCTTCAGGCGTGCAATTTCGTCCCAGTGGGCGCGTCCCGCGTAGTGCTGGTTCTGCGTGCGCGCATGCAGGGTGAGGGCGGCAGCGCCGAGCTTTTGCGCGGCCAGTGCGGCGTCCGTCGCAGTCTCGTGCTCGGAGTCGATGCCGATGCGGATCTTGACGGTCACGGGGATCTCGCGCCCCGCGCGCTCCCCGGCCTCGTTTGAGGCGCGCACGACGGTGCCCACAAGGTCGGAGAACAGGTCGCGCTTCCAGGGCAGGGCCGCTCCCCCGCCCTTCTTCGTCACCTTGGGGACGGGGCACCCGAAGTTCAGGTCGATGTGGTCGGTGAGGTCGCGCTCGATGAGCATCGTCGCGGCCTTCGCCATGACGGCGGGGTCAACGCCGTAGAGCTGCAGGGAGCGCACGCGTTCGGTGGGGTCTGGGCGCACCATTTCCAGGGTGCGTTCGTTCTCCTCGACGAGCGCCCGGCTGGTCACCATCTCAGTGACGTACAGGCCGGCGGGCGCGTCCACGCGCGGGATAGCCACGTGGCGCGGTTCGTTGGACGCCTGACCTGTGTTCTTCGGGGACGAGGCCGTGGCCCCCTCCCCCGACTCGGCCGCCCAGGAGGGGATGCCGGTGGGTCGCAGGTGGTCGGGCAGGCCCGACTCGCCCATGATGCGGCACAGGCGTCGGAAGGGCACATCCGTCACCCCGGCCATGGGGGCCAGGACGACGGGTGTCCACAGGCGCAGCGGCCCCACGCAAAGAGGGGCCGCTGCGGACGTTGAGGCTATGGACAAATCAGCAGCCCAGGCGTTCGATCAGGTACGACTTGACCTTGTCGAGCGGGATGCGCACCTGCTCCATCGTGTCACGCTCGCGGATGGTGACGGCGTGATCCTCGATCGAGTCGAAGTCGTAGGTGATGCAGAAGGGCGTGCCGACCTCGTCCTGGCGACGATAGCGGCGGCCAACGGCGCCGGCGTCGTCGTAGTCGACGTTCCAGATGCCACGCAGCTCGTCGGCCAGCTCCTGGGCGGGGCCGGTCAGTTCGGGCTTGCGGGACAGGGGCAGGACGGCGGCCTTGACGGGGGCCAGGCGCGGGTCCAGCTTGAGCACGACGCGCTTGTCGACGCCGCCCTTGGCGTTGGGGGCCTCGTCCTCGTGGTAGGCCTCGATGAGGAAGGCCATGAGGGAACGGGTCAGGCCCGCGGAGGGCTCGATGACGTAGGGGGTCCAGCGTTCCTTGGTGTTCGGGTCGAAGTAGTCGAGCTTCGCGCCGGAGGCCTCGGAGTGGACGGTCAGGTCGTAGTCGGTGCGGTTGGCGATGCCTTCGAGCTCGCCCCACTCGCTGCCCTGGAAGCCGAAGCGGTATTCCAGGTCGACGGTGCGCTTGGAGTAGTGCGAGAGCTTCTCCTTGGGGTGCTCGTACTCGCGCAGGTTCTCCGGGTCGATGCCGAGGTCCACGTACCAGGCCTTGCGGTAGTCGATCCAGTACTGGTGCCATTCCTCATCCGTGCCGGGCTTGCAGAAGAACTCAAGTTCCATCTGCTCGAACTCGCGAGTACGGAAGATGAAGTTACCAGGCGTGATCTCGTTACGGAAGGACTTACCGATCTGGCCGATGCCGAACGGCGGCTTCTTGCGCGCGGCGTTCATGACGTTCGCGTAGTTGATGAAGATGCCCTGGGCGGTCTCGGGGCGCAGGTAGTGCAGGCCGGCCTCGTCGTCGACGGGGCCCAGGTAGGTCTTGAGCAGGCCGGAGAAGGCGCGGGGCTCGGTCCACTGGCCGCGCACGCCACAGTTCGGGCAGGCGAGGTCGGCGGTGGTCAGGGAGGACTCTTCGACGCCCTTCTTTTCGGCGAGCTCTTCGATGAGCTGATCCTCGCGGGCACGCTTGTGGCAGTTAAGGCACTCGATGAGCGGGTCGGTGAAGGCCTTGACGTGGCCGGAGGCGACCCACACTTCGCGCGGGAGGATGACGGAGGAGTCCAGGCCGACGACGTCGGCGCGGCGGCGGACCATGGCGTTCCACCAGGCGCGCTTGATGTTTTCCTTCAGTTCCACGCCGAGCGGGCCGTAGTCCCACGCGGAGCGGGTGCCACCGTAGATGTCACCGCAGGGGAAGACGAAGCCGCGGCGCTTGGCCAGGCTGATCACGTTGTCGAGGCGGGAGGGTCCCTTAGCCACTTGTCACTCCTTGAGTATTTGGGGCACGACTGGCTGTCGTGTCGCCATCGATACTAGTCGATAACTACTGCGTGGGGCGGTTTCGCGCCGCTTGGGGGCCCATGGATCCCACCACAGGTGCGCGCGGAGTTCTGACCGAGCCCCGCAGCGCCCTCCCCCGCAATTCTCCACGGGATTGCGCCCGGAGCCCTATCTGAGCCCCGCTGCGTGCGTCGCTCGGCACGCTCGCGGATAGGTTATGAGCATACGGATAGGTTATGAAGATACGGATAGCTTATTAACCTATCCGCATGTGAATAACCTATCCACATCGTCGTAACCTATCCGCATACGGAGGGGGCAGGCCCTTCGGCGCGAAGCCTCTCGGGGCGATCAGCGAACCTATCCGCATACGGAGGGGGCAGGCTCCGCTGCGACAAGAGCGAGCGCACAGACCTCGAACCTATCCGCATGCGCGCATGCCAGCACCAACAGAGCCGACAGCGCCGACAGCCACCAGCCACGCTCACCAAGCACAGCACCCCAAAAGTCGCAGGCAATTCCCCTTTACCTATTTCATGCGATGAAATAATATCGTTGAAATTCCGCCATTTTCAATACATGATTGAACATTCCATCATCAAATTGCATGCGAAATTGCAGGGCGCGCACGAAACTACGGTGCCGCACTCAGCAACCAGCAGTGCCTGAGGATCCCCCCACAGCAACTCGCAGCGCCTGGACACTCACATGGAGCTACCACAACACGCCCGAACGCACAAAACAGCCCCGGCCTCGTCCCGGGATAGAGCGGGAACGAGGCCGGGGCCGGGTGACGGGTCACGCACCCAGGGCGCATCTGTCGTTCAGTTGAGGCGGCGCAGGCGGCCCGTGAGGGTCAGGCGCCATCCGGCAGCGGCGACTGCGAGAGTGATCAGGCCGAGCAGCCAGAAGGCGGGATGCATCGGGGGAAGGTAGCCGGACTTATGAACAAGCGTGAGGACCAGCCAGGTGACTGGACCAGCGATGCCAGCCAGGCCCAGCACAGTCGCCACGATAATGCCGAGGGTGACCGTCCACGGGCCCCGACCATGGCGCGAGGCCGCACCGATGAGGCGTCCGGCCCCGTCACAGGCGATCCAGGCGACCACCACAATGAGCCACGAGTCCAGTCCGAGGGGATACTCAAGGCTCCCCAGGAAGAAGATGTGCGACTGAGCCAGGGCGAGCACCCACCAGATCACGCTGGCGATAGCGATAACGACACCGCTGTGCACGTAGGTCGACAGTGCCAGGGTGCGACGCGACGCGCCGCTCAGAGACGCTGCCCTCAGGTCCGTTGTCGTGGTGATGATCTGTGCGATGAGGATGTAGATGGCCGTCGAGAAGGCGGCGTTCATGGCGGACTGATCGACGTGCCCCGAGAAGTCATCGGAGGTCGCGTACATGATGGCGCTCACTGTCGAGTTAATGAGAAATGGACCGACGACAACCGCGGCGTAGACTCCGAAAGCGAATCGCCAGTCGACCATCCCGAGGCGCCAGATCGAGGGCTGAGAGGAAACAGTGGGTGCGGTGCTCATTGGTCGTTCTCCTGGATGAGGTAGGCGAAGGCGTCCTGGAAGGAACAGGGCGATGCGCTGAGGCTATGGGCGGCAAGATCAGCCTCGGTGATGGAGGCGCCGCGCAGGTCCACGACGATCTCTCGCGTCGAGCCGAGCTCACGGGTGGCGATGACGGCGAGGGCCGGGCGCTCTCCGAGGAAGCGCTCAACGTCGGAGGCGTGGCCCGTGACGGAGGTGACGCGGGCGGTGAAGTCGTCGACGCTCTCGTGGGCGAGGAGCTCGCTCTTCTTCAAGACGATGACGTCTTCGGCGACCTTCTCGAGTTCGGAGACCATGTGCGAGGAGATGAGGAAGCGGCGCTGCGGGCGCTTTCCCTCCATGACCTCCGCCGCCAGCGTAAGGATCTCCTCGTAGAGGGCGTAGCGCGTGGGCACGTCCAGGGGAGCCTGGATCTCGTCGAGGAGAGTGAGGGGCGCGCCCGATGCCAGGGCGATCGCACCGGCAAAGACAGCTGCTTGGCCGGTCGAGAGCTTGCCGAGGGTCTTGCGGCGTCGGACCGGCAGGCTGAAGCTCTCGACATAGTGGGCGAAGAGAGCCTCGTCCCAGGTCGGGCGCAGACGGGCATATTCGACCAGGATAGTTGCGGGGACATCGTCGAGGTCTCGGCTGGACGAGACCATGATCGAGCCAGCGAGCAGGTCGTCGGCGCTGGCCTGGACGCCGTCGATGGAGATGCTCCCCGAGGTGGGGACCATCAGGCCACCGAGGATCTGCATGAGCGTCGTCTTGCCCGATCCGTTGGGGCCAACGAGGGCGGTGACGGTGGCGTCCCCAAGGGTGAGCGAGATGTCGCGCAGCGCCGCCTCGTTCTCTCCCGGATAGGTGTGACTGATGGAGTTCAGGGTGATCATGAGTTGTCCTTGGCGGTCGTGTCGGCGCCGTAGGCGCGGACGTGGTCGATGATGGCGTCGAGGTCGAGGCCCAGGGCCAGGCCCGCTTCGACGGCGGGGTTCAGAGTCTCCTCCACGTAGGATGCGAGCCCGTCGGCCACGAGGACATCGCGGGCACCTTCGGCGACGAACATACCGATGCCGCGCCGCTTTTCGACGAGGCCCTCGTCGACGAGGATCGCGAAGGCCTTGCCGACAGTGGCCGGGTTGATGCGGTAGGTCGCGGAGTACTCCGTGGTGGAGGTGAGCTGGTCCCCGGCGCGCAGGGCGCCGCGCAGGATCTGCGCGCGGATATCGTCGGCGATCTGCACGTAGATGGGGATACCCGAGACGAATATGGGTGCCATGCGCAAGTCCTCCGGCTTCATTGGTTCATTACATGACTAATGAACCATATAACCAACCAGCCTGTCAAGCGATCTCGCCACACAAGTCTCAGGTCACACTCCACTCCCATCCACACCCCCCGGCACCCACGCCCACACCCGCACCCCTCCACAACAAACCCACTCCCCCAAAAAAGTCGCAGGCAATTTCCCTTGGTCAGTTTTTAACGCAGCCCACAAACGTTGCAATTCCAACGACCCCATTTAAATGTTTGAAAGGTTTACATGGGAATTGCATGCGACATTGTTGGGGAACTACGCCCGCGATGTCGATATCTAGATCCACATCCGCACGTCACCTGACCAACAAAGAGCCCCGACCTCGTCCCAAACACACGCAGAGCCCCGACCTCGTCCCAAACACACGCATAACCCCGGCCTCGTCCCAAACACACGCAGAGCCCCGGCCTCGTCCCAAACACACGCAGAGCCCCGACCTCGTCCCAAACACACGCAGAGCCCCGACCTCGTCCCGAACGCACAAAAGAGCCCCGGCCTCGTCCCGAACGCACAAAAGAGCCCCGGCCTCGTCCCACGGGGATAGGGGACGAGGCCGGGGTGAGCGTGGCCGAAAAGCGCGGGCACTTACTCCTTGACGGCGCCAGCAGTCAGGCCGGACACGATGTACTTCTGCAGGTACTGGAACAGCAAGATCACAGGGACAGCCGCGATCACAGAACCCGCGGCGAAGATGCCCCACGGGGCAGTACGCGAGTCAGCAGCCCACATGTACATGCCGACCGCCAGCGTGAACTGGCTCTGATCCTGCAGGACCACGCGGGCAATGACGAAGTCACCGAGCGAGGAGATGAAGCTCAGCAGGCCGACAACCGCGAGGACCGGACGTACGAGAGGCATGATGATCGTCCAGAAGGTCTGCGCGTGGGTCGCGCCGTCAATCATGGCCGCCTCATCGAGCGAACGCGGGATCGAGTTGAAGAAACCGTAGAGCAGGAACGTGTTCGAACCGAGCGCGCCACCCAGGTAGACGCAGATCAGGCCGAGCTTGGAGTTCAGGCCGAGCACCGGGAAGATGTCCTGGATGCCCAGGAGCAGCAGGAACAGGGCCACGAAGGCCAGCATCTGCGGGAACATCTGCACCAGCAGCAGGCCGGTCAGGGTCGCGCGGCGGCCCTTGAAGCGGAAGCGGCTGAACGCGTAAGCGGCCGCAGCGCCCATGAGGACCGTCCCGATCGCGGTCGCAGTCGACACGATCAGGGAGTTGAGGATCCACGACCAGTACATGGCGTACTTGCCGCTCCCCAGCGCCTGGAAGTTCTCCAGCGAGATCTTCGAGAACAGCGAGTTCGAACCGGTCAGCGTCGCGCCGGGGTTCAGGGACACCGACAGCACGTAGAGCAGCGGGACGACACAGTAGATGATCGTCAGGATGGCGACGATGTGACGCCAGCCGACCTCGGCCCACCAGCGGGCACCCTTGAGGGTGCTTCCATCATGCTTCTTAGAAACGGTTGCAGCGCTCATCACAGCTCCTCAAGGGTCTTCGTCTGACGGAAGCCAAGCCACGCGATCACGCCCACGACGATGAAGATGACGATGGACATGGCCGAAGCGAGGCCGTAGTTCGGGGTTCCGGAATCGATGGCGATCTTGTAGACCATCGAAATCAGGATGTCGGACTCACCGACGGGCACCGACAGACCCGGGTAGTTCGGCCCGCCCCCCGTCAGCATGTAGATGAGCGAGAAGTTGTTGAAGTTGAACGCGAAGGAGGCGATCAGCAGCGGCACGGTGGACTGCAGGACCAGCGGCAGCTTGATGGACCACACGGTGCGCAGGCCGGAGGCACCGTCGATCTTCGCGGCCTCTTCAATGTCGCCCGGCAGGGACTGCAGGGCGCCGAGGCAGACGAGGAACATGTAGGGGAAGCCCAGCCACAGGTTCACGCCGAGGATCGAAAGCTTGGCGAGCAGGCCGTTATCGAGCCACGGGACATGGGTGCCACCGAGGAAGACCTGGTTGATGAAGCCGAAGTCCGTATTGAGCATGCCCTTCCACACCAGGGTGGCCAGGAAGGCCGGGAAGGCGTAGGGCAGGATCATGAGGGACTGGTAGATCTTGCGGCCCTTGATGCGCTTGTCGGAGAAGACGAGGGCCAGGATGAGGCCAAGCGCGAAGGTGGAGAGCACCGAGGCCGCAGCGAACACGAAGGACCAGATGAGCGCCTTGAGGAAGGGGCCGCCCAGGTCATTGCTGGTCACCATGTTCTTGTAGTTGCTGAAGCCGACGAAGACGCGCCAGCCGGGGGTGAGCTCGTTGCCGGCGGAATCGACGAAGACACCGGTCTTGTTATCAGCCGTGTACACGGTTCCAGTGGCGGTGTCGGTCAGGGTGTCAGCCTGGGCGTCGTAGGCGTAGGTCGACTTGGCCAGGTAGGCGGTCGTACCATCATCGGTCTTGTAGTATCCGTCGTTCGGGTCGGAGGAGACGGGAACGGTCAGTCCGGCGACCTCGGTCTGGCGCTTGAGAATATCGGCAACCTTCAGGACCTTGTAGCCCTGAACGTCGGAGATCACGCCGGCGGAGACATTGCCCTGAACGTCGCGCAACGGGGTGTCAGGGTTGCCTTCCTTCAGAGCGCCCGTGCTCGGGTCAGCGATGACGAGGCCGAGGCCGGAGCCATCCTCGACGACCGCGGCGGTCACGTTGACCGCTCCGGGCGCACGCTGCTCGGAGGCCTTCAGGATCGCAGAGATCGCGTCATCCTTGGTCGAGTTGTGGCCCTGACCGTAGTTCGTGAAGGACACGTATCCCG
This sequence comes from Pauljensenia sp. 20925_1_27, assembly GCF_041432835.1. Lineage (NCBI taxonomy): Bacteria > Bacillati > Actinomycetota > Actinomycetes > Actinomycetales > Actinomycetaceae > Pauljensenia > Pauljensenia sp. 20925_1_27. Next base: position 283,225 of record NZ_JAPWAH010000001.1, read on the forward strand.
TGTATCCCATCACGAACACCTGGTAGATGAGCAGGAACACCATGCCGGGAACCAGGTACTTCGCGGGGATCATCCGCTTGGAGAAGTAGATCCAGTTCACGACAACGAGCAGCGCGGCCAGAACACCGAGAACAATCCAGGACTTCACCATGTAGGCAGTGAAGATGCCATAGAGTCCCAGGGCGTCAATCAGCATCATCAAGATGAGCTTGACGAAGAAACCACGCTTGGTCACATCATTTGCATGAGAGGTCTTGGGCCCCTCTTTTTTCTTTTCCGCAGCCTTCACTGGCTCAGACATCGTGTCCTCCACACGTGCGCGTTCGCGCGTCATTGCGACTTGGTTCTGCCCCGACTGGCGACAGAAGATGGCACCGGTGGTGCCGCGCGCCGCATTGCGGCGCTGCTATCAGAGGGCCTCACACCCGCCCGCCGCGTGGGAGGCGGTCGGGTGTGAGGCGGTGCTCACCGGAGGCGAGCGCGGTGCGCGTGGGCGACTAGCGCCCGGCGCTCACGATCACTTGGAGGCGATCGCGTTGTTGATGTTGGTGATCATCGTAGCCCAACCGTCGGCGGGGGCCTCGGCGCCGCTCACGATGTTGGCCTCGGTCTGACCCCAGAAGTTCCACACGGAACCCATCGCGGGGATCGCGGGGGCGAGAGCGCCGGACTCTGCGACCTTCGAGAAGTCCTTGATGTCCTGGTCATCCGAAGCCTCAGCAACGGAGGACATCGCCGAGGCGCGGCCACCGAGCTTCTGCATCTGGGTCTGGGCCTCGGGGGTAGCCAGGTAGTTGAAGAACTGCTTGGCAGCAACCGGGTTGGCGGACTTAGCGCTCTGGTAGAACATCTGGACGCCGACGAAGGGCTGGGCGGCCTGCGAGCCGGCCGAGGGGATGGACAGGACGGAGACGTCCATGCCGGCCTCACGGAAGGCCGCGACGTTCCAGGGGCCGGTCACCGTGTAGGCGGCCTTGCCATCGAGGAAGGCCTGCTTGGCGATATCAGCGGTGATGGACGGGGAGAGCACACCCGCGTTGCCCTGGGCCTTCAGCCAGTTCGCGAAGTCGGTGCCGCCGGAGCCGCCCATGGCCAGCTCGGAGGTGTACTCGCCGTCAGCGTTCGTGTTGAAAACAGGGGCACCGAAGGAGGTCTGGAAGCCGTAGAAGTGGTAGGGATCACCCTTGTCGCCCATCTGAATAATGAAGGGGTACTCAACGCCGGTGGTCTTACCGGAGGCGATCATGTCGTCGTACGTCTTGGGCTCGTCCTTGGTGAGCGCGTTGTTACGCACCAGGGCGACGGACTCGATGGCGTAGGGAACGCCGTAGGTCTGGCCGTTGTAGGTCACGCCCTTGACCGCGACGTCAGCGAACTGGGACTTGGCTTCACCCAGGTCGACGGGGGCGACGACGCCGTTAGAGACGAGCGCGCCCAGCTTGTCGTGGGCCATGACGATCAGGTCGGGGCCGTTGCCAGTGGGGACCTGGGTGGTGAACTCGGTGTCCATGTCCGACTCAGACTTCTGGACGACATCCACCTTCACGCCGGTCTTGGCGGTGAAGTCCTCGGCGATGGTCTCGACCTGCGTGAAGCGGGTGTCATCCGCCCAGATCGTCAGGGTCGCCACGGCGTCGGTCTTGGCACCGTCCGAGGAGGAAGAGGAAGAGGAAGAGGTCGTGCCGTTGTTGCAGGCGGCCAGGGCGGTAACCGCCGCGAAGACGCCGAGTGCTGCGATGCCACGTCGCATTATTACTCCTGTGTTGGTCAGGTGGTCGCCTCCATCAGCGACCCGCTACAAGGTTCACTGTAATACCCTCGATTTTGTTTCTGCAACAATTTTCGCAATTGTGTGCAAGCTGTTACATTTGTAGGGAAACAACCGCGCGCGAAGACCCAAAGGAGCGTTGATTCGATGACGAAAAATCGCACGAGCATGGCCGACATCGCCATGCACGCGGGCGTCTCAACTGCAACTGTTTCACGGGTTTTCAACGGCGTCGGACAGGTCTCCGACGACACTCGCCGCAGGGTCCTGACCGCGATTGACGAGCTGGGATACGACCGCCCAGCCGCCGAGCGCACACCAAGTACGCCCACGATCGGCGTCATCGTGCCCGAGCTCACGAATCCAATCTTCGCATCCTTCGCACACCACCTCCAGGAGGAGATTTCGCGCGCGGGCGGCATCGCCCTCATCCGTTCGCAGACACCGGGAGCGACGTCCGAGTTCGATCACCTCTCCTCGCTCATCGAACACCGTGTGAACGGACTCATTTTCGTCTCAGGCCGACACGCAGATCTACTCTCAGACCTCGCGCCGTACCACGACGCTGCCGCACGCGAGATCCCCTTCGTGACGATCAATGGCGCCCGCCCGGAGGTCCCGGCACCCGACTTTTCCACAGGAGACGCGCTCGGCATCCGCGCGGCAGTCACGCATCTGTACGAGCTGGGGCACACGCGCATCGCGCTCCTGACGGGACGCACGCACATTGTCCCGGCGCTGCGCAAGGCCGAGGCCTTTACCCAGGTCATGGGCGAGCTCATCGGCGACCTCTCCCCCATCATCGAAGAAACCTTCTACACGTACGAGGCCGCGGCCGCCCACACGCACGCACTCCTCGAGCGCGGCACCACTGCGATCATCACCGGTTCTGACCTGCAGGCTCTGGGCGCGATCCGCACGATTACCTCGCTCGGCCTGTCAGTTCCGGGCGACATCTCGGTGATCGGCTTTGACGATACTTTCCTGATGGGTCTCCTGGACCCGGCGCTGACGACGATCCATCAGCCCGTCCCATCGATCGTCTCATCGGCGGTGCGTAGCCTGTTCGAGGCCCTTCGCGCACCCGAATACGTGCCCACGCACGCCGACTACGTCTTCTCGCCCGATTTGATCGTGCGCGGCTCGACGGCACACGCCCACTAGGGCCCACACCGGGTCCGACCTCCGAGAATGACTTGACAAGGATTCTCAATTACAAAGAGAATGATTCTCATGTCGAAGAGAATCCTTGCTGCCGCATGCGCGGCCGCCACAGCGCTCGCCCTGTCCGCCTGCTCCTCCACGGCCTCGTCCTCTGGTAGCTCATCCAAGGACGAGACCCTGACCGTCATGGCCTCCTTCTACCCCCTGAAATACCTGGCCGAGAAGATCGGCGGCGAGCACGTCACCGTCACCTCCCTGACTCCCGACGGTGCCGAGCCCCACGACCTCGAGCTCTCCCCCAAGATGGTCGACTCCCTGTCCTCCGCGGATGCGGTTGTGTACCTCGCGGGCTTCCAGGGCGCAGTCGACGAGGCGATCGAGCAGCAGGCCCCCAAGACCGTCATTGACGTCTCCCCCGCTGCAGAGCTCATTGAAGCCGGTGCTGACGCCAACCACCCCGCCGAAGAAGAGGAAGAGGGCACCGACGAGGCCCAGTCCGGCGAGGCGGAAGGCCACGATCACGAGGCCGAGGGCCATGAACACCACCACGACATGACCGCGGACCCGCACTTCTGGCTGGACCCCGTGCGTATGGCGAAGGCCGCGACCCTGGTCGGCGACAAGCTCGCCGAGGCCGACTCCGCCCACGCCGACACCTACAAGGCCAACGCGAAGGCCCTCTCCGAGGAACTGACCACGCTGGGCGATACCCTCGTCTCCAAGACCTCGACCTGCAAGGTCAAAACGTTCGTGACCGCACATACCGCTTTCGGATACCTCGCGGATCGCACGGGCCTGACCCAGGTCGGCATCTCCGGCCTCGACCCTGAGTCCTCCCCCTCCCCCGCCCGCCTAGCCGAGATTGCCCAGATCGCGAAGGATCAGGGCGTGACCACGATCTTCACCGAGGCCCTCATCGACCCCAAGGTCGCCCAGACCCTGGCCGACGACCTCGGCATCACGACGGCTGTCCTGGATCCGATCGAGTCCCAGACTGACGCGTCTAAGGACTACGCCGCAACGATGAACTCCAACATTGACGCCCTGACGAAAGCCCTTGACTGCCAGTGACAACGACTTTCACCCCCACGACGGCGGGAGCCTCCCACGCGGAGGCGACCGCCGTCGTGCGTCTCGATAATCTACACGTGGCCTGGGATACAGACCTGATCCTGCACGGAATCTCGCTCGCCATTCCCGCTGGCCAGACCGTGGCGCTCACAGGGTCGAACGGCTCTGGCAAATCTACGACCCTCAAGGCCCTGCTCGGCACCGCTCCCATCACGAGCGGCGACGCACAGCTCTTCGGGCACTCGGTCACCACCCGTCGCCGCGTCCCGTGGAACAAGATCGGCTACGTGCCCCAGCGTATCTCCTCGGGCGGCGCGATCAGTGCCAGCGCAATCGAGGTTGTTCGTTCGGGCCTGCTCGGGCCTCGTCGACTGTGGGCCCTGCCGGGCGACACCGCAAGGGCAATGACAGCCCTCGAGCGCGTCGGCATGGCTCACCGCGCCCACTCCCCCCTCAACATCCTCTCGGGTGGACAGGCGCAGCGCGTCCTCATTGCGCGCGCCCTTGTACGCCGTCCCGAGTTGCTCATCATGGATGAGCCGATGGCTGGAATCGACGCGGCCTCGCGCGCACGCCTGGCACAGATCGTCGCCGAGGCCAAGGCGGAGGGGACCACGATCCTCATTGTCCTGCACGAGCTGGGCGAGCTCGGCCCCCTCCTTGACCGAGAGCTGCACATCAGCGCGGGGCACGTCTCCTACGACGGCCCGCCCCACATCGAGGACGACCACGAACAACACCACGGTGGCGGCGACCACTGCCACCCCACCATCGACCCCGGGGCCGCACCGACCGACCACGGCCTCGTGAGCGGAATCTAGACGGGAGCGACGCATGATTGACGCACTGACGACCCTCCTGTCCTCACCGATGATGCAGCGTTCACTGCTCGCTGCCCTCATCGTGGGCCTCACCGCCCCGATCATCGGCACGTATCTCGTGCACCGCAGGCTCGCGATGCTCGGAGACGGCATCGGGCACATCTCTCTGACCGGCGTCGCGCTCGGCTGGCTGGTCGGCACGTTCGCAAACGTGAGCCCGGCCGACTCGTGGGCGATCCCGGGTGCGGTGATCATCTCACTGCTCGGCGCGATCACGATTGAGCTGGTGCGCCAGAGCGGCCGCACGTCCGGGGATACGGCCTTAGCCATGCTGTTCTACGGCGGCATCGCCGGCGGCGTCCTGCTCATCGGCCTGGCGGGCGGCACCTCCGCGCAGCTCAACTCCTACCTCTTCGGGTCGATCTCGACCGTGCGATGGAGCGACATCACGCTCATTACGATCCTTGGTCTGGCGATCGTGGCCCTGGGCGTGGGATTGGCACCCGCGCTCTTCTCGGTGACCAACGACGAGGACTTCGCGCGCTCGACGGGCCTGCCCGTGCGCACGCTCTCCCTCCTCATCGCGGTTCTCTCGGCGCTGACGGTCGCCGTCGCGATGCGAGTCGTCGGCTCGCTGCTCGTCAGCGCCCTCATGGTCATCCCCGTCGCCATCGCACAGCTGGGAGCGCGTTCGTTCCGCTCGACGATGGGCATCGCGATGGCACTGGGCGTCGTCATTTGCACGGCGGGACTGTCCCTGACCTACTTCGTCGACCTCTCCCCCGGCGCAACGATCGTTGTGGGAGCAATCGCTCTGTACGCTATTGGTTTCGGGATCAGGGCTATTGTGGATCGTACACGCAGGGTGCGCAGGATTCGCGCGGCACGCAGCCACAACCAGCACCCTGAGCACGACCAGACCGCTCACTCGAACGCATGACGATGGAGGCAACACCATGCAGCGCATGACGAAGCAGCGTCAAGCAGTCCTCGACGAGCTGACGCGCGTCAACGACTTCCGCAGCGCCCAGCAGATCTTCGAAGACCTGCACCTGCAGGGACAGCGCGTGGGGCTGGCGACCGTCTACCGCTCGCTCCAAAGCCTCGCAGAGGACGGACGAGTCGACACGCTGCGTTCCTCCGACGGTGAGGCCCTCTACCGCTCCTGCACGACGCACCACCACCATCACCACCTGGTGTGCCGCAAGTGCGGTTTCACCGAGGAGATCGAGCAGTCGCAGATCGAGGCGTGGGTAGACTCCGTGGCAACTGCGCACGGCTTCAGCGACGTCGAGCATTCGCTGGAACTGTTTGGCGTGTGCAGCTCCTGTCGTTCTCAGGGCTGACGCAGCGTTATATGGACGAGGAGGCCCGGGAGGCGGATGCTCTCCCGGGCCTTTTCTCTCCTCTTTTCCTGGGTTAGGATAGGCTTCGTTTGCTGAGCCTCACTCTGGGAGCGTCATGTTTGCCGCCGGTATCGACTCCATGGTCCCCGCCTTCGCACGCGAGGGCGTCTGGCTCTTCGTGTTCCTCTTCGTGGTCGTTTTCTTCCGCGCGCAGCTCACCTATTGGCTGGCGCGAGGTGCCGCCTCCGGCGCGGTTCGAGCGAACGGGCGGCGCGGCCTCGTCGGCGCCATTGCACGCTGGTTTGACGGCCCTATCCCTCGTAAGGGCGCGGCCATCCTGGACAAGTGGGGAATCATCGTCATTCCCCTGTGCTTCCTGACGGTCGGCATCCAGACCGCCGTCAACGCGGGCGCGGGCCTCGTGCGCATGCGCTGGAGCACCTACACGTTCGCGATGATCCCGGGGTGCGTCCTCTGGGCTCTCCTGTATGGCCTCGGCACGCTCGCGGTCTTTGCGGCGGCGATCCGCGCGCTCGCTGGCTCCCCCTGGGGTTGGGCGGGCCTCGCCCTCATCATCGCGCTCATCGCCGCGAAGATCGCGTGGGGGCGCCGTAAGCGTCGTGCGGTCAGTGCCGCACTTGATCCAGGTGCAGCAGACAACGCCTAGGAGTCCTAGGAGCCAGCGACACGGTCGATCGCGCCGCCGAAGCGACGGTCGCGGCCCGCGAACTCCTCCAGGCAGCCCCACAGCTCTTCGCGGTCGAAGGCCGGCCAGGGCGTGTCGACGAACATCATTTCGGCGTATGCCATCTGCCACAGCAGATAGTTGGAGAGGCGCTGTTCGCCCGATGTGCGGATCATGAGGTCGACGTCGGGAACGTCGGGCAGGTAGAGGTGGCGCGACAGCGTCTTTTCGGTGACACCGCGCGGGCTCAGGCACCCGGCCGCGACATCCTCGGCGATGGACCTGGCGGCATCCGCGAGCTCAGCGCGCCCGCCGTAGTTGACGCACATGATGAGGTCAAGTGTCTTGCAGTGCGAGGTCGCACGGTCGGCTTTTTCCAGCGCGTTGATGACGCTCTTCCACAGCTTGGGCCGACGCCCGCTCCAGCGCACGTGCACGCCCCACTGCGCGAGCTGGTCGGTGCGACGGGCGAGCACGTCGGAGGCGTAGTTCATGATGAAAGAGACCTCGGCGGGCGAGCGCTTCCAGTTTTCGGTCGAGAACGTATAGACGCTCAGGTAGCGCACGCCCGCGTCAATGGCACCGGCAATCGTGTCCATGAGGGCATACTCCCCGGCGCGATGCCCCTCAGTGCGGGCCAGGCCTCGACTGTTTGCCCAGCGGCCGTTTCCGTCCATGATGAGGGCGACGTGCGCGGGGGCTTCACCCTTACGAAAGACGGGTGCGTTGCGGTGCCACTGACCCGGTCCGAGCAGCGGCGCGGTGGGGTCTTGCGGAGCGCGGTCCATAGGAGTGGGGCGCGGGTCTGTCATGGGTGACTCCTATCGATGACGCTCAGCGAGCGCAGGCGGCGTTCCAGATGCCATTGAGTGTACGAGGAGATGAGGCCCGAGGCCTCGGTGCGCGCGTACGCCTCGCAGCGGTCGGCGCGCTCCCAGTCACCGCTGAGCAGTTGACCGAGGAGGGCCACCGAGTCGGGCGCGGGCGAGGAGGCACCGGGCGGACGACAGGTGTCACAGACGGTACCGCCGTCGGGGATAGAGAACGAGGAGTGGGGTCCCTGGGTGCCGCACACGGCGCAGTCAAAACAGGAGGGCGCCCATCCGGCCAGGGCGAGGGCGCGCAGCGTGTACGAGGTGCGAATGAGGGTCGGGTCGTGGCGGCCTCGTGCCAGGGCGTTGAGTGCACCCAGGAGGAGCAGGTACTGAGAATGCGTGCCATCGTGCGCGTCCGTCGTGAGACGTTCGGCGGTCTCAACGATGACGGTGGCCGCGAGGTAGAGGTCGTAGTCGGCGGCGATCGCGTCACCGTATTGGGCGATGGAAGCGACCTGGGTCAGAGTATCGAGGGTGCGACCACGATGGAGTTGGGCGTCGATGACGGAGAAGGGTTCGACGCGCGCACCGAACTTGGAGGTCGTCTTGCGCACCCCCTTCGCAACGGCGCGCACCTGGCCATTCTCAGCGGTGAGAAGCGTGATGATGCGATCCGCTTCGCCCAGCTTGTGGGTGCGCAGGACGATCGCCTCGTCTCGATAGGACTTCATCACACGGACATTGTGTCACGCCTACACAGTCGCGGTCGGGCGATGCCGACGCACATCGCAGGGCGCGGAACTAATTGTGAAGTGCACTGTCACATCTACCGACAAGCCCTCCGACAGGCAATGACAACAATATATGAGAAACTGACAGCGTGGTCGGTTACACAGCCGGCAAGTAGTTTTCAAGTAGATAGTTTCTTCGTAACTGGTTATGGTTTACTCATAACCGTCGAAGGAAGGAAAAAGATGGCACCCCCGATCGATGCCCGCGAAAAGCTTGGCACTGCACTGCGTCAGGCCCTGATGCAGACCCCCCTGTCAAAGATCTCTGTCAGCGCGCTGACACGTTCCGCCGGGGTCACCCGTCAAGCGTTCTACTACCACTTCAACTCCCTGAGCGACCTGAACGCCTGGGTTTTCCGCGAGGAAGTCACATCGCGCCTGACCGCCAGTTCGGGAGAATGGCTCGATGCCGTCGAGGCCACCATGACCTGGATGCATCACCATCGCGACGAAACCGCCTCGGCCATGAAGACCATCGAAGCGAACGACCTGTGGGCATTCCTGGCCTCTCATATCCAGGAGCTCATCGAGTCCCGCCTGCCCGGCTCTGCCTCGGCCACAGCGCGCGACGTCGTCGCCCAGCACTTCGCCCTGGCAACCACCGCCCACATGGCACAGTGGATGCTCTCCGGTCTCGAGGTCAACCCCTCGCTCGCGATCGCTCGCATGCGAGTGCTCATGACCGACCAGACCACCCCCGCCCTGGCTCGCCTGGCCAAGTAACGCGGTTATTCCCACCAACCGCACAGGGACAGACGCACAGACCCCCTCAGCCCCGACCTCGTTCAGACAGTTCATTTCGACGAGGCCGGGGCTGAACCATACACTCCGCTTCCAAACAACGACGTTTCCGGATGCATACAAGCTAATCTGAGCTATACAATTGGTCAGTCGCACATTGCACTGAAATTTCGCGGATCCGCGATACAGCCTGTACAGTTTGCTCGTAACCTCTCTTTTCATGTCGACGAGGATCTCCGATGCCCCACACCGATGCGAAAACGATGCTCGCGCACGCCCTGCGCGACGCACTCCAGACCGTCCCCCTGTCAAAGGTGACCGTCTCCGGTCTCACGCGCACCGCCGGCGTGACCCGCCAGGCCTTCTACTATCACTTCGCCGACATCCGCGACCTGACTGTCTGGGTTTTCAAGCGCGAGGTTGCCAACCAGATCGAGGCCCAGTCCACCCACGAGGACTGGTCCGAGGGACTGCTCGCCATGCTCACATGGATGCAAGCGCACCTCGAAGAGACACGCTCCGTTGTCTCAACCCTGTCCATGGAGGACCTGCAGGTCTTCCTCTACAAGCAGCTGCGCGCCGTCATGGAGCCCATCGTCGACCACTACAGCGACGGTCTGACTGTCCGAGCGGACGATCGCGAGTTCATTACTGAGCACTTCACGCTCAGCGTGCTCGGACACGTCTCCCAGTGGCTCACCTCCGACATGAGCGCTGATCCCGCCCTCCTCACGGAGCGCATCTCCCGCATCCTCGCCGGGCAGGTACGTCGCAGCCTCGAGCTCTTCGCACAGTCTCACGCCTCCTGAGGGCCCCCTCCTGACGGCACAGACGCATACGAAGGACCCCGACCTCTTCACTTTGAACGAGGTCGGGGTCCCTATTGTTATCGCGCGCTCTTAGCGCAGGGCGCGGTTCACCGCCGAGATGACGGCCTTGTAGGACGCGCGAGTGATCGAGGAGTCGATGCCGACGCCCCACACGATCTGGCCGTCCACGGCCGCCTCCACGTAGGCGGCAGCGCGCGCATCGCGGCCCTGGCTCATCGCGTGCTCGGAGTAGTCGAGGATGCGCACATCCAGGTCGAACTCGTGCAGCGCGGACACGAACGCGTCGATCGGGCCCTTGCCCTGCGCGTGAACCTTGACGACCTCGCCGTTGTCGGTGAGCGTCGCGTTCAGCTCGACATTCTCATCATCCATGGTGCCCACCTGCGAGGAGCGCAGATCGAAGCGACCCCACGACTCCAGGCCCGGCGCGGCGTTCGTCGGCAGGTACTCGTCGGCGAAGATCTGCCACAGCAGATCCGCGTTGATCTCGCCGCCGTAGGTGTCCGTGTGGCGCTGGACGATGCGAGAGAACTCCACCTGCAGGCGGCGCGGCAGCTCGAGGGCGTGTGCCGTCGACATGAGGTAGGCGACGCCGCCCTTGCCGGACTGCGAGTTCACGCGCACCACGGCCTCGTACGAGCGTCCCACGTCGTGCGGGTCGATCGGCAGGTAGGGCAGCTCCCACACGACCGCTTCCTCGTCGCCGCCGGCCGCGTCGACCTTGGCCTTGCGGGCGGTGAAGCCCTTCTTGATCGCATCCTGGTGCGAACCGGAGAAGCTCGTGTAGACGAGGTCGCCGACGTAGGGGGCTCGCGGGGAGGTCTCCATCTGCGTGCAGTGCTCCACCGTGCGACGGATAGCGTCCACGTCGGAGAAGTCGATGCCCGGATCGATGCCCTGGCTGAACAGGTTCAGGCCCAGCGTCACCAGGTCGACGTTGCCGGTGCGCTCGCCCTGACCCAGCAGACAACCCTCGATACGATCCGCGCCGGCCAGCAGCGCCAGCTCGGCCGTCGCCACGCCCGTACCGCGGTCATTGTGCGGGTGCACGGACAGCGCCACGTACTCGCGGCGGCTCAGGTTGCGGCTCATCCACTCGATCTGATCGGCGAACACGTTCGGGGTTGCACGCTCCACCGTGGAGGGCAGGTTCAGGACAATCTCGCGTCCCTCGCCAGGCTCCCACACGTCCATGACGGACTCGCACACCTCAAGGGCGAAATCCAACTCGGTATCCACGAAAATCTCGGGCGAATACTCGAAACCGAAGATCGTGTCATCATCCAGGCGCTTCTCAGCCTGCGCGATCACCTCGCGCGCACCGAACTGCGCCAGCTCGATCGTCTGTGCCTTGTCAGCGTGGAAGACAACCTCGCGGAACACGGGGGCCGTCGCGTTGTAGAGGTGCACCGTTGCGCGCGGGAAGCCCACCATGGCCTCGACCGTGCGCTCGATCAGCTCCGGGCGAGACTGGGTGAGCACCGAGATCGTCACGTCCTCGGGCACCGCGTCGTCCTCGATCAGGGAGCGCACAAAGTCGTAGTCGGTCTGCGAGGCCGCGGGGAAACCGATCTCGATCTCCTTGTACCCCAGCTTGATGAGCAGGTCGAACATGCGGCGCTTACGAGCCGGGTCCATCGGCTCGATGAGGGCCTGGTTGCCATCGCGCAGGTCGGTGGACATCCAGCGCGGCGCCTTCGTGATGCGCTTGGAGGGCCACTGGCGATCCGGCAGATCGATCGGATTCGTATCGAGGAACGGCCGATACTTACGGATCGGCATACGCGAGCCGGAGGGAACGGGAACAGCGGATGTAGTCTTCACGCTTCGTAGTTTATCGACGAGGAACCGCCCACGAGCAGGCGCTGCGCATACTGGACGTGAGATGCGGCGCGCTCCCCCATCCGGGATTGACAAAGAAAAACGCTCAAAACTGTGTACGCCTCTGCGTTCATATGTCATGATGATTAGGTCCAATGTCCCACACACCGACGCGCGGAGCAGCCATGACTTCTCTTTTGTTAGCCCAATCTTTTACCCCGTCGACGACTGCCGTCGCGGGTAACGTCTTCCTGACAGCCGTCGTCGGGCTCCTCCCGCTCGTCGTGTTCTTCGTCCTCATGGGCGTCTTTAAGGTCGCCACCCACTGGTGCTCGATCATCTCCCTGGTGCTGTCCCTGGGTATCGCTGTCCTCGCCTTCAAGATGCCCGTCGGCATGGCACTCCTGGCCGGCACGCAAGGCGCGGCGATGGGCTTCATGCCGATCATCTACATCATCATCGCGGCCGTGTGGCTCTACAACCTCACCGAAAAGTCGGGCCGCAGTGCCGACCTGAAGGCCGTTTTTAACACGATCGGACGAGGCGACCAGCGCGCCCAGGCCCTCATCGTCGCCTGGTGCTTCTGCGGCCTTCTCGAGGGCCTGGCTGGCTTCGGCGCTCCCGTGGCCATCACCTGCGCCATGCTCGTGACCCTCGGCGTCCCCAAGATCAAGGCAGCCGTCGTGGCCGTCGTCGGCAACGCCATCAACGTCGGCTTCGGAGCTATGGCCATCCCCACGACGACCGCTGGCAAGCTCGGCGGCGCGGACCCCGTCGTCGTCGCCGGCGATATGGGGCACCTGACCTGGATCTTCTGTCTGTTCATCCCGGTCCTGCTGCTGTTCATCCTCGACGGCAGCCGCGGCGTGCGCCAGCTCTGGCCCCTTGCCCTCGTCGCCGGTCTCGCTGCCGGTGCGGGCCACTTCTTCACCCCCTCGGTTTCCTACGAGCTGACTGCGGTCGTCGCCTCCCTGCTCGGCTTCGCCGCCTGCTACGTGTTCCTGCTGGCGTGGGGTCCGACGACCCCCGCGGAGTGCGCGACGGAGGCCGACGAGGCCGACAAGCCCACCGGCTCGCGCATCGGACTGGCACTCCTGCCCTACGTCCTCGTCGTCGTCATCATCGCGATCACGAAGCTGGCCAAGCCCGTCGCCGCCTTCTTCTCATCGACGGACGTCAAGGTCCCGTGGCCTGGCATCTACGGCAACCTGCTGACCGGCGACGGATCGCCCTCGACCGCCGCAATCTACTCGCTGCAGATCCTATCCAACCCCGGCACCTGGATCTTCGTCACCGGCATCATCGTCGCCATCGTGTACGGGACGAACTCCTCGAACGGCCGTTTCCAGACCTCCGTGGGTGAGATGTTCGCGGTCCTGCCGCGCACCATCTACTCGCTGCGCATGGCGATCCTGACAATCGCCTCCGTCATGGCCCTCGCCTTCGTCATGAATTTCTCGGGTCAGACTACCTCGATCGGTGCCGCGCTGGCGACGACGGGCGCGGCCTTCGCCTTCCTCTCCCCCATCCTGGGCTGGATCGGCACGGCCGTCGCCGGCTCCGCAACCTCGGCGGGCGCGCTCTTCGCGAACCTGCAGTCGACCGCCGCAGCGGGCGCCGGCCTCGACCCGTCGATCCTGCTGGCCGCCAACACGATCGGCGGTGGCATCGGCAAGATCGTCTCCCCGCAGAACCTCGCGATCGCGGCAACCGCGGTCGATTCGAAGGGTTCCGATGCGGAGATCCTCAAGAAGGCCGCCCCCTACTCGGTCGGTCTGCTCCTGGTCCTGTGCGTCCTCGTGTTCATCGCATCCCAGGGCTGGCTGGGTGCCTACATGCCGCACTGATCCATTGCTGCGCATGTGATCGGAGGGCCCGGGAGGCAATTTGCTTTCCGGGACCTCCCACTTGTAGGCTCCCAGCAGACATACGGACAAAGGAGACGACAGTGCCCGACTTGAGTTTTTCCAGCGACGCCTTACGCACGGCTGCTCAGTACCTGGGCGGATCGTCACCCGCGACAGAGGTCACGCCCCCAACTGGAGACCCCTGCAGCCGCGTCTACGCAACTCGACTCATCGGGCCGATCAGCATCCTCAACGTAGAAGACAAACACATCCAAGACGCACTAGGTAAAACACACACTGGCATGGTAGCGATGCTGGAGGCATTCGAGTCTATGGAGCAGGGAATCGCGGACTCGCTCCGTATGGCTCTCGCAAGGTGATATCGCATGATAACGAAGACGCAGCTGTACGCGCTTGACCTGTCCTCCTTTTACACGACGTGTAACGACCTTGATTCGATGCTTCGCGCCAACCAGGAAAGGTTGGAGGACATCGCCCATGCGAAGGACCTGGTTGCTTCGAACATGCAGGGACAGAGCGCCATCGCGCTCCTCGCGAAGCTCGCATCGATCGAAGCGCAAGTCAACAGTCACATCACGCTCATTGGGCAGGCAGAGAACCTCATCACCGCATATTGCGACAACAAGACGCGCCTACAGGGCGAGGTCATCGATTTTATTGAGAACATCGAACGTGATGGTTTTACGGTGTCCGACACATGGCAGATTCGGCTGTCAGACACACTTTTACAGCCGCTGGATCCCGCATGTGTCTGGGTTCATTTCGTCCGCGCCAAACAACTGCAGCCTGCTCTCAAGGGACGGGTCGCATCCTTCGAGTACTACGACTTCCAGGCCGCTGTCATTGGTGATCCGGGTCCGGTGCCCTACATCACGTCAGGTGGATATACGACGGTCCAGCCTGATCGCACCATGACCTGGGACGACGACTTCCCCTGGGGGTCAAAGAGAGGGCAAGCTACCCCCAAAGATTACGCATCCTGGGAATTATGGAAGAAAGGTCCGGCGGCCGCACGGCTCATGGGTCAACCCGACGCCGCTCGATGCTATCAGCATTTCCTCGACAACACGGGCACACCCCTGACGATTGATTATGAGAAGGGGTATGAAGAGGACAGAGGGATCCGATACCACGTGAATACCGAGCTCAATGGGGCTCTGCAAGCAGCGAACGAGGCCGCACAAGCCGGCCAAACCGGCATCACGCTCCACTCACCCGGCAGCAGCACCGGCCAAACCAACACTTATCCGGAGACGACAAACTGGCAAAGGACTCTGGGAGGTCACAACACCTACACCGAGACGAAGGTTGAGGTCAACGGGGACACGGTCACCGCGACCGTCACCGTTCATGCACGGGACAAGTGGAACTTCAACAAAGGTGATTCAGATATAGCATCTGGCGCTTCGGACGCCGCCAATGGACGCTTCGAGGAGCTTGGGTGGGCCAGGAGCTTCGAGACAAACGGGAGCATGACACGCACCTATTCATGGAAGGTCGGACAACAGCCACCGGTTTTGCCCACCAACGCAGATGAAGACACGAGTAGTAGCAGGCGTTAGAGAGGAGACAAGGCACCATGGTAAGTTTCCGTCAGCTGATGTCAGTGGAAATGCTCGACGAACTACTGCCGACCCACGAGTTCTTTCGCATCCTGGACCGGCGCGTCATCCTCAAGTCAGAGGAGTATGTCCCCGCACCCGCGGATAGGTTCATGGTGATCTGCGCTGAGGCGAACGAGGAGTGGAGCAGCCTTCTCGCTGACAATTGCACCGGCGAATACACGGGTGATCTGTGGCTTCCCGCGTCGCTTGCGGATCTCCGCCACCAGCGCTGGATGACCGGTCCCAATCTGCCGACCTATCTCGGCATTAGCAGCTACTCGACCCGCGTTGCGGTCTGTGGACAGTATGTGTACGTCTGCGTGCACATCGGGGCATAACGGATGAAGCTCCCACTCAAGGCCCTCGTGCCGCTGCTCGCGATTGCGGCGCTCACCACCGCCTGCAACCCCTTTGCACACAAAGCTTCGGCTCCTCAATACCCGCAGGACCCCCGCTTCGCCGAGTTCAAGTATGAGACCGATGACAAGCTGGAGGTACAGGAGCGTGTCGACTCGTTCAACGAGCGTATACCCGGACTGGGGGCGACCGCCGGACACGTTGTTGTAGCCCATTTCCGGGATGGCGCCGACCGGGAGCCGACGCCGGATCGCCAATTCTGGCTGACCGGTGTCGCCGAGGTCCCCGACACGACGATCTCCATGCTGGTCGACGACAGCATCGGCGAATCTTCGTTGCTGCCCGGCATCCACCCCCTCCTGTACACGTATGTACCTGAGGATTGCTCTTTCACAACCGTTGACCCAGCCGTTGCAAATGAGGTCCTCGGCACCGATCCAGGAGCCATCTATTCAGAATGGGGATCGTTCGAGATCCGCGAGTTTGCTGTCTCTGCCGACTGCAATCTCATTATCGTCACCGGCGATGGCCTCAACGCCTAATACACCAATCTTCAGGACAACCATGAAGCTCCCACTCAAGACCATCGTGCCGCTGCTGGCGGTCGCGGCGCTCGCCACCGCCTGCAACCCCTTCACGAACAACAATTCCCGGTCCAGAGGTACCCACGACCCGCGCTTCGCCCCGTTTACCTACACGAGCGACCGCAAGACGGAGGTGCAGACGCGCCTCGACTCGTTGAACGAGCGTTGGCCGGGAATGGAGGCAACCTCCGGGCATGTGGTCGTCGCTCGCACCCATTCAGGAATCTTCCATATTCTCGATCAGGATCCCGAATACTGGTTGACCGGAGTCGCCACCGTCCCCACCACGACGATTGACGCTCTCATGGAAGATGCGACCGGGGACGCGAGTGTCCTGCCGGGCATCGATCCGCGGCTCTACACGTACGTGCCCGAGAACTGCCATTTCTCGACGATCAACCCAGGGCATGCGAACACAATCCTCCCGCCTGAAAAAGGCAAGGGAAGTCGCGATTTCAAAACCCTGCCCATCACTGCGATAGCGGTGTCCGAGGACTGCCAACTGCTCGTCCTCACGGCGATCGGCCACCCCTAATCCCCTCGGGCGCCACTCTTCCTTGTCCACCGCACCCCGGCCTCGTCCATTTTCGAGGTCAGAGCGAGCGTACGCACGCACGAAACCATCGCAAAACTGAAAAACGAAAACTCACCCTGAGCTAAGTCGCGTTCCAAAGGTCCTAAAACGCCCGATAAGCCGCTGTTTTTCACTGATAACTTTTCAAGATTTTTTGGCGATAAATGGCCGATAACACAACCTTGCGCACACTGTCTGAACAAAAACGCATGCTGGGACCTCGGACCCAGCCATAACCTGGGAAGGACAGCACCCACGAGGAAGGATCCCCCAGTGCGTATCGCTCTCTTTTCCACTTGCCTGGCAGACGTTATGTTCCCCCAGGCTGCCCAGGCCACAGTGACCCTGCTGGAACGCCTCGGCCACGAGGTCGTCTTCCCTGAAGACCAGGTCTGCTGCGGCCAGATGCACGCCAACACCGGCTACTTCGAAGACGCCGCGAAGATCACCCGCAACCACGTCAAGACCTTCGAGCCCGTGCTCGACGGCCAGTGGGACGCCATCGTCGTCCCCTCCGGCTCCTGCACCGGTGCAGCGCGCCACGAGCAGAAGGTCGTCGCCGAGCACGTGGGTGACAAGGAGCTCGCGAAGCAGTCCCAGCGCATCGCCGAGCACACCTACGATCTCACTGAGCTCATCACCGACGTGCTGGGCCTGGAGGACGTGGGCGCGTACTTCCCGCACACGGTCACCTACCACCCGACCTGCCACTCGCTGCGTATCGCCAAGGTCGGCGATCGCCCCTACCGCCTCCTGCGCGCCGTCGAGGGCCTGACCCTCGTCGACCTGCCTGACGCCGAGGTCTGCTGCGGTTTCGGCGGCACCTTCGCCATGAAGAACTCCGAGACCTCCACGTCGATGCTCGCGGACAAGGTCACGAACGTCATGTCGACTCGCGCCGAGGTCCTCGTCATGGGCGATTACTCCTGCCTCATGCACGTCGGCGGCGGCCTCTCCCGCCTCAACTCGGGCATCCGCCCCATGCACCTCGCCGAGATCCTGGCATCCACCAAGGACCAGCCCTTCGAGGGCAACATCTCCTTCGCACCCGAAAGCGCACAGGTGATCTGACATGTCTGAAACATTCATCGGTATGCCCGGCGTGGTCTCTGACGACGCGAACGCGCAGGCCCACACGGGCGGCTGGCGCACCACCGTCTCCATCCCCGAGGACACCCTCCGCTGGGGTCCCACGTTCCCGCAGGGTGCCCACAAGACCCTGGCGAACACCCAGATGCGCCGCAACCTGGGCCACGCTACCCGCACGATCCGCACCAAGCGCGGGCAGCGGGTCGCGGAAATGCCCGACTGGGAGGACCTGCGCAGCGCAGCCGAGGCCGTCAAGTTCGAGGTCGAGTCCCGCATGCCCGAGCTCCTCGAAGAGTTCGAGCGCAACGTGACCGCTCGCGGCGGCATCGTCCACTGGGCGCGCGATAAGCACGAGGCCAACCGCATCATCGCGGACATCATCAAGTCCAAGGGCGTCGACGAGATCGTCAAGGTCAAGTCCATGGCCACCCAGGAGACGAACCTCAACGAGTACCTGAAGGAACAGGGCATTCACGCTCGCGAGACCGACCTCGCCGAGATGATCGTCCAGCTGGCCGACGACATGCCCAGCCACATCGTGGTTCCTGCGATCCACCGCAACCGCTCCGAGGTCCGAGGCATCTTCCTGGACCGCATGGAGGACGCGCCCCGCGACCTCTCCGACGACCCGACCGAGCTGACCGCCGCGGCACGCTCCCACCTGCGTAAGAAGTTCCTGCACGCCAAGGTTGCTGTCTCGGGCACGAACATGGGCGTCGCGGAAACCGGCACGGTCTCGATCTTCGAGTCCGAGGGCAACGGCCGCATGTGCCTGACCCTGCCCGACACGCTCATCACCCTGATGGGCATCGAGAAGCTGGTCCCCCGCTTCCAGGACATCGAGATCTTCTCCCAGCTCCTGCCTCGTTCCGCCACCGGCGAGCGCATGAACCCCTACACCTCCATGTGGACGGGCGTCACCCCCGGCGACGGCCCCCAGGAATTCCACCTGATCCTCATGGACAACGGCCGCACCAAGGTCCTCGCCGACCCAATCGGCCGCCAGGCCCTCGCCTGCATCCGCTGCGGCTCGTGCATGAACATCTGCCCGGTCTACCAGCACACTTCCGGTCACGCCTACGGCTCCGTCTACCCGGGCCCCATCGGCGCGATCCTGACCCCACAGCTCACCCAGGGCCTCGACGAGCACGATCCTGTGCACACCCTGCCCTTCGCATCCTCCCTGTGTGGAGCGTGCGGCGAGGTCTGCCCCGTCAAGATCGATATCCCCACGATCCTTATTCACATGCGTGCGCGCACGGTTGACGTCAAGCGCAACCTGGTGCCGGACGTGTGGGACCTCGCGATGGGCGTAACCACCCCGGTCATGTCGAACGCGAAGCTATGGAAGGCCGCGAACCTGCCGACCAAGGCGACGCGCCTCTTCGCGAAGAAGGGTGCGATTGGCGCACTACCCTTCCCGGCCTCGCTGTGGACCCGCGCGCGCGACCTACCGGTCGCTCCCAAGGAGACCTTCCGTCAGTGGTGGAAGCGCACTCACAAGGATTCCGACGCCAACGCGCCTCGCACCGACGCCCCCGCGACGGGCATCCCGCTCGCGTCCGAGCACGGCATGACCACCAACACGACCCCGAAGGAGGCGTGACATGAGCACCACCACCATGGACGCGAAGACCGCGATCCTGGCTCGCGCACGCGACGCCATCTCTCGTTCCCAGCAGGACCGTCCGGTGCGTCCGATCCCCCGCGACTACATCCGCTCCACCGAGCACGCGCCCGGCTCCGACGCGGTCGTCGAGGAAATGATCGAGAAGCTCGAGGACTACTCGGCCAAGGTCGTCGTGGTCTCCAGCGACGACGAGGCCGCCGACGCAGTCTCGAAGTTCCTGGCGGACAAGGAAGCCTCCTCTGTCGTGGTTCCCTCGGGCCTGGATGACGTCTTCAAGAAGGCCGCCGCCCGCGACGGCCGCACGGTGCGCGAGGACAGCCGCGAGCAGGCCATCCCGACGCTGGAGCTCGACAAGATCGACGCCGTCGTCACGCGCTGCCGCGTCGCGATCTCTCTGTCCGGCACCATCGTCCTCGACGGCGAGCCCGACCAGGGGCGGCGCGCGATCACGCTCGTGCCCGACACGCACGTCGTCGTCCTGCGCGCCTCCGACATCGTTCCCACGGTGCCGCAGGCCGTCGATATTCTCGGCAAGAACCCGACCCGTCCGATGACCTGGCTCGCCGGCGGTTCGGCGACCTCCGACATCGAGCTGGTCCGTGTCAACGGCGTGCACGGCCCCCGCTTCCTGCGAGTCGTCATCGTCAAGTGATCTGATCACGACGCAGGAGTGCCCGGCTGCCACGCGGTAGCCGGGCACTGTGTTGCATGCGGGAGTCGTCCGCGCGTCTATTAGGTTTCCCCGTGAGGCAGTCTCAGTGCAGATAGCGGCCCGTCACTGAGGCCTCGTTGGCTGCAATATCGGTCGGCGTCCCCTGTGCGACGATGCGGCCGCCTTCCATGCCGCCGCCCGGGCCCATGTCGATGATCCAGTCGGCGCAACGAATCAAATCCAGGTCATGCTCGATGACGAGGACCGTCGCTCCCCGCTCGATGAGGTGCTGGAGCACATCGATGAGGACCTGCACGTCGTCGGGATGCAGGCCGATGGTCGGCTCGTCGAAGACGAACAGCGTCCCGTCTTGTCGCCGTCCCATCTCCGAGGCCAACTTGAGTCTCTGCGCCTCGCCACCGGATAGGGCGGGCGTGGCCTCTCCGAGCGTCAAATACCCCAGGCCGAGGCCCGCCAGGGTCTCCAGGATCGCTCCGGCTTTCTTCAGGCCTCGCACGGCCGCCCGGGCCTCGTCGATGCTCATCGCCATGATGTCGGGCAGGCTCAGCCCATCGCGGCGGATCTGCGACGCCTGCGCGCCGTAGCGGCTCCCACGACAATCCGTGCACTCAATGTCCACGTCCGGCAAGAACTGCACATCCAGGGTGATCTGCCCCGTCCCATCGCAGGTCGGACAACGCAGCGAGCCCGTGTTGTACGAGAAGGCACCGGGCTTCAGCCCGGCGGCCTGCGCCTCCTCCGTGCGCGCAAAGGCCCGGCGCAGCTCGTCCAGGACGCCAGAGTACGTCGCCACAGTCGAGCGCACATTCACGCCGATCGGCGTCGCATCAATGAGGTTGACCCGCGACAGACCGCCAGCATCCACGTCGCGCACATGCGCGGGCAAAGGCTCACCAGCAAGGCGCGCACGCAGCGCGGGAACTAGCGACTCCAGGACGAGCGTCGTCTTACCCGACCCACTGACGCCCGTGACGGCCGTCAACGAGCCGATGGGAATGTCCACGCTGAGGGGCCGCACCGTGTGTATCTGCGAGGTCTCCAGGTGAAGCGCACCGCGCCCGTCGACGTCCACGCCCTGATCCGACTCCCCGGCCGCACGCTCAACCCGACGGACCCCAGCCATGTACGGGCCGATGCGGGACGCGGGGGCGTGGCAGGCCTCGTCGATGGTGCCCTGGAAGATGACGCGACCACCGTCCGCGCCAGCTCCCGGGCCGATCTCGATGAGGTGGTCGGCGGCCCGCAGGACCCGCGTGTCGTGGTCGACGACGACAACGGAGTTTCCGTCGGCAATAAGCTCACGGATGATCGATAGGACACCGTCGACGTTGGAGGGGTGCAGGCCGATTGTCGGCTCGTCGAGGACGTAGAGGACACCGGTCGTCCGGTTGCGCACGGCTCGGGCGAGCTGCACGCGCTGGCGCTCACCGTTGGACAGCGTCGAGGACGCGCGGTCGAGGGACAGGTAGGACAGGCCGAGTTCAACGAGGCGATCCATCGGCTCGGTCATCTCGTCGACGATGACGCGCGCCATGGGTGCAACCTCCTCCGGGACGAGGCCGGGGACGCGTCGCACCCACTCGCGCAGTTCCGTGAGGGTCAGGCGAGAGGCCTCGCCAAGGTCGATGCCGTCGATGAGCGTCGAGCGCACCCGCTCCCCCAGGCGTGTGCCGTCGCATGCCGGACACGTGCAGGTGATGAGGTATTTGTCCACGCGGGCGAGGGCCTTCTCGTCTTTCGCCTTCGACAGGGCGTTCTCGACGGTGGCAACCGCGTTGAAGTAGGTGAAGTCCAGCTCGGCGCCACCGGTCTTGGTGGCGACGACGATGTGACGTTTCTCGGCGGGCCCCTCGTAGACGATCACCTTCTCTGCATCGCTCAGGTCCCGGAAGGGCACGTCCGTGCGCACGCCCATCTCGCGGGCGACGTCCTTCATGAGTTTCCACATGAGGGATCCCCACGGGGAAACCGCGCCCTCGTCAATAGTGAGGGATTCATCGGGCACGAGGGACGCTCGGTTGACGACGCGCTGGACGCCCGTCCCCTCACACACCGGGCACGCGCCGCCCGAGTTAAATGCCATCTCCTCCGCGCCGAGGCCGTAGAAGGATTCCCCACACTGCGGGCACTTCAAAGGAATCTCAAGCGCGACGTTTCGCGAGGGCGGGACGCGGTGCCCGTTCGGGCACAGGTAGGAACCCGCGCGCGAGAAGAGGAGGCGCAGGTGGTTGAGAAGCTCCGTCGCCGTACCGAAGGTGGAGCGCACGTCGGGCACGCCCGGGCGCTGGCGTAGCGCAAGCGCGGCGGGCACGTGCGCCACCTCGTCGACCGAGGCCTTGGCCGCCTGGGAGATGCGCCGACGCGTGTAGGTTGCCAGGGACTCCAGGTAGCGCCGCGATCCCTCTGCGTAGAGCGTGCCCAGGGCCAGGGAAGACTTGCCCGACCCGGACACACCCGCGACCGCAACGAATTCGTTCAGGGGAACATCAACGTCCACGTTCTTCAGGTTGTGGACGCGTGCGCCGCGCACGCGGATAACGCTGGGCATATCAGAAGCCGAGGCGTCCCAGCATCTTGGGGTCGGACTGCCAGTCCTTGGCAGTGCGCACGTGCAGGTCGAGGTACACGCGGCGTCCCAGCAGCTCCTCGATGCGCACGCGGGCCTGGGTGCCGATCTGCTTGAGACGCGAGCCCTTGCGGCCGATGATGATGGCCTTCTGGGAGTCGCGCTCGACGTAGACGTTCACATGAATGTCGAGCATGGGCGGGCGGTCGTCGCCCTCGCGGCGCGGCCTCTCGATGATCTCCTCGACCTGGACGGCCAGGGAGTGGGGCAGCTCGTCGCGCACGCCCTCCAGGGCGGCCTCGCGGATGAATTCGGCGATCAGGGTGTCGCGCGACTCGTCGGTGACGTCGCCGTCGGGATAGAGCGGGGGCGAGAGCGGCACAGTCTGCGCGAGCACCTCACGCAGGTGATCGATGCCCTTGCCTTCGACGGAGGAGACGGGCACGATGGCCGTCCACTCCCCCAGCTTCTCGATGGACAGCAGGTGCTTCATGACGCGCTCGCGCGGCACGGCGTCGCACTTGGTCGCCACGGCGATGATCGGGCGCTTGATGCCGCGCAGTTCGCGTGCGATGAACTGGTCGCCGGGGCCGATGCGCTGGTCGGCGGGCAGGCAGAAGAGCACGACGTCGACTTCGGAGAGTGCCTCGCGCACCATGTCGTTGAGGCGCTTGCCCAGCAGCGTGCGCGGGCGGTGGTATCCGGGTGTGTCCACGAGCACCAGCTGGTAGTTATCCCCGTGCACGATGCCGCGGATGTTGTGACGCGTGGTCTCGGGGCGGCCCGAGGTGATCGCGATCTTGCGCCCGACCAGGGCGTTCGTCAGGGTCGACTTGCCGACGTTGGGTCGCCCGACGATCGACACGAAGCCGGCACGGAAGTCCTCCGGGAAGTCCGGGATCTCGATGGTCGCGGCCGCGTCCTCGCGCAGGGATGCGAGCGAGGTCAGCGCCTCGAAGGCGTCGAGGTCGGCGTCCTCCTCGTCATCCAGGCCCTCGAGGTCCTCGTACTCTTCCTCGTCCTCGTCTTCCTCGGAGTCTTCAAAGTCCTCGTCGTTGCCAGGCTGCGCCCCGGCCTCGTCCGAGGTTTCGCCGAGGCCGGCGTCGATCTGCGCGCGAGCATCGGCTTCCGGGTCGGCTGCGTCGGGTTCGACCTCAATGCGAGCGTCCCCGAAGGCGTTGGGGCCGGCCATGAGTTCGTCGTCGGAGGGGAATCGCATGTCAGTTGTCCTTGTCGTCGGCGGGGTTGTGGTCGGGGGTCAGGGGCTGCGCGTCGGGGTCGAGACGGCACAGGATCGTGGAAACCTGGCGGCGGCGTCCGCGCGCCTCTTCGGCGGTCATCATGACGCCAGCGAGGGTGCCGGTCGCGCCGGGTAGTGGAACCTTACCGATGGCCTTGGCGAGCAGACCGCCGACGGAGTCGACGTCCTCGTCCTCGATCTCGCGGTCGAGGAGCTCGCCCAGCTCGGAGATCGGGTAGCGCGCGGGCACGCGCCACACGCCCGGCTCGACTTCTTCGGGTTCGATGGCGTGGCGGTCGTGCTCGTCGGTCAGCTCGCCGACGACCTCCTCGAGGATGTCCTCGAGCGTAACCAGGCCGGCGACGCCACCGTACTCGTCGATGACGATCGCCATGTGGAAGCGCTCGGCCTGCATCTGGCGCAGCATGTCGTCCGCGGGCTTCATTTCGACGGCGTATTCGGCGGGGCGCATCATCTGCTCGGCGCGCATGTCGAGCTGGCCGCCCGTGGCCTCCCAGCGGTAGACGAGGTCCTTGAAGAACAGGATGCCGCGGATATCGTCCACGTCGTCGCCGACGACGGGCACGCGCGAGAATCCGGAGCGCACGAAAAGGCGCAAGGCGGAGGGGGCGGGCGTGTCGGCGTCGATGGTCACCATGTCGGTGCGCGGCACCATGACCTCGCGCACGAGCGTGTGCCCGAGGTCCAGGACGGAGCGGACCATGTCGCGGTCCTCTTCCTCGAAGCTCTCGGGTTCACCGACCTCGTCGACGATTTCACGCAGGTCGGAGATGAGCTCGGCGCGCGCCTGGGCCTCGGTGGGTTCTGGTGCGGGGCGAGAGGAGCGCACGCGGGTCAGCAGCGGGTCAGCGACGTGACTCAGGCGCGCGAGACGGTCAGCCAATCGCGTGCCAACCAGCGCGATTCCTTCAGGGTTGCGCGCGCCCCACTGGGCGGGCAAGAAGGAAACGAAAATCAGCTGGATCACCGCGATCACGCTGACGGCGATGAGGGCGACGGCCCACCACGGCAGGTGCGTGCCGACCAGGACGATCGTGCTCATGACCGCATAGACGACCTGCCAGAACGTACGGAAAGCACGCAGAGACAGCAGGGTGCGCCGACGGCGATCCACGAGGCCGTAGAGGACACGCGCGTGCCTGCGCTCTTCCTCGATAAGGTCTTCGACGCCGGCCAGGGTCAGGCGTTGGATGGCCTGCTCGACGCTCTGCGCGAAGGACGCCGAGGCCAGGGCGATGATCGCGAGGATCAGGAGCGCGACGGAAGGCACGTTCAGGGCCGACGAGGCCGAGGACGCTTGAAGGGGAAGGATCATCGGGTGGCCAGGAAGGTCAGCAGGAGCTTGCGCTGGAGCGCGAACATTACCTCGCGTTCCGCGTCGGTCGCGTGATCGTATCCCAGGAGGTGCAGCATGCCGTGCGTGGCCAGGAGCAGCATCTCCTCGGCGGCGCTGTGGCCGGACTCGGCGGCCTGGCGCGCGGCGACCTTGGGGCAGATGCAGATGTCGCCGAGCATGCCGGGAGGCGTGGGGTGGTCCGCCGTGCCGGGGCGCAGTTCGTCCATGGGGAAGCTCATGACGTCGGTCGGTCCGGGCAGGTCCAGCCAGCGCACGTGCAGGTCCTCCATCGGCTCGGGCTCGATGAAGATGATGTTGACTTCCGCGTCGGAGCTGACGTGCATCTGGTCGAGCACGTAGTCGGCCAGCGCGGAAAACTCGGCTTCGTTGATCTCGTAGTCGGTCTCGTTGATGACCTCGGTCATGACGTGTACTCCCTGCGTGCGGTGTTGTGACTGCGCGTGCGTGCGCGACGCGCGGCGTTTCGATCGTCAAAGCGCTGGTAGGCATCAATGATTGCGCCGACCAGCTCGTGGCGCACGACGTCGGCGCTGGTCAGGTGACAGAACTCGATGTCGTCGATGTCGCCGAGGATGTTTTCGACGACAGACAGGCCCGAGGTCTGGCTGCCCGGCAGGTCGACCTGCGAGGCGTCGCCGGTCACGACGACCTTGGAGCCAAAACCCAGGCGCGTGAGGAACATCTTCATCTGTCCGACCGTGGTGTTTTGGGCCTCGTCCAAGATGATGAAGGAATCGTTGAGGGTGCGTCCGCGCATGTAGGCCAGGGGTGCGACTTCGATGGTTCCGGCGGCCATGAGCTTGGGCAGGGCCTCGGGGTCGAGCATGTCGCCGAGGGCGTCGTAGAGGGGGCGCAGGTAGGGGTCGATCTTGTCGGTGAGGGAGCCGGGCAGGAAGCCGAGGTTCTCCCCCGCCTCGACGGCCGGGCGGGTCAGCACGATGCGGCGCACCTCGCCGGAGAGGAGGCGACGAACGGCCTGGGCCATCGCCAGGTAGGTCTTGCCCGTGCCCGCGGGGCCGATGCCGAAGACGACGGTCGCGCGGTCAATGGCGTCCGTGTAGGCCTTCTGGCCGGGAGTCTTGGGACGGATCGATCGCCCGCGCGCGGAGAGGATTTCCTCCGTGGGGGCCTCGCCCGAGGTCAGGCGCCCGAGCAGCCCGATGGCCTGCTCGACGGCGGCAGCATCCAGGGCGGTTCCGCGCCGGGCCATGCCGATGAGTTCTTCGAGGAGGCCCGCGGCCACGTCGATGTCGGCCTGGGTGCCTGCCAGGGAGATTTCGCGCCCGGTGACGAGGAAGCGGACGTGCGGGAATCCGCGTTCGAGGGCGCGCAGGACCTGGTCTGCGACGCCGAGGACCACGATCGGGTCCATGTCTGCGGGGATGGTGACGCGCCCCGTGGTGTGTGCGAGGGTGGCCGCCGCGAGCGCCGGCGCTGTGTTCTCCGTAGTCATACTGCTCCCATTCTACGCTGGAGCGCCCCTCCACAGGCTTCACGGTGCCCTCTCACGCAGTGACCCCGGACGCATCGGAGCGGCGCGGCGTATGGTTCCCGGATGCATGGATGCCCTGGGAACACGCACAATGAAGCCATGCCCACCCTCGAAGAACTCGTTTCGCACCCTCCGCAGCTGCCGGTCACGCACGCCCTGGGCGATATTGCGGCGGCGACGCGGCCGGGCGGCTGCGCGGTGATCACGGCGCCTCCGGGCACGGGTAAGACGACCCTGTTGCCGCCCGCGGTTGCGGTGGCGTTGGCGCGCCACGACGCGTCGGCGGGGCGGGTGCTCGTCACTCAGCCGCGCAGGGTGGCCGCGCGGGCTGCAGCGCGCCGGATCGCGCGCCTGCTCGGCGAGGAGGTCGGCGGTCAGGTCGGCTATTCGGTGCGCGGGGATTCGCGCGTCAGCGAACGTACGCGCGTGGAGATGGTGACGCCGGGTGTGGCGCTGCGTCGGCTGCAGCGCGACCCGGAGCTGCCCGGGGTGTCGGCGCTGATCGTGGATGAGTTCCACGAGCGTGACCTGGATACGGACCTGGCGCTGGCGTTCGCGCTAGACGCCCGCTCGGCGCTGCGCGACGACCTGTTCGTGGCCCTCACCTCGGCCACGCTTGAGGCCTCGCGCACGGTTGATTTCCTGCGGTCCTCGACGGGCGAGGAGCCCGCGCTCGTTGATATTCCGGGGGATATTTTTCCGCTGGAGCTGCGTTACGCTCCCCCGCCGCGCGGCGTCGAGGCCGTGGGTGCGATCGGGAATGAGCGGGTGGGCGTGCGCCGCGAGTACCTGGCACACGTGGCGCGCACGGTCGAGGACACGGTCGCCGCCACCGATGGCTCGGTCCTCGTATTCCTGCCGGGCGTGGGCGAGATCGAGACCGTGCGCAGCAACCTGCACCTGAGCGACGTCCCGGTCCTGACGCTTCACGGACAGCTGAGCGCCGCCGAGCAGGACCGTGCACTCTCCCCCGCTTCCGGACGCCGCGTCATCCTCTCCACATCGATTGCGGAGTCGTCTCTAACGGTCCCGGGCGTGTCCGTCGTCGTGGACGCGGGGCTCGCGCGCGAACCCCGCTTCGACGCGGGGCGCGGCCTGTCTTCGCTCGTCACGGTCCCGGCCGCGCTCGCGCGCCTCGAGCAGCGCGCGGGCCGAGCCGCGCGTACCGGCCCCGGCGTCGCCGTGCGCGTCATGGATGCGGTGGACGTGGCGCGCAGGCCCGCGCAGTCCGCGCCGGGCATCGCCACGCAGGACCTGACGGACGCGCGCCTGCAGGTCGCCGCGTGGGGCACCCCGGTGGAGGAGCTCGCCCTGCTCGACGCTCCACCGGCGGGCACGTGGGAGGCCGCCGGGCAGCGTCTGTCCTCCCTGGGCGCCATCGACGAGGCCGGGGCCGCCACCGCTCTGGGCCGCACGCTGGCGTCGCTGCCGTTGGACCCGCCCTTGGGCAGGGCCCTCCTGGCGTCGAGCGCGCTCCTGGGGGCGTCGAAGGCGGCGCGTTTCGTGGCCCTCCTGGCGGAGGACGTGCGCGTTCCGGGGGCTGACCTGGGTGCGTTCGAGCGTCGGCTGGGTCGCGGTGGCGCCAGCGGCGCTTCAGGTACGCACGCGCAGGCGGCTCGGGTGAAGGAGACGCAGGCGCGCCTGGAGCGCCTAGCGAAGCGCCTGTCGGCTTCTTCCACCGCAGACGCACTCACGTCTGTGACAGCGCGCCAGGATGCGCAGGGGCGCACCCGCGAGGATGAGTTGGCGCTGACGTGCGCGCTGGCGTACCCGGAGTGGATTGCGCGTCGCCGCCCGGGGTCGATGGCCTACATTTTGGCGGGCGGCGTGGGCGCGGAGCTGCCGCAGGGCTCTCCTCTGGAGGGGCAGGAATGGCCGGCGGTCGCGTCGATCGACCGCGCTCCGGCCTCGCGCCACGCGCGCATTCTCGCGGCTGTCCCCCTGTCGGAGGAGGACGCGTTGGCGGCGGGCGCAGCTCTGCTTGCCATCCGCACGCAGGCGTCGATCGAGAACGGGGCACTGCGAGCCACGCGCACGCGCACCCTCGGGGCGATCCCCCTGAAGGCCGCCCCGGCCTCGTCCCTGAGCGAGGAGGAAGCGACCGCGCTGGTCGCCGAGCACCTGGCCGCCCACGGGCTGGACGATCTGGGCTGGGGGAAGGAGGCCTCGTCCCTGCGCGAGCGCATGCGCGTGCTCCACGAGGTGCTGGGCGAACCGTGGCCGGACGTGTCGGATGAGGCACTCGCGGGCAGTGCGGATCAGTGGCTCCTCCCCTGGGCGAAGCGCCTCGCGAACGGCGCTTCATTAAACAAGGTCTCAATGCTCGACGCGCTGCGTTCGATGCTGCCGTGGCCGGACGCCGCGCGCCTTGATGAGCTGGCGCCGGAGAAGATGCCGATCCCGTCGGGTGGCACCCGACCAATCGATTGGAGCGGCGCGCACCCTGTGCTCACGCTGCGCGTTCAGCAGGCCTTCGGGTGGACGGACACGCCCCGTCTGGTTGACGGGCGTGTGCCTCTGGTGCTGCATCTGACGGATCCGGCGGGGCGCCCCGCGGCGGTCACCTCTGACCTGACGTCGTTTTGGGCGGGGCCGTATCGGGACGTGCGCGCGCAACTACGCGGGCGCTACCCGAAGCACCCGTGGCCCGAGGACCCGCTGCACGCGGAGCCCACGAACCGCGCCAAGCGCCGGGGGTAGTGCGCTCGCAATCCCCCGCGCCGGGCGTTTACTCGTCCAGTTTGCCGACGACTCCCCGCCCATCAGGCAGGTTTTTGGACGGCATCTGGTAGGCGTCAAGGTCCGCCATGGCGGGGCGCTCGAGGCCAAGTTCGCGCAGCTGCGCGTAGGTCGACATGCGCACGGGACCCAGCTCGGCGACGGGCTGGCCTTCCTCTGTGAGCGTGACGACTTCGCCGGATGAGGCGCGCGCGAGTGCGGCACCCACATCCTCTTTGAAATCACCAATTTCTAGAGCCCTCATGCACCCTATCTAAGCATGACAAAGCGGGTTTGAACGAACGGCACGATCACTATGTGACCCTTCGCTTCAATACACCCGCCAAACGAGAGTCAGTTTGCCGTTGCAACGTGATAATGCACACCTATCGATTGCTCACCTGCCGGAATAGAAGCCCGCACGGTGCGTTGAGATAGGTAACCCTGAACTACCCAAGGAGAAACATGTCCACGAACGCAATCGAGAACGTCGACCTGCTGGTCGTCGGCGGCGGCAAGGCCGGAAAGTCCCTCGCGATGGAGCGCGCGAAGGCGGGCTGGAAGGTCGCCATGGTGGAGCGCCGTTTCGTCGGCGGCACCTGCATTAACGTCGCGTGCATCCCGACGAAGTCGCTGGTCAACTCGGCTCGCCGTCTGAGCGACGCCCGCACGGACGAGGCGTTCGGCATCGTCGGCACCGAGGGCGCGCGCGTGGACCTGGCCAAGCTCCGCGCCCACAAGGAGGGCATCGTCGGTGCGATGGTCGGCGCGCACGAGAAGATGTTCGCGGCCCCCGGCCTGGACTTCATCCGCGGCGAGGCCCGCTTCACGGGCGAGCGCACGGTGACCATTGCGCTTCAGGACGGCGGCGAGCGCACGATCCGCGGCGAGCGCGTCCTCATCAACCTGGGTTCGCGCCCCGCGCGTCCCGCGATCCCCGGCCTGTGGGAGTCCGGCGCATGGACGAACGAGGAGATCCTGCGCCTTGAGGAGCTGCCCTCCTCCCTGGCGATCATCGGCGCCAGCTACATCGGCGTGGAGTTCGCGTCGATGATGGCGACGTTCGGCGTGGACGTCACGCTCATCTCCTCGGGTGATCACGTGCTGCCCCGTGAGGACGAGGACGCCGCCCGCGTCGTCGAGGCTGGCCTCAAGTCCGCCGGGGTGCGCATTGTTCCCGGCCGCGCCGAGTCGGCCTCGCGCGAGGGCAACACGACGACCCTGACGCTCTCCGACGGCTCGACGGTGTCCGCCGAGGCGGTCCTGGTGGCCGCAGGTCGCGTGCCCAACACGGACGGTATCGGACTGGACGAGGCCGGGGTTGAGCTGACCGATCGCGGTTTCGTGGCGGTCGATGAGCACCTGCGTACCTCTGCTGAGGGCGTGTGGGCGGCCGGCGACTGCGCGGGCACCCCCATGTTTACGCACGCGTCTTGGTCGGACTTCCGCATCATCCGCGCACAGCTGACCGGCGCGTCCCTGGACGATCCGACGACCACCACGAAGGGCCGCACGATCCCCTACGCCGTGTTCGCCACCCCCGAGCTGGCCCGCATCGGCCTGTCCGAGGGCGAGGCCCGCGAGGCCGGCCTGGACGTGCGTATCGCCAAGATTCCCACGGCCGCGATTCCGCGCGCCAAGACGATGCGATACGCGGGCGAGGGCTTCTGGAAGGCCGTCGTGGACGCGAACACGCACCAGATCCTGGGCGCGACGCTGATCGGCCCGAACGTCTCCGAGGTCATCACCTCCGTGCAGGTTGCGATGGCGGGCGGGCTGACCTACGAGCAGCTGCGCTTCCTGCCGGTCGCGCACCCGACCATGGGCGAGGGCCTGCAGGTCCTCTTCGACTCCTTGGGGTGACCCCCATCGCTCCTCCAGGGCACGACGAGGGGGCGCGCCCGGATCTCTCCCGGGACCTGTGAGAGAAGTCGGGGCGGGTCCGAACATGATTGTTCGGACCCGCCCCTCGTGTATTCGGTTGCGCTGGGTGCCGGGTGCTCTGCGCACCGGGTGCGCTGGGCTAGTGGCGCTGCGTGTGTGGCGCTCTTGGCGTCAGTCGCGCTCTGCGTCAGGCGCGTCCAGCGCGGGGTTCGAGGCCGGAGCATCCCAGCCCCGGCCTCGTCCCCGCCTGTTCAGCCGAGCCAGGCGCCGGAGGACGCGAAGTGCTGCCACGCGCCGTCGATGACGACCCAGCCGGTCACCATGCGTCCGGAGGCGTTCAGGTAGTACCACGTGCCACCGTCGTTAACCCAGCCGATCGCCATCGCGCCGCTGCCGGTGAGGTAGTACCAGGAGCCGTTCACGGCGGTCCAGCCGGTGGCCATGGAGCCGTTGCCGTTCAGGTAGTACCAGGAGCCGTCAACGTTGGCCCAGCCGGTGGCCATCGCGCCAGAGGCGTTCAGGTAGTACCAGGTGCCACCGTCGTTAACCCAGCCGGTCGCCATGGCACCGGTCGTGGGATCAAGGTAGTACCAGGTGCCGCCCGCGTTGGCCCAGCCCTTGGCCATGCGGCCGGACGGGGTCATCCAGTGCCACGCGCCGTCGAAGGTGACCCAGCCGGTCGCCATCACGGCGTCGCCGTTGAAGTAGTAGGTGTCGCCGTCGATGGTGACGTACTTGCTGCGGGCGCAGTAGCCGTCGGCGTAGCAGTACTTCCAGCCGTCGGTGCTGTTGGCCCAGGCGCCGCCGTCGTGCAGGGACTCATCCACGTGGAAGTGGACCGTGTCCTTGACGTCGTCATCGGCGCGCGAGTCCTTGTTGCGGCCCTCGGCGGAAACAGTGACGTCGACGTGCGGGCCGTCGCCGGCCAGGTCGGTGGCAGCGTAGGGGCCGGCCACGAGCGTGACCTCGTTACCCGTGAAGGCACCGGTGCCGGTACCGGTCACGGGCTCCTTGTCGGCGACCTGGAGGGACGCCGCGGTCACGGGACCGGAGACCGTGGTGCGCACGTAGACCGTGCCGGACACGCGGGCATCGGCCAGCGGACGCCAATCGGTGACACCGTCATGCGAGTACTCAAGAGCACCGATGACCGGTTGCGGCTGATCCTTCAGGACGGCAGCCAGAGCGTTGACGAGGCCAGCGCCGCGGTATTCCTTGCCGTCGGTCGGCACAGCGAGGCGGTCGTAGGTGTAGCCCGCCTGCTTCTTGAGCAGCTCAATCGTCTGATCGGGAGTGTAGTCCGGGTGGATCTGCTTGATCAGCGCGGCAACGCCCGCGGCGTGCGGGGAAGCCATCGAGGTACCCGACAGGTAACCGAAGGGCGGATCCTTCTTCCAGGTCGGCAGGGTCGACCAGATGCGCGAGCCGGGAGCGGCCACGTCCACGGAGTTCTTGCCGTAGTTGGAGAACTTGGAGCGCTCCAGCGTGGCCGTGGCCGGATCGGTGCCAGTGGGCAGGGCCAGGGCGGACACGGAGACGACGGAGTCGTTAAGCATGGCGGGCACGTCCACGCCGCCAGCCACGTTGCGCTCAACCGCGGCACCCTCGACGTCGTTGGGCGAGGCCTTGTCGATCGTCGGGTTGTCGTGGTCGTCGTTGTCGTTACCCTCGGCGGCGATGTTGACGACGCCGTGGTTCTTCGCGTAGCGGATCGCGCGCGAGGCAGCCTCCAGGCCCGCGGCCTGGGAGCCCTCGGTGGGCATCCAGAAGGCGTAGGGGTCCATGTAGTAGCTGGAGTTCGTCACGTCAATGTCGTGCTCGGCAGCCCAGTCGAACGCGCAGGCCACGTACTCCGGGTAGAAGGAGCCGGCCTCGTTGGAGGTCTTGATCGCGACGATGGTGGCGCTGGGGGCCACGCCGTCCACGCCGTACGCGTTGTGCGCGGCGGCGATCGTGCCGGCGACGTGCGTGCCGTGGTAGTGGTCATCCTTCCAGGCGCTGGGGTCCTGGTTGGGGATGCCGTTCATCTGGCAGCCCACCGAACGCGAGGGGTCGAGGTTGTCCTTGAGGTCCTTGTGGTCGGGGTCGATGCCGGTGTCCATGATGCCGACGGTGACCTTCTCACGGGCCACGTCGACCTGCTGGGCGTCAATCGCGCCGATGGCGGACAGGCCCCAGGCGTTGGCGTCGCCCTCGTCGGGGGTGAAGTCGTTCAGCTGAGAGTCGGCGGACAGGCCGGTCGTGTGCGTGCCGGCGGCGTCAGCGACCGCGTTGGCCTCAGAGGCAGTGTTCTGGGGCTGCTCGGTGCGCACCTCGGAGCCGGTGACCGTCTTGTAGCGGGTGGGGCCAATCGACTGGTAGGAGATGCCGGCGTCGACGAGGTTCTTGCCGAGGGTGGGCGCGAAGGCGGCCTTCACCGACTGGACGAAGAAGGTGTTGAATTCGGGGTACTGGGCCAGCACCACGCCGCTTTCCGAGGCCTTGGAGACGGCCGCGTTGAAGTCGTAGCGGGAGGCGTCGGCGGTCAGGTTGACCGCATAGTTCATGACCTCGTCCTGGGCGCGAGCCTCAGAGGTGATCCCCGGGGTGCCGGCCGCATGCGCGGGGGCGCCGAACGCGGTGAGCGTGACGCCAACAGCGAGCGCCGCACCTCCCGCGATGAGGGTCTTCCACGAGCGTTGATGCATCATTGTTCCTCGTTTCTGTTCTGATGGGGACGCGTCTCCGGGGCTGTCCGGATGGCACGCCGTTGCTCCATCGTCTCAAGGTTTGTCACTAACCTCATAGCGCGTTTCACAATTTAAGAATTCTTGACCTTTCGGTGAAGGAACGAAGGGGTTGGCGGTTTAGCGAGGAGTAACCCCCTCCCCCAAGCCCCTCCCCACACAACCCCCGCGGACCGACCATAACCAACCCGCCAATCAATGAGACAGTTTGAGGGGTCGAAAAATACCGAGCGATTAATTTGATTGTCAGCACAAGGCGCTTCCGCTATTTATCTTGTATTTTTCGATTTGCCAGACAACTTGACAGTTTCGCATGGCCTATGGGCGCAGGCATGTTACGGTCAGAGACGACAGTCATACGCGAGTGATGGGAGGCACCGTTGCCAGCATCCGTCTACGTTCGCTTTGACGCGCCCGAGGGAGTGCCAGCGACACCACGAAGACTCCACGCCGCCCTGTCGGCGGTCCTGGACTTGCCGCCGGGCATCAGCCCCGAAAGGGCCGCACAGTTCCCAACGCTCGCGCACCGGCCGGTTCATGGGTCGGGCGGGGTGAAACCTTATTCGCTCGGCGAGCTGAGCCATTCGGAGTCGACGTTCGGCGTCGAGGTGCGCTTCTTGGACGACCGACTGATTGACACGCTAGATGCGTGGCTGTCATGGGGTGGAGTGATGCGCCTCGGGGCTGGCACCGACGACGATGCAGTTCTGATCGCATCCGAGGGCCAGATCATCAGCCAAGCCTCATGGGAAGAGTTAGCGGAGCGCGATCAGGACACCGCGTGGGAGATACGCCTGGTCACACCAACGACGTTTTCATCGAAGGGGAATCACGTACCAAGCCTGTCTCCGGCAACGATTGCAACAAGTCTGCAGCAGCGCTGGTGGACGTGGAATCGGAGACTCGCTCCCCCACGCATCGACCGCGACGCCATGGCGAGCGTGTTGGCGACCCAGGATTTCACGCGCACGTCGCTCGTTTCACTGGCCATGCCCCGCAACGCCGGCCAGGGCCGCCTGAGCTCCCAGCGCATCCCGGCCCACGAGGGCTACCTGCGCATCAGCGGCATCGAAGGCACCGAAGCAACCCGCATTTTCTCGCGCCTCATGGCTCTGTCCGCATACACGAACGTCGGCTCACACACGAGCTACGGCATGGGCGTCATAGACGCTGTGGCCGCATAACATTAAGGAGAATAATGAACTGGCAAATTTTCTGTGATTGGGTCTGGGCTCCA
The DNA here is from genome assembly GCF_041432835.1 of Pauljensenia sp. 20925_1_27. Classification (NCBI taxonomy): domain Bacteria; kingdom Bacillati; phylum Actinomycetota; class Actinomycetes; order Actinomycetales; family Actinomycetaceae; genus Pauljensenia; species Pauljensenia sp. 20925_1_27. Next base: position 318,698 of record NZ_JAPWAH010000001.1, read on the forward strand.
ATCATCGCCCCCTTTGCGACCTACTGTATCGGCAAGCTATTTTCAAGATGCAAATACGGTCGCCAGCTCTTTCGAAAATTAACACTCGGAAATCCAAAGATTGCACTCATAGCTGACCACACAGAACAGAATAACATTAGCAAATCAATTGCCTCAACAGGATTATTCAAAGAAAAAAATATTACGTGCGAAACTTTCACAGATACACACAATCCCTCATTTCATAACAGATTTGATATCGTCATCATCGTGTTTGACTACGAAGGAAAACCCTCAAATCCAAAGGAAGACTTCACAAATCACAAACAAGAAGAGGCGGAGAGGATACTCGAAGAACACTACGATTCTTTCAAAACAACAGACGAGCCGATTGTTGTTTTCGCGAAGAAGATGATGAATCGTAAACTCTTCAACAAGATTGCAGACCGAGCAAACACATCAATTTGTCAGGCGCGTGGAAGGCTCACAGCAGACATCATCGCACAACTCACTGCTTTCAATGGATAAAACTTGGGGAATCACGATGGAAAGTTACCTCGTCATGCTGCAGACGAACAGCAATCAGCCCTTCATTTTCTCCTCTCCTCGCTTGCGTGAGCAGATCGGCGCATCCTTTGAGATCACGCTGCTGTCCAAGTGGGTGAAGGATAAGGCAGAAGAACTCCTTAATACGAAGACCCTTCCGAGTTCCTTCTGGGTTTCCGACTCGTCCGGCAAGGTGATCGTCCGATTCACCGAGACTGATGGCGTTCCAAAGGAATTAGCGAAGCGACTGATCCGAGAGGTTACGCTCCGTGCGCTGACTGACGCCCCGGGCCTCGACGTCACGGGTGTTTTCACCCCAACAGCGCCCGACGCCCTCGAAGCGAAGGACCTCGACAAACTCGACCGTGAATTCAGTGAGTACTCGCTGAGCCGCCGACCGGCGGCGGCACGCTTCCCACAGTTCCCGTTCCTGGAAAGGGCGGATGAGTCGGCGCTCCCCGCCTCAGCAGCACTCTCGGATGAGGCACTCGACAGGATCCGCAAGTACGCGAGTCACTCACTCAAGGTTCCGATGCTTTCGGACGACGGGGGTCAGCTCCCAACGCAGACGGGAAAGGACAAGGATCGGCCCCTGTCGCTTCCGTCGCGAGTCAAGCGCGCGTGGTCGCGTTCGGCACGCCGATTGCAGATCAGGGAAGTCATCGCGCGCCAGGATTCGACTCTGAGCGACGAGGTAGTCAGAGATCGAATCAAGAACCTGAACGAGGACCCATTTCAGCTGGAGAGGGCCTTTCAGGATGTGTCTAACGAGGTCGGGGCCACGAATCCTCTCCCGGAGCTGTCCTCCGTCGGCGTGATCCACATCGACGGCAACGGCGTGGGTGCGATCATGCGCGACCTCGGCAGAGCCTTCGACACAGTCGACGCGTGCCTTGATTCGCTCAAAGACGCGGCGTATAAACGCAGAGACAACCCGTGCTCGATTCATGACGATCGTTTCCAGTGGTTCGTCATGGAGGTCAACTACCGTCTCGACGGAGTCGTCAATCAAGCGGTGGCTGAGGCATGGCAAGCCGTCGACAATATTGCTGGCATCAATCGCCTTAAGACACTTCCCGTGGTTCCCGTCCTGGTGGGCGGCGACGATGTCACTGTCTACACAGACGGACGCTACGCAATTCCCTTCGCCGAGGCCTACATCCGCCACTACGAGCGCCTCACCGGCAAGGACGAGCTTCTGAAACAACTTGCCGTCGTCGCAGGCGCGGAGACACCCGGCCCCCTCACGGCCTCGGCGGGCGTGGCCATCGTGGGCCGTAACTTCCCCTTCCACATCGCCTACGACCTGGCGGAAGAGCTGGTATCGCGAGGAAAGAAGCTTGGCAAGAAGCCGGGAACGGTCCCCTGTTCGACGATCGATTTCCACGTGCTGCGCGACGCGACGGTCCTCGACCCGGATGACACGCTGGACGAGTACAAGGGCCGCACGCAGCGCCCCTTCCTGATCGGTCACTACGCGCCGGATCGGACCGGGGACGCGACCACGACCTCGTCCGAGGAAACACCCACGACAACGTCGCAGCCCTTGTCCTCCTGGGCGCGCATCCTTCAGGCAGTCGCCGCCTTCGACGGTAAGAAGCCGGACGATCCCACGCAGATCACCGGCGATCCTTTCCCGCGCGCCCGCGCGAACCGCATCGTCAAACTGCTCGCGGAAGGTAAGGCGGAAAAGGCGGCAACAGAGTGGGACGACGCGCTACAGAACGCACCCAGTGCTGGACTCCTTTCCAAACAGCTGATACTTCTTCCCCCTCAATCCTCGAGTTCCGATGAGGCTTGCGAATCTCTCGAGCAGATCAAGTGGCTCCTGGACCTCATCGACCTGTCTGAGAACTTGCCCGAGGGGTACCTTGCTTCCCGGATTGGGAGCAAAGGCGCCGACGGCACCAACTCCCAGAGAACAGCGACTGATTCCACCGAAGGAGGTGCCCAGTGACCACGGATTCACCTACCGCAAGCGGCCACGTAACCATCGTGTTCACGTCCGACTGGGGCGTATCCACGGGCGTGGGCCACGCGGGACGCACGCACTCAACAATCGAGCGTTGCGGCGACGACCCGGTCGTGCGCGGCACGGTCATCACGGGTGTTCTGCGCGAGCAGGCAATGCTGGCAGCAAAGGCGCTCGACGGGCAGAAGGACGGGAAGTGGACCAACTTCGCCCTGTGGCTCTTCGGCCAGGACCCCAACAGCGAGCCGGGCTCCGTCCCCCACCCGCGTCACGTTCTGTTCACGGACGCGACCCCGGCCTCGACGATTGACATCCACGACACTGTATCCCTGTCCATCGACCCGACCACGGGGACGGCGCGCGACCAGTTCCTGCGCTTCACGGAGCGCGCAGCGGCCGGCGTCCTCACGGGCACCTTCACGCTCATCGACGAGGCCGGAGCTGAGACCTCCGACCAGGCGACGATTGAGGCCGCGCACTTCCTACTGGGTGTCGCGGGCCTCATGGTCCGAGGCATCGGCTCGGGACGCAGCGGAGGCGACGGAGAGTGCACGGTCCTTGTATCCGGCGACAAGGTTGAGGCGCGCGACGGGCAGTCCACATCCGAGATAGTCACCTTCGCCTCGTCGCACGCACAGACGCTGAGGACGAGCCTCAAGAAGCTGGCACAGTCTCTCGAGCCAGGCGTTGTCAGCGCGCTCCCAGCCCCGCAGCGCAGCACACAACACCAGGTCGGGACCGTCGACGGTCCCGCAGCTCAGCACAGCGGCGGGCACCACCTGATCCTCGACCTCACACTCAACTCGCCCATCGTGTCCTACGAGGTCCCCTTCTCGAACGAAATCCGCTCCTTGGACTTCCTGCGCGGAACGGTCCTGCTCCCGTGGCTGCACCGGCTGGTGTCACCGAAGAAGCAAGCAGGGAACGAAGCCGTCATTACCAACGCCGTGACCGGCGGCCACCTGTTCGTCTCAGATGCGTTGCCCGTCATCAGTGACACTAAGGGACTCCCCGTTCCCCTCACGCTCAAGACGGACAAGACATCGCCCTCGGACTCGACCATCACCCTGTACGGCGACTCCACCGAGGAAACGGTGAAGATCCCCATTCGCGGCGGATATGTCTTCTTCGCCCCGAAGGAAGGCGACGGTGAAGAGCCCGGCACGAAGACTCAGGGCTGGTACGGTAAGCCTCCCCTACGCGGGCGACAGACGACCGCCATCAACCATGAGACGGGCGCGGCCAGCAAGGGACAACTCGTCCTGGTCGAGGCCCTGCCTGAAAAGATGTGCATGCGCGCGCACGTCTGGGTGTCGGATGAGCTCTGGGAGGCCGCCTCTGTCTCCGATCTTCTCGGTAAGACACGCGAGGCCCGGCTCGGGTCACGCAAACTCACAGGAACGTTCGGATCTGCGACGTGCACGCTGCGCATAGAGACAGACGATGAACGGGAGTCGCGTGGCCGTTTCGGCAACGCCGGAAGCACGCAGCTCACGAGCACTGCCTCGACGTCCGCTGATGGGACGGCCCCCGGCGAGGGCACCACGACCTCGTCCAGCGTTGTGTCGCTGTGGTTCACCTCCGATGTGATCGCCCGTTCGGCTGGACTCGGGGCTGGAGGGACCACCGACGACCTCATTCGTGCATTCAAGCGCGAGGGCATCACCGTCGAGGCAGTCGGTACCCCCTCTATCCGTCACCGCCGCGTCGACTCGTGGTCGCCTGCGGACAACGGGCCGCGCGCGAGTCGCCTTGCGATCCAGGCGGGGTCCGTAATTCAGGTGCAGGGCAGCGAGGAAGATCGGGCCAAGCTCCTGGAGCTTGCCCCCTTTGGAGTGGGCGAGCTGACGGCGCAGGGCTACGGGCGCTTCGTCGTCGATCATCCCCTTCTCAGCATCCAAGCCATTGAGGTCACGAAAGCAAAGCTCGCGCACTTTGTGTCGGCGAAGACGCCCAAAGGAGGCGAACACAAATGACATTCACACGCTATGAGCTCACTATCCCCGTTGAGCTGACGTCGGAACTCCACATCGGTGGTGTCGATGCTGTCCCCGACCGCGACGGAGAGGGAACCGTCATCCGTTTCTGCCGCAACGGCCTCCACGAGCCGACGATCCCCGGCAGGTCCATCAGGGGCGCGGTTCGCGCGGCGTGCGACATCGCCCGCCAAACGATGGAAGACGCCGGGCATCCCACGACTCAGGACGGAGGAGTATTCTCGAAGGCCAGCTGGGTGTCCCTGTGGGGCGATGACACGGACTACACCGGCAAGTCACTCCGCGATCGCCGCCTGCGCAGTGACGACTCCCTGCCGATCAGGCAGAGCGCGCTCACCTTCCACGCCGTCTCCTTCCCGGAATACAAGGACAGCGACTCCGGAGATTCCCCCTTGCCGAGGCGTCACGGCGTCGGCATCGACCGGACGACAGGAGCTGCCTCGGACGGAGCGCTGTACGAGCACGAGTTCCTTCCCCGCGGCACAAAGTTCGACATTCGCATCACCGCGGAGGGGCGCGACGACGAAACGATGGGACGCGACCAGTCGGAGGGGATTCCGGGGCCCGCGTCATCCGAGTCCGTCAAAAAGCTCCTCGAGGTCATCGTCGATGTCCTGACATCCGGTGCGGTATGCCTCGGTGGGCGGACTGGCTCTGGCCAGGGAACAATCCAGGTTATTGAGCCGAAGCTCCGTCGCACCGGCAAAACGACCGATACCGGTGCGCTGACTGCACCTGCGGACGTTCTCGATGCGCTCATCGGTGAGGACGAGGAAGGTACGCCGATTCCCCTCGAACTGGGCGGATGGTCCCTCGAAGAGCCTGCACGCATCAGGATCAACTGGTGGTCACCCACCGGTATTTTCGTCGCCGAGGACGAAAAGCTGACGAAGCAGCGCAAAGAAGAGGCTCGGAAGAAGGACCCCACCGCCAACGGAGTAACAGAGCCCCTCCGCGATCCGTCTGTCCCCTGGGATGAGGCCCAACTCCTCATACCGGGAACATCGATTCGTGGTGCGCTGCGCTCACGGGCCTCGCGCATCACACGGACGGTGCTCGCAGCAAAAGACAAATTGCCCACGTTCACATCCCATGATCTCCACGAACAGCTCGCCGCAGAGCCGAACCTGGTCCGCTACATGTTCGGCAGCACGGAGTACCGGGGCGCAGTCACCGTCCATGACTGTCTCTCCACTAAGCGTGGGGAACGCATCGAGGTCACACACAACGCGATTGATCGGTGGACGGGCGGCGTCATCGACGGTGGTCTCTTCACCGAGGCCGTCTACCTGGGCACTCACTGGGAACCGATCACGATCGACATTGATCTGCGCCAGCTCCTGAACAACATCGAAGCCGAGAAGGGGCCTGAAGACGATGGCAAGACCGTCGGCGCCGACGAAACAGGGATTGGTTCGGAAGATCGCGAGCAGTCGAAGCCTACTCACGCGGACTACGCTCACGCTGCCTACGTTTTGCTCGGGCTGGTACTCACCGAGTTGTCCGCTGGCACGCTCCCGTTGGGTAGCCGTTCGACGCGAGGCCTGGGCCAGGTCGTTGTTACAACGATCGAGGTAGAGGGGGCTAACCGTAAAGGTGTTGACCTTCCGTCGTGGAATTTCACTGGTTGCGAAGCACTGCAGCAGCCGGCAACTGGCGCTGGCGTCATGACTGACGCGCTATACAAGGGACAACGCGAGCTCGCGCGACGGGTCCTGCGCCATTTGAAAGATAAGTATGACGGGACAGAGTGGTCTAAGCGCCTAGAGAACGGTCCGGGAGCCGCGCGTAAACAATCTGAAGGGACGGAAGCCGCCGATGACTGACAAGAATCAGCAAGCGATGCTGACACACTCATCTATCCCCCCGGTTTCTGGTGACACACCACGCTTGGATCTCTTCCTCGTATACGCACGGAAACATTCGGGTGAGGATATTCAGGGCCTGGCGTTCGCAACCAACGGGACGTGGACCGTGTTAGGTTTCGATAAGGGATCCTCCACCGAGGCACCGAAGCTCGCGGTCGCGCAGATCGATGGACGAGAATTCGATCCGACGAAGCTATTCGAGCTGCGCCTGTGGGTACCGGTGAAACTGCCCGATGAACCCACAGAGGGCGACGTTCTGGCTCACGAGTTCCGTTGGGCGAACGGCGTGGGTGCCGTTGAGCTAACGCTCACCTTCGGAAGACTGAAGACATCGTCTGAAGTCACGGAATCAGTAGCTGTCAGCGGGTGGTTCCACGAGGTGAGTTATCTGCAGCATAAGTCTGCTGCGACTAGCAAAGAAGAGTCTGCCCCCGATACCAGCACTGGTCAGACAAAACAGGGCAAACAAGACCCCACCACTAACGAAATGTCGGCACTCGAGTTCATCCAAGAAGAAGATAAGTACGGAAACACGGTCGTAGTCGACCAGCTATTCACGGGAAGGTGGAGCTAATCATGTCGAGCAACAATCAAAAGCCACAATTCACTTCGTTCCATTCATCAGTGAACTGCATTCCGGTACTACGCACATCCATTCAAAAGCATGTAGCTGACGACACAAAGCGCGAAGGACAGAGCGACTCCGCCCGCCCGAACCTTCCTGAAACTGTAACAACATTTCTGAGCGACAGACTCCCCACCCCCCTTGACCACCTAGGAATTGATACATACAGCGGATCACTCCGCCTAACAGTCGAAGTGATGACTGCCCTCATTTTTGGTAATCAAAACAAATCAAAAGGAAAACCGGCTGAAATCTCAGTCCCCATCGACCCGACAACTGGACACCCTTTCATTTCCCCGACAATGATCAAAGGCATGATCTCGAACGCATACGAACGTTTGACCGCCTCGCGTTTCCGCGTTTTCGGTGAACACAACACCACCCTGACATACCGGGCAGACCCTGCCGCTGCTCTCGGACTTGTACCGGTAAGGCTAGATGACAACTACGACCTCGGTACTCACCGAGGGAAACTGCTGTACGGTCCGGGGCGTGCTCTCTACGCGAAACTACTGACACACGAAACAGGAGACGATGGGGAGAACAAAAAGCCACATCCGCTCCTCAAGAACTCCTCTGCCTGGAACAAGCTCCAGCACGGAGAGCGCATTGACTTCATGGCAAAGAAGATTAAGGATTCGTATATAGTCACACAAATCAAAGCAAGAGGGGATAACGCTTACTCACAACTCAACGTTCCAGACTGGGTCGCCACATCAAATAGTGACGAAACTGCATATACTGGCTGGTTCTATTCCACCACACCCGACCATCTCCTCAAGGCAGGAAAGTCTATATTCGACTCTAAGCTATCCGAGCGCATCTTCTTCTATGACCATCGCAGCAATGAAGAAATCGAGATCGATCCCACTGTGGCAGAGACCTACGATCAAATTATCTGCTCATATTCCTACGATTCAACAGATCCCACTTCAAAGACGCCAACTAAGCCAAACAGATTCGTCATCGATCGAGCAGGGAACAAGGACATACCTCCAATCAACCACTCCGGCCTTTTAGCATATGCCCGCCTTCAAGGAAAGAAGGTCGTTGAGCTCATGCCAACACAGGTTGGCAGGCGCAACTACTCGCGCAGTCCACGGAGCTTAGCTCAGGAGCAGGGAGTACTCCCGGTTAGCGACGCAATCGAGGCATCCCCGGCGGACCATATCTTTGGCTTCATCCCCATGGACGCCGGGGCAGCCGCCAATCAGAAAGATCAACAATTGTCGACACTTAGAGGAAGGATCACGATCAGCGCTGTCGACACAAGCGAAGTAACGCCTAAGGATGAGAAACTTAATCTTCGCCCCCTTCTCGGACCAAATACAGGTTCAGCTCGCCGTTTTCTCACTAATACTTCAGGCCACACGATCAGCGGACGCCCGAGACCTGACTACTATTCCGAGGGAGACCACCTTGGAGCAGCTTCATACGGCTTTCGCCGTAGAGATGCAGAACACAAGAAACGCGGAGATGCAGAACAGAAGAAACAGAGTGACGGGCGCATAGGTTACGCGACCCTCGAGCGTTACGAGGCAGAGCAATTAGAAGAGAATTTCCGAGCACAAGAGAAGACGAACCCAGATATCTATTCCACCGCGATAACCTGGATTCCCCGCAGCAGCACCTTCCATTGCACGATCCATTTTGAAGGATTACAAAAAGAGGAGCTGTGGACGCTCCTTTGGATTTTGGATTCCAAGCTCCTCGGACAGTACGCGCAGGAATCGCAACATCAGCCAGAATCTGATCAAGGCGAAAGCAGCGCGCCCATGGAAGGTTATCTGCGAATGGGGATGGGTAAACCTCTCGGCCTTGGGGTAGTGCGCACATCCTTTTCGGCACTTAGCTACGTCAAAACCGCAGACGATGACGCATTTGCACTTGTTGACGATTATGAAGATCTCGACGGATGCCTGGGAGCCCCTGACCCTGATAAAGACACGCTAAACGAGGAATGGGGAAACGAATTCTTTGCTGAAGCAGAGGGCTTCTATCGACTTCTTTCCAGCACACCATGGTGTAAAGCGTTTCTTAGGTCATGCCTTGGCTATCCCGGCAAAACAGAGGTTCGCTACATGACACTGAGCGAAAACAAGCAGAATAATAAGACCGAGTCTGACGGAAGGGTTAAGTCTGGACGCGGACACGCCCCGCGTCCACTCGCTGCCGACAATTGGGACGAGGCCCTGAAGATACCGAAGAAACAAGACTGAGTACAGCTATGAGTTCCGCTGCGAGTTCCAGTGTTGCTTCAAAACAACAGGCACCATGTCTGGTCCCGGTATGCACCAGCCTCCCGCTAGCCCTCACCACACTCCCCGGCACAACCCCACATCATCCAGCGCTATGGCCGCGCCGAGTATGTCGGCGCGGTCGGCGCAGGATGAGCAGATGGGGTAGATGTGGATGACGTCGTCGGTCTCGGAGATGAGAGCGGCCAGCAACAAACGCACGCGCGCGAGCGTGGCGGTGTCGAGGCGTAGCTGGAAGACGGATTCTTGGATGCGGTAGCCCCAGGATTCGAGGGTTTTGGCGACGCGGAGTCGGCGTTTGTTGTCGGCGATGTCGTAGGCGATGTTGTAGATCATCGCCAGGTGATCCCGCTCCACTGGTAGTCGGGTTCGGCAATGGCGCGCACCAGCATCTGCGCGGAGTGGGCGATGCGTCTGCGCCACGACCCCGTGTATCCGGGGAGGGCTCCGGAGACGGATCGCTGGCAGGCGCCCTCGTACGCGTCGACGAGGATTCTCTTGCCGTCGCTGCCCAGCCACATTCCCCCACCCTCGGCCTCGACGACGCCGTGTTCGGGCCGGAGTTTGCGTGTGCGCAGGAGTGCCATGACGGTTTGGTCGACCAGGAGTGGGCGGAACTGTTCCATGAGGTCCAGCGCCAGGCTGGGCCGCTTGTCGGTGGGCGCGTGCGCGATACCGGGGGACGGTTCGAGCCCGGCGGCGTGCAGCGCGCCGACGCATTCGGACAGGAGGATCGCGTACCCGTAGGACAGGGCGGCGTTGGGTAGGTCGTGGGGTGGGCGTCGGCTGCGCCCGTCGAAGGTGACGTCGGCGGGCACGCACGCGGCGAGCGCGTCGAAGTAGGCGTTGGAACACGCGCCTTCGATGCCCATGATTTCGTCGAGTGTGCGCGCGCCCGCGAGGGAGCGCCGCCAAGCGTGCATGTGCGCGGTCGTGTCGGCGACGTGCACGGCTTCGTCGCGTCGGGCGATGCGGGTGAGGACGTGGATTTGACCGCGGATTTTCGCGCCGATGAGGCTGGCGGCCAGGCGGACGCGCCGCTCACGGTCGCCGACGAGGGCCACTTGCGCGAGGAGCCGACTGGCGTGCGATCCCCTGTTGGCGCCGATGAGAGTGCCTTAGTAGGAGCCTCGCCGCGACAGGCACACGACGTCGACGCCGCCGCGCATCGCCCACGAACGCGCACCGGCGGACAGGCCGACGTTTCCGGACAGGACGACACGGGTGACGCTGTTATTAGGGAGGGATGTGGAGGGCAACGAGCCGGGCGCGTCGACGAGGACGCGGCCCGCTTTGACATGGACGCGCGCGCCATCGCGGCCGACGTAGAGGATGCGGTCGGCTTGGCCTGTGGGTTCGTCGCTGGGCCGGGTGATCCACGGGTCGATGCCGACGCTGGCGAGGGCTTTCTCCTCGTCAATGTACTGGGTCGTCACGTCGGTGAGGCGCGCACCCGTGTTGATGGCTGCGGCCGCGACGGTGTCGATGGCGTCGGCCAGGCGCTGCTCGGTTGGTGCCGCGAGCATGAGGGTGGTTCCTACGCGCGAGTAACGCAGTCCTCACCCAGTGGCGTACCTGTCAAGGTCGAGCAGGGCGGCGTCGGCGAGGACGCTCACGATCAGGTTGGGGTCCGAGGCCTGGGCGAGTTCGTCAATAATGGGCGCGTCGGCGTCGGACACATCCAGCGCCGAAAGACCCGCACAGGTCACGAGGCCCCGGTCGGCGACGCAGATGGTGGCTCGCGCGAGGTGGTGGTTGCCGTGGTCGTAGTCCTCGACGAGTCCCCTGCTGAATGCGTCGTATCCTGCCCGCGTGTCGTCGTAGGTGCCGTAGGGGCGTTCCGCAGCGAGGCGGCGATCGAAGGTTTCGCGCACCGATTCGGCCAGGAGCGCCCGGGTGATGGGGTCGGCCGTTGCGATCGTGTTCGTGTCAAGTGCGGCGATCCGTGGCGGCACCCAGTCGCTCGCGGCGAGGACGCGGAGTTGTTCGTCGGTGAGGCTTCCCGGCGTGGGGGTGTTCGCTCTGGTGGGGTCGGGGTGTGCTGTGAGGAGTCGGCGTCTGGCGCGAGTGAGGGCTTCTGGGCTGGTCGCTTCTCTCAGGGACGAGGCCGTGGCGGGTGTCGTCATTGTCTGTCCTTACACTCAACAACCCTGCGGTTACTCTCCAAGTGTGAAGCGTTATGGAGGAGCGACACGCCGACGATGGCGGCGATTTCCGGGACAACGTCGGCCCCGCAGGCGTTCCGCGGCGATGCGAGCATTCGCAACGAAAAGTCTGGTAATCTGACCTCGTGCTTGCTGGTCGGGGGGATGCTTATTCGGCCACTGGCGATCCGGTACGACGTTTTCCCTGGCCACAGGGGGTACGACACGCCGGACAGTCAGAAAGCACCGAGCGCCAAAAGGTGCATTAAGACGCTGCGTCCGTTTACACGCGCTAACGCGCATGTAACGAAGTCAGAAAGCACCGAGCGCCAAAAGGTGCATTAAGACAGGACCGTGTTCGCATAGCCGACCTCGTTGATCTTGAGTCAGAAAGCACCGAGCGCCAAACGGCGCATCAAGACACCATATCTGCTCCTTCTGGCTGATATTTCTTAAGTCAGAAAGCGCCAAGCGCCAAAAGGTGCATTAAGACACGCCGTCCAGCGCGTCATCCTCATACGTCACCTGTCAGAAAGCACCGAGCGCCAAACGGTGCATTAAGACTCTCCGATCTGTGCGCGCAGGATACGCTCAGCCTCACGGGCCAGAAAGCACCGAGCGCCAAAAGGTGCATTAAGACCCTGCTACCACCCGCACTTGTTGACCAACTATAAATTGAGTCAGAAAGCTCCGAGCGCCAAAAGGTGCATTAAGACATCGAACAAGGTCATGAGGACCAGCAAGTCCTCAGTGCGAGTCAGCAAGCACCGAGCGCCAAAAGGTGCATTAAGACAGGTTGAAGTCTGACCGCTCTAGGTCGGCGTCCCATCGTCAGAAAGCACCGAGCGCCAAACGGTGCATTAAGACGCCTTCGCAGCCGCCGCCTCCCAGATGAACTTCGGCATGTCAGAAAGCACCGAGCACCAAAAGGCGCATTAAGACATGACCGCCACGTTCCCACCCTCGGCAGGCTCGCAGTCAGAAAGCACCGAGCGCCAAACGGTGCATTAAGACGCGATTTTTTCGGGTCGCATGTTGTTTTCGGCGAGCGCCCAGTCAGAAAGCACCGAGCGCCAAAAGGCGCATTAAGACAACTGTACGTTCGCGGCGTTAACGAACATCGTGGGTGGTCAGAAAGCACCGAGCGCCAAAAGGTGCATTAAGACTACTCGGCCTCCGCGCGGATCGCGACGAGGTTGTTCTCGTGTCAGAAAGCACCGAGCGCCAAAAGGTGCATTAAGACGTCCTCGTAGCCGAGGTCGTGAAGCAGCTGCATCCAAGAGTCAGAAAGCACCGAGCGCCAAAAGGTGCATTAAGACGAGTACAAGACCTCATCTGCGCACTGCGCCGCCTCGGGTCAGAAAGCACCGAGCGCCAAAAGGCGCATTAAGACATAACGTAGTTGCCAGCATCGAGAACGTGCTCGCCCTCGTCAGAAAGCACCGAGCGCCAAAAGGTGCATTAAGACACCGTCAATGTCCCATTGCATTTCTCGGGTTTACCCAGGTCAGGAAGCACCGAGCGCCAAACGGCGTATTAAGACAGGCCAACTGTCGTCGTCGCGACGTCGGGCAGTGCGGGCCAGAAAGCACCGAGCGCCAAAAGGTGCATTAAGACCAATCATCCTTGGTCGCGTTGAGGATCTCAGTGATCTGGTTAGAAAGCACCGAGCGCCAAAAGGTACATTAAGACTTCGTGATGATATCTCTCAGGTCATACAGAAATCTCCGGTCAGAAAGCACCGAGCGCCAAAAGGTACATTAAGACTTCGTGATGATATCTCTCAGGTCATACAGAAATCTCCGGTCAGAAAGCACCGAGCGCCAAACGGTGCATTAAGACAGCTTGCGAACGCGGTCTTGAATTCGCTTGAGCTTATGTCAGAAAGCACCGAGCGCCAAAAGGTGCATTAAGACCTTGTGTATGCGGTCGAAACGTGAGTGCTGCCGTCACTCAGTCAGAAAGCACCGAGCGCCAAAAGGTGCATTAAGACGGTCTTGAAGAACATGACATCGGGGAACTCGACGCTCTTGGTCAGAAAGCACCGAGCGCCACAAGGTACATTAAGACGGGCCGTAGATTTCGTCGTCGTCCACGCCGACAGCGCGGTCAGAAAGCACCGAGCGCCAAAAGGTGCATTAAGACACCTTGACTGTGATATACGGCTTCTCAGGATCCGGGTCAGAAAGCACCGAGCGCCAAAAGGTGCATTAAGACCGGGGTTCGGGGACTTACGGATGGTCACTGCGCTTATCAGAAAGCACCGAGCGCCAAAAGGTGCATCAAGACTCGCTCCCGTCTTCCCCCACATCCTCCCAGGTCATACGAGTCAGAAAACACCGAGCGCCACAAATCTCGCATGCAATTCTCTTGGTACACACGTCAACGACCAGTGAAAACAGCGGAATACCAACGTTTCAATTTCACTTTTTGAACGAATTACAGCTGAATTTCATGCAAAATTTTCCAATTTCCTCCAGGACGAGCGCCATAAGGCGCATTAAGACGACAGGTTGACAATGATTGCCAGAACGTCTTTGTCGCCCTGGTTAGAAAGCACCGAGCACCATAAGGTGTATTAAGACGCGCGGCAGCGGCCAGCTCTGCCACGGACACGAGCGTGTCAGAAAACACCGAGCACTATAAGGTGCATTAAGACACCATGCCGCCTGCGTAGAAGTGTTCCAGCTCCGTGTGTCAGAAAGCACCGAGCGCCAAAAGGTGCATTAAGATGCTTCACAACAACGCGGCCACCCTGAACCTTTCCACGGTCAGAAAGCACCGAGCGCCAAACGGCGCATTAAGACATCTAATTAAAGACCTCAAAGCAAGTAGTCCTGGCGGGTCAGAAAGCGCCGAACACCAAACGGTGCATCAAGACATGACCGGTCGCGGAATCACGCGGAAAAGTCGCATTGGCGGTCAGAAAGCACCGAGCACCAAACGGCGCATTAAGACAGGCCAACTGTCGTCGTCGCGACGTCGGGCAGTGCGGGCCAGAAAGCACCGAGCGCCAAACGGTGCATTAAGACGGGCGGATGACGGCGCAGACTGAGTCCCAGTCTCGGGTGCGTCAGAAAGCACCGAGCGCCAAAAGGTGCATTAAGACCGCGCATTGCCTGCTTGTGCATTGCTCGCTGGATGGAGCGTCAGAAAGCACCGAGCGCCAAAAGGTGCATAAAGACGCGTTGGTGCGTGCTTCGTTGCCATTGAGGTAGTCGTGTCAGAAAGCACCGAGCGCCATAAGGTGCATTAAGACGAAAGCATGTCAACACTCAGTGTTTCTGGCCACCCGTCAGGTTAGAAGGCACCGAGCGCCAAAAGGTGCATTAAGACTCCGGGGGAGCAGTGTTCAACTCGTCAAGGAATACGACGGTCAGAAAGCACCAAGCGCCAAACGGTGCATTAAGACGGCGCAAGCATCGCCTGCGCCGTGATCATGGACACGACGTCAGAAAGCACCGAGCGCCATAAGGCGCATTAAGACGCGCTGATCTTCGGATCATCCCACCAACCTTCACGGCGTCAGAAAGAACCGAGCGCCAAAAGGTGCATTAAGACACGTAGCTGAACCCAAGGAGAACTTCGGAGGCTGCGTCAGAAAGCACTGAGCACCAAACGGTGCATTAAGACGTATCTGAACATAGTGTTCCTTGGTTGTGTCGATGTGCCAGGAAGCACCGAGCGCCAAAAGGTGCATTAAGACGGGGTCTCGTCGAGCAAATCGAGCAGGTCAAAATCGTTATCAGAAAGCACCGAGCGCCAAACGGTGCATTAAGACAATACGATTACAGCCACTGCCATCGCAGCTATAACGTCAGAAAGCACCGAGCGCCAAACGGTGCATTAAGACCTGCCTTAACAGACATCGACATGTCTCCCTTCTTGATAACATGCAGAAAGCACCGAGCGCCAAACGGTGCATTAAGACGGGTAGAGAACGCCCTTGTTGACGCCAGTCTGGTAAGTCAGAAAGCACCGAGCGCCAAACAGTGCATTAAGACGAGACGTTATCTGGGCTGTCAGTGTACTGAGCCTGCGATGTAAGAAAGCACCGAGCGCCATAAGGCGCATTAAGACATCGCGACATTGGTCGCCGGGCCGTAGATTTCGTCAGTCAGAAAGCACCGAGCGCCAAAAGGTGCATTAAGACCCCGTGTATTTGATGAATCTTTCGTTATTTGTTTTATGTCAGAGAGCATCGAGCGCCAAAAGGTGCATTAGGACCCCTGTCGGAAGCCGATACGCTGAACGAGGTAACGTTAGAAAGCACCGAGCGCCATGAGGTGCATTAAGACCGGAGCTTTACTGCTAGCAGTGGTGGTGTCACGTGTTAGAAAGCACCGAGCGCCATGCGGCGCATTACAACGCGGCCTTCCACGAGCTTTCCATGGAACAAGCTCGGGCCTGAACCAGCACGCGTACGACCGATGCCTCCCCGCCACAACGCGGGGAGGCCACGTCAATGTTGGGCAGAAAAGCACCTACGAGCGCAAACCAGCATCCCTCTTCAACGGATGCCTTCTATCCTCTCCCCGCCACCACGGCATCCACGCGCGATATCCATCAGGCGGCGGGGTCAGTGAGTCTGGCTCGAAGCCGAGCTCCTCGGGTGTCTCGGGGATGCGGTCGACGAGGAAGTACTTGTCCTTGTCGTCGCAGTGTTCGCGCACGATGGTGCGGAATTCGGCGAGCTCGCAGTACAGGACGCCCGTGATCGGATTCCTCTTGCACACCACGATCTTGTACAGCCAGTAGGCGAACAGCGCGACGTTGGCCGCGAGCGCCAGGGCCGCACACACGATGTTCGCTCGCGGGTCCATGGTCGCGAAGTTGAAGATGTCCGAGGGAGGAACCAAGACCTCGGGCAGGAGTGTGTTCATGGAGATCCAGAAGACCAGCGTGAAGCAGCGGAACCAGATCCACTGGCCCTTCGCCCAGGTGAACGCGGGAATCGTGCAGGCGAGTAGCAGGGCAAGCGTGCAGTACCACGTGTAGTCGGCCAGCGAGTTGTACAAGAATGCATGGTTCCACAGGTCGTAGGCGATCACCCACGGCCACACCATGTCCACCCAGATGAGGCCGCGCACGGAGCGCTTGCCGGGTGAGGTCACGATGATCTTACCCAGGCCCGTGATCGTGATGATGTTGAGCAGGCCGGCCGCAGCGGACAGCAGGTTCCAATAGCCGCCGATCGTGCGGAAGCCCGTCTCCGGGTCAATGCCGACGTGACGCTCCGCCAGGTTGGCGGCGACCTCCTGATACCACTGCTGGGAGTGCAGCTCGGCGCTCACTCCCCTGGCCTCGGGCAGGCCGGCGATCATGTCGATCGTGTGCGCATCGTTCACGCCCTTCAGGCACTGCCAGTCGGCGCCGCACGCGTAGTACGCATCCGCGTTGAACCAGATCGTGAGGTCGCGGATGTTCGCCTCCATGATGTTGACGGCCAGGCCGATCCACAGGGCTACGCCCAGCCAGATCGCGTACTTGTGCGCCTTGACGGGATTGCGCTTCGCGTACACCAGGACCGTGCCCGTCATGGTGGCGGTCAGGATCATGATCGCGTACTTGCCGAACGGGAACCATCCCACCATCGGGGTCCCGTGGATCCACGCGTAGGGCATGAGGGCGATGCCGCCCACGGTCCACACGGCAAAGATCGTCCAGTTCCACCGCCGGTTAATCTCCGCGACGACGATCTGGGCGGCAAGCACCAGCAGCCAGATGAGATAGACCTTGGGAGTCCCGAGCTCCCACAGGAAAAGCGAGTCCACGGCATTCTCCTTCGAACGCACAACCGGGCTAATAGTTGTCGGCTATCATAATCCGAAACACTAACCTAGTGTGCGGGGTTCACCGTCGAATCCCCATCGTTCCGGGGCTCCACGCGGGCCAGCGCCAGCGCGGGCGCCCCTCGTCAATTCCTCAAGGAGGAGGACCCATGACACGCCTACCCCGTCGCACCCTCTGCGCCGCCGGCCTGACCGGCACCGCCGCACTCCTGGGAGGCATGTACGCCTTCAGCCAGCTCAGCGGCAAGGCCACGCCCGAGGAGCAGGCCTGGCACTACCCGGGCGATGACCTCATCGACGCCAACTACGACAACGGCTACTCCTCGACCTACGCGATCACGATCGACGCGCCCGCCTACGCAGTGTGGCGCCTCTTCAAGCAGATCGGCGCGGAAAAGTCCGGATCCTTCTCCTCGGAGTTCCTCGAGCGAGTATTCGCGCGCCTGCCCTTCTTCAACTCCTACGAGATCCAGGAGGAGTTCCAGCAGCCCGACTCGATGGTGCCCGGCGACATCGCGGCCTTCGACTTCCACGGCATGTCGATGGAGTGGGCGGACGTCGTGCCCGGCAAGTACATGGTCCAGTGGGTCGAGACGAAGAACCCGCCCAAGGCGCCCGGCTCCTACGCGTTCCGCTTCCCCGGGATGACGCACTTCGCGGCCGCCTGGTGCTTCTACATGGTGCCCCTGTCGGGTGGGCGCACGCGCCTCATCAACCACTGGCGCATCGGCTACGAGCCCGCCTCCCCCGCCATGAAGGCCCTGAACTGGATCAACATCGAGTTCATCGGCGGGTGCATGACCCACCTGCAAAACCTCTACGTCAAGCGCGTCCTCGAGTTCAAGAAGAAGCAGCACCTGACGGGCCGCTTCATGCGCGGAATGCTGGGCGGACGCTTCTTCAACTCGGGCACGCCCGCAGGGCGCTACGACGGGACTCCCCTGTTCGAGGAGACCTTCACCCAGTGGTTCCGCTACGGACGGTCCGCCCCGGCCGTCGCCGAGATCCGCCCGCCCGTCACCGACGACCCCTCCTGGCCGCCGACGGGCGCGGACAGCCCGTGGGCGGGCGAGGTCGACGCCTCCTACTTCGACGGCTGGACCGAACCCGCCTTCTCCTGGGAGGAGCAGATCCGCCAGAAGATGGAGCGCACCTACCTGCCCAATTGGGGGAAGGAGCAGCGCTAATGGGCGCCATCACTCCCCCGGACTACCCGACGCTCTTTTTCTTCGAGGTCGGCCAGTGGTGGGACTACGCGATGCTCCTCCTCGTCGTCGCGCTCCTCGCGGGCACCGCGTGGCTGGCACAGCGCAACATGTGGGTGGTCCTCGCGCTCTTCGTGGTCATCCCCATCGCCCTGACGATCTTCTGGTGGCCGCACTCGACGGCGGGGACGGCCTCGGCGGGCTGGTTCCCGATCGTGAAACAGTACTCGGCGCTGGCGGGGTCCCTGTGCCTCGTCGCCCTGCAGGTCTTCCCGAGGCTGCGCTACAACCGCTGGTACCTGATCATCCCGCCCGCGATCCTCGCAGTGAACATCGCCGAGGCCGTGGTGCGCGACTTCCAGTGCTACGGGATTCACGGGGTGGATCCCTCGCAGGGCATGGTCACGTGGGGCGGGCCGTGGAACATCATGAACGGCATTGCAGGCATCTTGAACCTGCTCGCGATCTCCGGGTGGGTCGGGATCTTCGTATCCAAGGGCAAGGAGCGCGCCCTCATCTGGGGTGACCTGACGATCGGGTGGATTATCGCCTACGACCTGTGGAACCTCGCCTACGTGTACAACTGCCTGGCGGACCGGGCGTGGTACTCGGGCGTGGCGCTGCTAGCCGCGTGCACGATCCCGGCGCTCATGAAGGTCGGGCGAGGCGCGTGGATCCAGTACCGCGCGTACACACTCACGCTGTGGTCGGGAGTCGTGCTCACATTCCCGCACTTCATGCACGATTCGATATTCGCCCACCGCAGCGCCCACAACCCCTGGGCGATGCTCATCCTCTCGGCGGCCGCCCTGGTGGCCAACATGTGGGTGTTCGCCGCGCACGTGCGCACGATCGTCTCCAAGCGGCGCAACCCGCTCACGCAGGAGGTCCACGCCGACGAGGCCACCTACGCCTCGTGGGTCCGTGACCTCGCGTCCCAGGAGGACAAGGAGCTCATCGCCGCGCGCCTGGGCACGACACCCGAGAAGGCGGGCTTTACGTCGGCGAGGGGGGATGCCAGCTTGGTCAGGTCGTAGCCGCGCTCAGCCTCATCGGCCCACGCCTGAATCTGCTCATCGTTGACGGGTTCTCCGTGAAGAAGACGATCACACATATGACACCTAGAAGGAAAACAAGACTACGAAACCACCGCACACGAGACCTCGCGCGACCAAGCCACACGGGCATCTAGGCCAACTGAACGACCAGACGCTGCCATTAAAGTGCGTCGATTAAGTCGCGCACGAGCTGCGACGGCGTCGTACCACGCTCCTGAGCCACCTCAGCAAGCTTGGCACGGCGAGAACGATCAAGACGGAGGGTGAACGGCTTAGCACCAACACCGACGCTAATCGGACGTCCGGCCACTGACGATCCGAGATGCTTCCCGTCGTAAGGAACACCGTTCTCGGCCTCGTTCCCCCAACGCTCCAGATCCTCATCGGTGAATGTCACGCCGTCAGCTGACTTATACGTCGCCATCATTACCTCCTTAAACCAACCTCTGCGAGCACCGCTCGCGTTACCAGCATCGCATGGAAAATGAGCCATCCATCGGGCTCATCCTCGACCGCAATATATTCCAAAAGTCGCCCCTTGCGGTCGAGGCCAACTCCGACCCACTGGATCGGATGCGTATCGCGCGCACGCGAACGCAACGTGCCCTCGAAGGCCGCGATAACATCATCATCCTCAACATCACTATGACGTTGATGGACACGAGGATGAACCCGGACTCGCACGCGATCACCTCCATAGTTTCGTATACACGCCAGTGTAGTACGAAATAGCCCGAGAGGGAATAGCTCCGGCCACCACACCCCCTACAACAACCGCAACACGCCTCTCAAGACGACCACCCTCCCCACCGCAACCGACCCGTTCACTTCTTCTTTCTCCTCGTTCATTAACGAGGCCTGGGCTGGGGTGTACACATACGTGCGGTTTCGGGAATGCGGATGGGAGGATGTGCGTGATGGTTGCGCAGCATTCTTAGTATTTCGTGTCGGTTCTGCGCGTACCCTGAAACGGTAGGGCGCGCCTCCAAGGGTGGGGGCGCGCCGCAGGGCACCTCACCGTGGAGGAGTACAACGCCATGACGGTTCCACCATTATTCGACCACCTCGACACCGAGGATGAGGATCAGCTGCGGCGCGACATGTCCGCGTCACTGGACGCAGGCTTTGAGGCCGATACTGAGCACCGGGCCACGCGCGCGCATCCCGGAGGCTTGCGGGAGCGCGCCCAGGCCTGGCTGCACGTCGAGCCGTTCTATTGGGTGATGCGCGTGGTCTACGTGTGCCTCGCCGCCGGGGCAGTCTTCGCCGTCTACATCAACGGAGTCGCCGAAGGCTGGTGGCACGCCTGGGGTGAAAAACCCAGCGTCGCGGCCACGACCCCCGCCACTCAGCCCGCACCCACCGCTTCTCCGACGGCCTCGAGCGAACCACCAATGTCGGGCGGCTACCAGATCGGACCCGACGGCGTCCTCGTACGCCCCGCCCAATATGCCGCAGACACCTACACCAAACCCGAGCTCCCTGAGGAAGCGAAGGAAAACACCGAGCGAGGAGCAGAAGCAGCCGCAGAACACTACCTCGCACTCCTGATCTATTCTTGGAACACCGGCGACACTCAGCCACTAGCCAATATGTCTGACCCATCATCGAACTTTGCAAAGAACCACATTGCCAATACTCAAGAAATGTATACAAATGGCTGGTCATTTGGAAACTCAGTAACAGTACAGGAGGTGCTTCGTCTTGAAGCAGTTTCATCGCAAGATGGAACGATTCCACCAAATACCGTCGGAGTTCGCCTTCGTGTCAGCGCAAATAATGGAACAAGGTGCAAGGGGCAGAGCATTATTGTTGACGATTCTGAGCATAGTTCAACAATTACCTTATTCATGACATGGAAAGATAACCGCTGGACAGAGGTACAAGGAAGCGCCACCGATCATGATGACGAATAAATTACGCATTTTCCTTGCAATCACCGCCACTTCATCTTCTTTACTAATTTTGAATTGCCTACCCGCGATAGCCCTCGCACCAAGTTCAGGTTTTGACGCCAACGGAATCGATAGGGATGTCAACACTGATATGTGGGAGGATGAGAACGAAGATAGTCCTGGCACAGTAGGAAGCCCCTCTCAACCATCAGAAGATGACACGGGTTCACCTCGAGCGACTGAACCAACGACCACGAACAGCGCTTTGGATTTTGCGCTTGGCTACCATTGCGAACATCCAGTTTCCTACGATTCGGGTCATCTGATGTTCCCTACCTACTGGAGATGCGACGATCCTCCGCCGTCCGTAGACACGCCATCAGATCCTCCTTCAACCCAGAAGATTCTGCGTCACGCTGCTGCCACAATTCACGCGGATGGCGCAGGGATCTACAAGCAGCCCCCACACGTCTCGTATACGAACAAGTACGTCCCCACGCTCGTCTCAGTCACCAACCCGACCCAAACCCACACGATCAACCTGCT